>JADFPE010000040.1 GCA_022562495.1 Acidobacteriota bacterium
GTGCCCTGCCGCCGGCCGCTCCGGCTGAAGAGGCGGCCCACGTACAACGTTCAATCCCGGCGGAGCTTCCCTGCGAGTTTGGCGTGATCGGCGCCCGCGTGATCGACTGCGGAGACGGGGACCTGTGCGTGCATTACGTGCTGCCGGGCGGCCCGGCCGCCGAGGCGGGGCTGCGCCAGGGAGATCGCATCCTCTCATCGCCCCCTTTTCGCCTTGCGGATACCTGGCAGTTCGGCCGCCTTGTCAGGAGCCATACCGCTGGATCCATAATCCCCCTCGTGCTCCTGCGCGATGGCGACAGCTTGCGCGTTGACTGCCCGGTGACCGCTATCCGGGACCTGTTCTCGCTGATGGCGGAGACCGGCGGGTCGTCTGCCGGCGACGTGAGGCTGCGTCGCACGGCCCTGAACGCCCGACAGGACACCCTGGAATCGACCTTACGCGACCTCATCCAGCGCCTCGACGCGGTAGATGAAGTCGAGGTGATCGAAAGTGAGATTGCTGCCGTGCTCGAGCTTTACGGAGATGATTGTCGCCTCGATGACGTCCGTTTCGCTCTCGACCACCCGCTCGAGGTCGCGCAGCTGGCGGAGGACATAGCCGAGGCGTTTCGACAGGTGCAGACGGCTGGCGAGATACTCGTCGCAGGCGCCTCTCACCTCGATCTCGCCCTTGCCCCGCCGCCTCGACGGCTGACCCCGCCAGCGGATTTCGTCTCCGAGACCACTGGGGGGGCGGTTGGGGGCTTGCTCGTCGAGACCGCCTATGCGGCGGGCATAGAGGTCTCACGCGCCTTCGACTCGCTTTCGACCGAGGACCGACGCAGTCTGTTCGCCGCGGCTCCCTCCCTGCTGGATGCCTTCGCCGAGAACGTCGCCCTCGAGGGCTCCTCCGGCCGTCTATGGGAGCAGCACGTGGAAACTATCCGCCTCGCCAAGCGCGTTCGCCTCGAGCGACTCGTTGCCGCCACCACCACCACCCCCGCCCGGCCCGGCCTGAGGAATCCAGACGAGCTGGTAGTTGGTCCGGTTGACTTCGAAGAACGCCTCGGTCGCTGGCGCGGCCCGGATCACCAGCAACAGCAGGACGATCCCGACCACATGGCTGGCGACCGAGGCGCCAAGCGCCCCGCGAATCCGCTCGCGCTGCACCCCGAGGAACGGAACATAGTTGGTCCCACCGTCCGGATTGATCGACAGCCAGTGTCCCGTACCGACCTTGGCAACCGTGCCGCCGGGGCTCCCGACCACGCCACGGCGGGCCCGGGCGCCACCCGCCGCCCGCTGCGCGGCCGCGCGGCGCTTCCGCCCGCGCCGTTCAGGTGGCGTGTAGGGCTTGTATCCCGGTGGAAACGGAATCTGACCGAGGCCCAGGCCGTTCACGCGATGCGCTCCCTCCAGGCTCTCTCGTTGTCTGCCACGGTCATACACTCCAGAGTGCAAAGCCGGTACCGGGACGCCGCACGGCTCGCGCACACTGCCAGGGCACACATAACCATCATGGCACCAGGTACTTACGTCATGCCCACGGCCGTGACGCTGATCGCCAGGCCCTCATCCCCCGCGGCCACTCCAGGTGGCACCGCTGCCCGCATCTTTAGACGCCGCGGCCGTGCGCTTGGGCGGCCCGTTGCAGAAGGGCGCCGGCAATCGGCCGCCGATGCATCCCGCCAGAACCGGCGCTGTTGTCTCGGGTGCCTGCGTGGCTTCTCGGTCGCATCCCGCCGACCGACGCCTTCGTCGCGTCTTGCCGAAGCCGGACGCCACGTCTCTCGAGACGGGTCTCGGTGCGACGCGGACATATCGCCACGCACTGCTAGACGCGCCCCGCCCAGGCGCCGATGGCGGCGTTGCCGCCACCATACGCAAACATCACCGCCAGCGCGTCAGCGGCGCGCGGCTCGCTGTGTACCCCCACCATCACGCCGCCTCGCGCGGTCAGCGTTTCATAGATGAACCCGTCGTGCACCTGAAACCCGGCGCGTCGCATGGTGGCAGCCACCCCGGACCGGTCCAGATCCCGCGCCGGCCCCTGCAGCACCCCCACCAGCGGCCCGTGCGCCACCACCGGCCCGATTCTCACGATGTCCAGCCTGCCGCCTTCGACACCGAAGGTACGCTGCAAGAGCGCCGCCGCCTCCGGAGTCTCCTTGCTGATCAGCGACAAGGACTCTGCCGCAAGTCCTTCTTTCGTGAGCGCCTCCAGCCCGCGCTCCGCCGACTCGACATCCTGAAACACACCCACCGTGAAACACTGGCGATCTACGTTGTCCATGCCACTCCTCACGCATCGATCTGCTGCGTCGCCGTCGCCACTCGGCTCACCGGGCATGATACACATACGCCCGGCGTAGATTTTAGTCTACAGTATAGATGCCCGTGGGGTGCAAAGCCCAAAGCCTGCGCGCCCAACCGACGGCGAACAACGGGGCAGAGGGGACGGCCTCGACGCCATCTGGTCCTCCTGCTCTCCCGCGTCCGCCCTCTGCGTCAGGGTCCGGTCACGAATACGTTCGCCTTCTCGTGGGCGTCGTCCGCATGCCGCGCGCGGCCAGTGCACGGCGCGAGAAGGGAGCATACAGACAGTATTCGACCGACGCGCAACGCCGCCAGACGGGATGGACCGACGGCCAGACCTGTGACGCTCTTCTCGACCGGGCCCTCTGGAGGCGCTCACAACACGATGCGCTGCTGTCCAACTCGCCGGGTCACCCGCTCCCGGTCCAAGTACTCGAGCAGTGGGATCGCGAACTTGCGGCTGATCCCATAGCGCTGCTTGAAGGTGCCGACGTCGATCGTTTCCGTCCCGGCTGAGGTCTTGAGGCGCAACACGTCCTGCTTGAGCGTCTCCAGCGCCGCGCTGTCGAACACCAGCGCCCCGACCCGCACCACGCGCTGTTGACGCGCCAGCAGCTTCAGCACCCGGTCGAGCACCGCCGTGTCGCACCCGAGTTGTTCGCAGATCACCGCCGGCACGGGTGGACGCAACCCGGCATCGCCCAGTAACGCCTGTACGGCCTCACTGGCGCGCGTCTCCTCCGGCGACAGCGTCACCTGATGGCGTGTCAGCGCCAGATGATCACGTGCCAGCAGGCGGCCGTCTCCGACCAGTTGCTCGAGCACCGCCTCGAACACCGCCGGTGCGCCGTGTCGAAACAGACGCTCGCGCGCCTCCTCCCGCGGCAGCCCCTCACTCAGCGGGTGGGATGCATGAAACGTCGTCACCATGTCGATCAACCGATCGCTGACCGCCGCCAACGCCGCAGCATCGACGATCAGGTCCCCGATGCGACGCACGGTGGCGGACGCCACGAGTCGGCCCGCAACAGCATCAACCGACTCCGGGGACACGCCGGCTCGTGTCACGAGCGCCGCCAGCGGCAGCCCGGCGATTCCACGCTCTCTGACCAGGACGCCAAAGGCCAGATCTCGGGCGCCCGGCACCTCCCCCACGACCCCATCCAGCAGCCGCTCGAGCCGCCGACGCGCTGCGGCCGTTCGGATTCCCCCACGCGGCGGCTGTGGGTCGAGCACCTGCCCCCCCGCGATGGTGAGGGACGGCGAGTACGCCCGCAAGATGAACCGGTCCCCTCGGGTCAACACCGCGGGTTGCTCCAGCCGCAGCCGGACGAACCCGCGCCCCCCGGGCAGGAGCTCTCCCGGGGCATCACCGGCGTCGCCCGTCTCCCCGAGTCCGGGCCCCAGGACGACCCGGCCGAGCACCTCACTGGTGCCCTGATGAAACCGCACCCGGGCGCCGTGCCGCAGCCGGCGGGCGGACCTCAGCAGGTCGAGCACCGCGTCGACCCGCCGCGTCGCCTCGAAGCACCCGGGGGTCACGACCGTGTCGCCCCGCGCGATCTCCGACACGTCCACACCGGACAGGTTGGCCGCCACACGCTGCCCGGCCACCGCCACCGGCTGCGCGGCACCGTGCACCTGCAGGCCCCGCACCTTGACATCGCGACCAGAGGGCAGCACCGTCAACATCGCATCCACCGCAACCCGACCGGAGACCAGCGTCCCGGTCACGACGGTGCCGAACCCCTTGATCGAGAAAGCGCGGTCGATCGGCAACCGGATCGCCCCGCGCGGCGAGCGGGTGCGGGCCTGGCCGGCCATCTCCAGCAGCGCACTCCGGACCTCGGCCAGCCCCTCACCCGTCCGGGCAGACACCGGTACGACCGCAGCATCCTCGAGAAACGACCCCGCGACGAGCTCTGCCGTCTCGAGTTGGACCAACTCCACCGTGTCGGCATCGACCAGATCCGCCTTGGTCAACGCCACGACGCCGGTCGACACGCCAAGCAGACGACAGATGTCGAAGTGCTCGCGTGTCTGCGGCATGACCGATTCGTCGGCCGCGATGACCAGCAGCACCCCGTCGATACCGCTCGCGCCCGCGAGCATGTTCTTGACGAATCGCTCGTGACCGGGCACGTCCACGAACGCAAGCTGCGTCTCGCCCTCGTTCAGATGCGCGAACCCGAGGTCGATCGTGATGCCGCGCAACTTCTCTTCCTTCAGTCGGTCCGGATCAGTGCCGGTCAGGGCCTTCACGAGTGCGCTCTTGCCATGGTCGATGTGCCCGGCCGTGCCGACGACGACATACCGCGTCACGCTGGCCTCCGATGGTGGCAGGCTGCCGAAGAACAGCAGCCTGCCGGGTTCGCGGACCGGGGATCGGCAATCGACGGCATCTCACACACCGAGCGCGCCCGGTCTCTGCCAGAGACCCGTCCCCGGCCTGACACTGAAACGCAGGTGGCGAAGCCCTCCCGCCTTCGCCAAGGCTTCGGCGGACAGGCCGGCTGTCGCCTGACGCCTTGGGCATCCGCTATGACGTTTACCGCCGTGTCCGACCGCGTCGCACACGGCGCCCACCGCCGCCGAGTGGACGCCCCCGCCCCGTGACACGGCGCCGGCGCGATCCACGGTTCCGCTGCGATGCCCTCACCGCGTCGAGGATCTCGACGAGCCCGAGGTCGATCTGACGACGCTCGATGTCCACGCGCACGACCTGCACCGTCACCATGTCACCCAACCGGTAGGTCTTCCCGGTGTTCTCCCCGAACAACGCGTGGTCGGCATCCAGAAACCGGTAGTAGTCGTCCGCCATGCTCGAGATGTGCACCAGGCCTTCCACGAAATGCTCGATCAGCTCCACGAACAGCCCGAACCCGGTCACGCCGGTCACATAGCCGGTGAACTCGTCGCCGACCTTGTCCGCCATGAACCGGACTTTCTTCCACTGGACGATCTCCCGCTCAGCCTCTTCGCCCCTACGCTCCATGGCCGACGTGTGCCGCCCGATCTCCGGCAGCGCGTCCCTCAGCTCCTCGATGCGCGCTGGCGACGGACCCTCCCCCCGGGACTCTCGCAACAGCCGGTGCACGACGAGATCCGGGTATCGGCGAATGGGCGACGTGAAGTGCGTGTAGGTCTCAGACGCCAGACCGAAGTGACCGGCGTTGACCGCGTCGTACTGCGCCTTCTGCATGGTGCGGAGCATCAACAGCGCCACCGGCCGCTCCTCGGGTTGTCCGTGCAGCCGCTGCAGCAGTTGCTGAAAGTGCCTCGGCCGGACGCGGTCCGGCGGCGCCCCCAACCCGCAACCGAGCGTGCTCGTGAAGGCCTCGAAGTCCGCGACCTTGGCCGGGTCCGGCGGCGCGTGGATGCGAAAGAGCCCCGGCACGTCGCTGTCCCGCAAATGCCGGGCGACCGTCTCGTTGGCCGCCAGCATGAACTCCTCGATGATGCGATGCGCCACGTTCCGGTCGGCCGCCACGACGTCCTCGACCAGTCCCGCCTCGTCGAGCACCAGCTGCGTCGCCTTCAGGTCGAAGTCGATCGACCCTCGTCGCACGCGTCGCGCGTGGAGCCGCCGATACACCGTCTCCATCCGCTCGAACAGCGGAACCAGTGCCGCGTGGTGCTGTCGTGTCTCTGGATCGCGTCGCGTCAGAATGGCCTCGACCACCGTGTAGGTCATCCGCGCGTCGGATCGAATCACCCCGTCGTGCACCTCGTAACGGACCACCGCGCCACGGCGATCGATCTCCATCAGACAGGACTGCACAAGCCGGTCGACACCCGGGTTCAGACTGCACAGCCCGGTCGCGAGCGGTGCCGGGAACATGTGCAGCGCGCGTTCTGGAAAATAGACCGATGTGCCGCGCGTGTACGCTGCCGCGTCGAGCGCGCCGCCCTCCTTCACGTAGTACGCCACATCGGCAATGTGCACCCCGAGCCAGTGATGGCCGTTGGGCAGCGTGTCGAGGGTGATGGCATCGTCAAAATCTCGCGCCGTCTCCCCGTCGATGGTCACGGTCAACACGGGCCGAAAATCGGTCCGGCCCCGTAAATCCCGCCGCGTGACTACGGTGCCAAGCCGTTCGGCCTCCGCCACGGCGGCGGGTTCGTGCGCGTCCGGGATCCGGTGTTTTCGGATGATGAGCGCGGTGTCCACACCCGGGTCGGCCAGCCTCCCGATCACCTCGACGATACGACCGATCGGGTTGCGCGACGGTGTGGGCCAACGATCGATCTCGACCACGACCATCTGCCCTGAGCGCGCCCCACCGGTCGCTCCCGCCGGGATCTGGATGTCCATGATCACACGCTGGTCGAACGGCAACACGAACCCGACGCCGGTGTCGTCCACATCGTAGCGACCGACGAGGTCGTCGTTGGCACGCTCGATCACCCGTACGATTCGCCCCTCGGGCCGACCCCCTATGTGTTCCAGCCGTATCGCAACCCGATCGCCGTGCATCGCCTGATGCAGATGTACCCCGGCCACGAAGATATCCGGGCGCGCGCCCTCGGCCGCATGCTCCGGCGTGACGAACCCGAACCCGCGCGGGTTGACCTGCAGCTGCCCTACCACCAGGTGCATCCGGTCGGCCAGACCGTATCGGTTCCCCCGGATCCGAATCAGCTCGCCGGCTTCGACGAGTTGCATGATCCGGCGCCGGAACCGATGTCGGTCCTCCGACGGAATCGTCAGGACCCGCATCAGCTCCCGGATGGTGGCCGGATGACCGACGCGCGCGCGAATTCGCTCGACGACCTCGCCGGCGGTCCACACGGTGGGAGAATGGACAACGGCGGTCACAGGGTCACATCTCGCTGAACATCGTGCGAGGACGACATCGTCACGTCTGACGCAGGTGCTGGTCGCCTAGACAAGATATGTAGCCCCCGCGTCGCGGAGCCATGAGAAACGCGCTGCTCGCAAGACTGCGCCGACCGGTCGGCGCGGCGCTGCACGGCGCAGCGTCACTCGCTCCCGGCGGTCACCACCACCTGCAGGTCGCCGACGTTCGTGCCGGTCGGCCCGGTCCGGATCAGGTCGCCGAGCCGGTCGAAATAGGTATACGCGTCATTCTCCGCCAGGTAGGTGGCCGCCGGCGCCAACGCCAGTGCCTCGGCGCGCGCCGGTGTGCTCGAGTCCACCAGCGCGCCGGCGGCATCCGTGGGACCGTCCACGCCGTCGGTGCCAACACTGGCGAGCACGGCCGCGGTGCCAAGCCGGCTCATCTCGGACGCGGCCGCCAGGGCCAGCTCCTGATTTCGGCCGCCCCGACCACGACCAGAGACCGTGACGGTCGTCTCTCCAGACGACACCACGCACACCGGTCCGGCCAGCTGCCGTGTCGCCGCAGCGACCCGCCGCGGATGGTCGGCGCCGGCGACGCGTGCCACCCCGACAACCGGGCTCTCGAGCAGCGTCACCTCGTAGCCCAGACCGCGCGCGGCCGACATCGCTCCCTCCATCGCCTGCCGTCGGCTCCCGATCACACGATACATCGTGCCGGACACCCCGTTCTGCTCGAGCGTCTCCGGCAGATGCCCGTCGCGGCCACGCTCCAGGATGTCCAGTACCCCGGCAGGGATCAGATCGCGGACCTCGGGCCGGCTGACAATCGCTGTGGCCTCCGCGAACGTGGTCTGGTCGACGACCGTGGGGCCTGAGCCGATCACGGCCGGGTCGTCCTCCACCGGCCAAACGACATCGGAGATCGCCAGCGTCAGCACGCGCCCAGCAGCCGCACGCGCCAACCCGCCGCCTTTGATCGCCGAGAGATGCTTCCGCACGCAGTTGAGCTCGTGAATCGGCACACCCGCGGCGAGCAACATACGGGTGGCGCCAACCTTCTCGGCGAGGGTCACGCCCTCGAGCGGTACGGTCAGCAGCGCCGAGGCCCCACCCGAGAGCAGCACCACGAGACACCCCGATGGCGACATCTCGGCGGCGCACCGCAACGCCTCGTGTCCCGCGGCGAGGCTGCCGCGGTCGGGCAACGGATGCCCGCCGGTGTGAAACGCGATCGGCGGCGGCACCAGCGTGCCAGGATCCGGCCCGACGGCAACGCCTCGTTCGATGGGACCAATCGACGTGGCCAGGAGCCCCCGCAGCATCCCTTCGGCCGCCTTGCCGGCGGCGATGAGGGTCACCGGTCCCCCGCCGATGAACTGCCGGACCACGGAATCCTCGAGCGCCGCCTGCACCAGTCGTGACGGCCTGACGGCGTCGATTGCAGCCTGAACAATCTCGAACGTCTGTCGGCGAAGGAGCGAAAGGGAACGGGGCAGGATAACAGCAGCAGGTCAGTTCGTGTTTGTGGGCTCCGACCAGGCGGAAAGTTTCGTCACGCCATCGAACGTACGTAGTAGACGGCTGACCACCAGATCGACATCGGCGTCGCCCCGCACGCACAGCTCATCGACACGGGCCATCACGCGGCGCAACGCTGCCTCCATCTCGGCGATCGTGCACTCCGAGTAGCACTCGCGCTGCCGCTGGAGACACTCCTGATGCTTGAGGAACTCTTCCCGGTAGAAGTTCGTACGAATGCTGTCCGCTACGGTTAGGGACCGACGCGCATCGACCAGCAGACCGGCGACGTTGCGATGTGTCCGCGACATGGACATTGAGAGTCTTCAGTCTACGTGGGTGGCTTCGCCGTTGTCAACGACCGATAGTCTTCGCTGCCAGGTCTTGGGGTCCGGTCAAGCATCGGTTCGCATTGTTGGGCGTCGAGGCGCCCGGCTGGCACGGCGCGAGGCGGGAGCATACCGGCAGTATGCGACCGATGAGTCACGCCGCCCGATGGGATGCATCGGCGGCCAACACTGTGAAGGTGTTCTCGACCGAGCCCTGGGTCTCATGGCTCTCCCGAGATCTCTACCCCGCTGCGGGTGCTGCGCGCCGCGACCAGCCCGCCCACACACCCGACCGCCATCCCACCCAAGACCAGGAGGAGTCCTATGGCGGGTGGCAAGAACTGCACGGCGTCTACACCAAGCAGCTGGGCGGCGGTGTCCCCGTACCACGACTGACCGACCGCGAACCCGATGCCCAGCAGCAGCAGCGCTGCGAGTGCGCCGAGACCGCCCTGCAACACCCCCTCGAGCACGAAGGGCCCCCGCACGTAGGTCAGCGGTGCGCCGACCAACTGCATGATCTCGATCTCGTCCCGCCGCGCGAAACACGCGAGCCGAACCACGTTCGTGACGGTCAACGCTGCGGCCACGACCAGCACCAGCACGACCACCAACCCGACACCGCGCAAGAGCACGACCGCCGAGGTCACCCGCTCGATCCAGATCTGGTCGAACCGCACCTCCTCGACACCGCTCGCACCCTGCAGCACGTTGGCGAGACGCTCCACGGCGGCCGCGTCACCGACGTCCGGATCCAGACGCACCTCGAACGACGCCGGAAACGGGTACGCCGTCACCTGTGCGGTGACACCAGCCAGATCGGCGAAATCCCGCCGGAAACGGGACAGCGCCTCTGCCTTGGACACGAACTCGTGGTCGCTGACCAGTTCACTCTCGCGCAACATCTGCTCGACCGCCGCTCGTGCCTCCGGTGTGACGTCGTCGTGCAGGTAGACCGACATCTCGGCCGCTGCGGCCCACCGGGCCAGCAACCGCTCGACGTTCGAGCTCACCAGCAACAGCGCTCCGAGGACGACCAGCGCCGCGGCGATCGTCGCCACCGACGCCGCGCTGGACCGCCGCCCCCGCCACAGGCTTGCAACGGCCTCCTCGACGCTGTAGCGCAGCACCCTCACACCGTCATCCCGTCTCGTCGCGGTTCGCGGCACGGACCGGCGCCGTGATCTCGTCGTCGTCCGCCGCGTCGTCGCCCTCCGTCACGGCGTCGTCGATGCCCGCGAACATGCTGTCGGTGACGAACCGGCTGTCGGGCGACCCCGAGGCATCGTGGCGCTCGATCTCGTCAGGCTCCACCCGCGCCGGCTCCGACGCCGCCGCCACAGACGGCCCACCGTCCGGATGGAGGGCGACGGTCTCGCCAGGTGCCACGGAGGTGGTCTCCGTCACCGCCGGTTCGGACAACGTCAGGTCCAGACCAGAAATCGGGCCGAGATCTGCCTCGGACGCCGTCCCCCCGGCGCGAGACGCGACGGCCTCGCTGTCCGGATCGCCCTCCGGCGCCATCGGGCGTCCGGACCCCAATCCGACATCCGCTACTGAACCGACCCCGGGCTCGATCTCGACCACCGACTCGGCCTGAGGCCGGTCCTTCATCCTGAAATACGACTCGTCTCCGATTGCCGGTGACTCCTCCGTGATCACACCGTGCTCGAGCATGATCGCCCGCCGGCCCACCTGTCGGATCAGCTCGCGATCGTGGGTCGCCACGACGACCGTCGTGCCGCGGGCGTTGATCTCCCTGAACAGGTTCATGATCTCCAGTGCCAGATCGGGATCGAGGTTGCCGGTTGGCTCGTCGGCCAGCACGATCATCGGGTCGTTGATGAGCGCGCGCGCAATTGCAACACGTTGCTGCTCGCCCCCGGACAGCTGGGACGGGTAGGCCTCCAGACGATACTCGAGCCCGACCCACCTCAACACCTGCTCCGCCTTGCGACGCTGCACGGTCCGAGCGACGCCCATCACCCGTGGCACGAACGTGGTGTTCTCGAAGACCGTCATCCGCTCGATGAGCTTGAAGTCCTGGAAGACGAACCCGACATGCCGTCGATACGCCTGGGTCTCGCTGGCGCCCATTAACGACAGGTCCTCACCGTCGACGATCAGTCGCCCCTCCGACAGGCGCTCCTGGCACAGCAGCAGCCTGAGCAGCGTCGACTTGCCAGCGCCGCTCGGACCGGTCAGGAAGACGAATTCACCTTTGTCGATGACGAGAGACAGGTCACGCAGTGCGTAAACGCCACGACCGTAGGCCTTCGAAAGATGCTGAGCCTCTATCACTCTTGCAGCTCGCGGTGAAGTTCAGCCGCATACGTCTGGCCGGGGATCCCACGTGTCGGCGCCGGCCGCCGCACGTCCAAGCGAGCACACACTATTTGTACAAGCATAACATGCCGCGCGCTCGCGAGGCTGCGCACCGTTTTCACTCGTCGGTACGAGGCGCAGCTTCGCGAGCCGTCAGCGCACGCCGCAGCAACTCGTTCGTCTTCTTGGGGTTCGCCCGGCCCCGGGTCGCCCGCATCACCTGTCCGACCAGAAACCCGAGCGACCCCTCATTGCCGCCCCGAAACCGGGCGACGGCATCCTCGTGTTCCGCGATGACACGGGTCACGACCTCGGTCAGCTCGCCTGCGTCCCCGATCTGCGAGAGCCCTTCCGCGCGGACGATGTCCTCGGCCTCACGGCCCGACCCGTACATGCGCGCGAAGACCGCCTTGGCCGCGCTCCCGTTGACGACCCCGGTGTCGACCAGACGAATCAACCGGCCGAGCGCCGCGGGGGTGACACCAACCACCTCGATGCCGGCGCCCGCTGCCTTGAGCCGTCGCGTCACCTCCCCCATCACCCAGTTGCTCGCCGCTTTCGGGTTACCCGCAGACGCGGCCGTATCCTCGAAGAACCGCGCCCGCTCCTCGGTGTCCGCTAGGTGTGCCGCGTCAGCCGCCGGCAGTCCGTAATCGCGGATGAAGCGCTGCTTGCGGGCCTCCGGCAGCTCGGGGAGCGCTGCGCGCACTTCGGCGATCCACGTCTCGGACACCTCCAGCGGCGGCAGGTCGGGTTCCGGAAAATACCGGTAGTCGTGCGCCTCTTCCTTGCTGCGCATCGACACCGTGCGGCCGTTCGCCTCGTCCCACAGACGGGTCTCCTGCACCACGTGACCGCCCGCACGAAGCAGCTCCGTCTGGCGGACCAGCTCGTGCTCGAGTGCCCGTTGGAGAAAGCGGAACGAGTTGATGTTCTTCACTTCGACCTTCACGCCGAGCGCCGACTCCCCCGCAGGGCGGACCGAGACATTGGCGTCGCACCGCAAGCTCCCCTCTTCCATGTTGCCGTCGTTGACACCGATCGCGAGCAGGATGGCGCGCAACCGAGCGAAGAAATCGGCTGCCGCGCGCGGCGCACGGAGATCCGGGTGGGTGACGATCTCGATCAGCGGCACGCCGCTGCGATTAAAATCCAGATACGTGTACCGATCGCTGTCGCCGATCGCGGTATGTAGCGACTTCCCGGCGTCCTCTTCGAGATGCACCCGGGTGATCCGCACGACGTGCGGCCCGTCGTCGGCCACATAGGCCAGCTCGCCATCGGTCGCAAGCGGGTGCTCGTACTGCGAGATCTGGTAGCCCTTCGGCAGATCAGGATAGAAGTAGTTCTTGCGCGCGAAGATCGAGTGGCGCTGGATCGTGCAACCCAGCGCCAGACCGGCACGCATCGCCAACTCGACGGCACGACGATTCAGCACCGGCAGGGCGCCGGGCAGCCCGAGACAGACCGGGCAGACGTTCATGTTCGGGGCGGCACCGAAGCGGGTGCCGCACCCGCAGAAGATCTTCGTGTTGGTCAGGAGCTGGGCGTGGATCTCGAGCCCGATGACCGGTTCGATCCCCGCCGCGCTCGCATCGGATACAACCTCGTCAGACATCTCCTCTAGGATGAGATGTTTAGGCCGACGCAACTGCTCGGGGTCCCGCCGCCACGACGTCCGCCGTCGCAGACCCGGCGAACGCCTCGAAGTTCCGCGCAAACATGGCCGCCAGCTTCGCTGCCTGCGCGTCGTAGTCGGCCGCGTTCGCCCACGTCTGCCGGGGCCGCAACACCTCCGCGGGAACCCCGGGACAGCTGACCGGCACGTCCACGTTGAAGACCGGGTCGGTCTCGTACGCCACGTCGTCCAGAACGCCGCCCAGCGCCGCGGCAATCAGTGCGCGCGTGTGTGCGATCGGCATGCGATGCCCCACACCGAACGGGCCACCGGTCCAGCCGGTGTTGACGAGCCATGCCGTCGTCCCGTGGGCGGCGATCCGCTCACCGAGCAGCGATGCGTAGGTCATGGGCGGCCAGACCATGAACGGCGCGCCGAAGCAGGTACTGAACGTCGCCGTCGGTGTGGTGACGCCACGCTCCGTGCCGGCAACCTTGGCCGTATACCCGGACAGAAAGTGATACATCGCACCCGCCGGGGTCAGCCGCGCAATCGGTGGGAGCACGCCGAAGGCGTCCGCCGTCAGCATGATGAGATGCGGTGGATGGCCGCCCTGGCCCGACGGCACGAAGGAGTCGATCGCCGAGAGCGGGTACGCGCCCCGGGTGTTCTCCGTCACCGAATCATCGTCGAGATCGAGCTGGCGGGTGACCGGGTCCACCGTCACATTCTCGAGCACCGTGCCAAACCGGCGGGTCGTGGCGTAGATCTGCGGTTCGGCGTCGGCCGACAACCTGATCATCTTCGCGTAGCAACCGCCCTCGAAGTTGAACACGCCGCGGTCGCTCCAACCATGCTCGTCATCGCCGATCAGCCGCCGCGCCGGATCACTGGACAGCGTGGTCTTCCCGGTACCGGACAGCCCGAAGAACAGGGCCACGTCGCCTCCGGCACCGACGTTCGCCGAACAGTGCATCGGCATCACCCGCCGTAGCGGCAACAGGTAGTTCATCACGGTGAACACCGACTTCTTGATCTCCCCCGCATACCCGGTCCCGCCGATCAGCACCAGCCGCTTGGAGAAATCCAGCAGGATGAACACCTCCGAGTTGGTCCCGTGCACGGTGGGATCCACGTGACACGAGGCGGCGTTGATCACCGTCAACTCGGGCCGATGGTTCTCGAGTTTCGCCCGGTCCGGCTCGGTGATGAACATGTGCCGGGCGAAGAGCCCGTGCCACGCGCGCTCGGTGACCACGCGGATCGGGAGCCTGTAGGCCGGGTCCGCGCCGGCATAGCAGTCCTGCACGAACAGATCCTTGCCACGCAAGTGCTCGACCACGACCCGGTGCACCGCCTCGAACTTGTCCGGGGCGATCGGACGGTTCACGTCACCCCAGGCGATGTTGGCCGAGCTCGACGGCTCATCGACCAAGAATCGATCCCGCGGCGAGCGCCCCGTGTGCGCCCCGGTGCGGCAGACGATCGGGCCGTCGACGGCGACAGTCCCCTCGCGGCGAGCCACCGCCTCCTCATAGAGCGCCGCGGTCGAGAGATTCCAGTAGACCGACGCCGGGTCGACGATGCCAAGAGCCTCGAGTCGTTGATCAGGGTTCACGCTGTATCCGTCCGATTCTGTGCCAACACAGCAGGCACGAATGCTTGGCCTCATATACAGTTGATGGGCGACGGCACCCCGGCAGACACGTGCGCCCCCGAAGCGTGCTCAGTATCCCCCGCGCGATGTGTGTCGTCGCGAGGACAGCCCTCACCGGCCATTCCGCCTGAGAGATTCGACCGGCACCTGGAACGCAGTGGTTCCTGTATCTGTCATGACCGACCGCCAGGGTATCGGCATCGTACGATCCGGTCCAGACCTCGTCAAATATACGACCGCCGCACTGGTGCATCAACGGTCGCGAGCAACCGATATACACCACGTGACGAGCAGTCCGCCCCCTGTGTCTCTCCAGCCCCGGTCGTGGTCTTGGACCAGGACGCTGCTCATCCTGGCGATTGCCGCCATCACGACCCGCTGCGCCACAGCACCACGTCCCTCTCCGCAGCCGCCGGTGCGACCACCGTCCGACACGTTGACGCTGCGAGTCGAAGTCGCCGATGGCGACGATCGCCGAATCCAGACGATCCGGCTCGAGGACTACGTCCGCGGCACGGTCCCGGCCGAGATGCCGCTCGCTGAACCGGACGCCGCCGTTGCCGAGCGGCTCGCGCGTCTGCAGGCGATCCTCGCCCGGACCTACGCACTCGCCCACCGTGGCCGCCACGCACACCAAGGGTTCGACCTCTGTGCGACCACGCACTGCCAGGTCTACAGACCGCCGGATCGTCAGCCGGCCGCGGTCGCCCGCCTCGTTGCCGCCGCCGTCGACCGCACCCGCGGGCTGATCATCAGCGACGGGAACGGCCCGATTCAGGCGTTGTTCCATGCTGACTGCGGCGGTCACACCAGCTCGGCCAGCGCCGTCTGGGGCGGATCGGCCCCCGCGTATCTCGCCGGTGTCCGCGACAGCTTCTGCCTGACGACCCCGCGCGACGACTGGCGCCTAGCCCTCGACCGCGACCATCTGCGGCGCATCCTCAACACCACCTCCGACACCGCGGTCGGGCGCCATCTCGACCAGATCGCGGTCCTCACCCGTGACCCCGCGGGCCGGGCGACCCGTGTCAGCGTGACTGGCGAGAAACACGTGGTGGTTCGGGGAGAGCGCCTGCGGGCCGTGATCAACAGGCAGCTCGGTCCGCGCGCGTTCCGCAGCGCACGCTTCAGCGTGGAACAGCAGGCCGACCGGGTCCTGTTCTCTGGTCAGGGGTTCGGCCACGGCGTCGGGTTATGCCAGACGGGCGCGATCGTCCAGGCACGGCACGGCGAATCGGTCGCCGCAATCCTCGCGCACTACTACCCCGGAACCTGGCTGGCGCCCCATCCCGCCGCGGCCGTCCAACCGGCCACCGTCGAACGCCGGCACCGTCCCCGCCTTACCCGCCGCTAGCGGCGGGTCTCGAGCTACGAGCACCTCGTTGCAGAACATCCCGGATCTTGCCGAGCAGGGCGACTCGCGTGAACGGCTTCAGGAGAAAAGCCCGGCCCGCCGTGCGCAGCCCGCTGCGCATGGCGGGCGAGTCGTTGGCATAGCCGGACACAAACAGCATATTCGTCTCTGGATGGACACTGGCGATGAGCTCGCCGAGCTCGAACCCATTCATGCGCGGCATGACGACGTCAGTCAGCAGCAGATCGATCACGCCGGCATGCTGTCTGGCCATGGTCAGCGCCTCGTCGCCGTTGCGGGCGACAAGCAGCTCATACCCGGCCCCGGCGAGCATGCGCCCGATCAGCGTTCGAATGGCCGGTTCGTCCTCGACCACGAGAATCGTCGGGGACTGCGAACGCGGCTGGACTGGGTCGGTCACGCGTCACTCTCGTTCGGTCGGGGAACCGTCCAGACATCTCCTCACGGTGACATCGTAACGTGTGAAGCACGTGTCATGATACGCGGAGATGTCTAGCCGCCCGTGGCGCAAGCCCAGCGACAGTCGAGGGGCGCGGCTTCGCCAGTCTTGGTGCCACGCGGGACTTCCGCCACGGACTGGCTCGGCAAATCGAGACCATGTGCTCACGCCCGGCCTCCCATGCCCGTATCAGAATGCGTGTGAATCAAGACGGTAAATGAAATACACTGTGGCACGTATGACACAAAGAGGGCTTCACGAGGCCGCCACGGGCGACCATCGGGTTGTCGCCGAGACCGATCTCGCCGCCGAGGTCAAGCATCTGCTTGCCGGCGGCCAGCGGGAAGAGGCGGCGGAACGGTTTGGCGCAATCATCGATCGGCAGCAGCGCCGGGCGGCACGGATCGCCTACCACTATCTGCGTGATCCCGCGGAGGTGGACGAAGTGGTGCAGGACGCCTTTCTCAAGGCCTTCGTGCACCTGCCGTCCTTTCGCGAAGATCTGTTCTTCGAGCTATGGTTTACGCGCATCCTGGTCAACGCATGCCTCGATCGCCTGAAGGCAAAGGCACGACGCACACGGTGGCTGGTCCCGAGCGACGCCCGCGAGCACCTGGCGGCCGAGGGACCACCGAGCAGCGAACCTTCACCGGAGGCGACGCTCCTCGCCAAGGAACGCCGAGTCCATCTCGAGGCCGCCATCGACCGCTTGCCCACGCGACAGCGCACCGCGGTCATCTTGAGCCACTTCGAAGGCCGTTCGGCACGGGAAGTCAGTGTCGTCATGGGGCTGAACGAGTCGACGGTACGGGTACACCTGTTTCGGGCGGTCCGGAAGCTGCGGGGCCTGCTCGACAGGGACGGGTGGACGGCACGCGGACGGCACGCGCCCGATCGTACGTCATCCCGTGGTGCCTGATCCGAGCGACTGGGGTGGGCAGGTCTGACGCACGACTGCTGATGAGTTGACGAGATGATGACTGGGCCAGACGGGTTTGTCCGGCGGATGTGGCGGCGCATCCCCCAGCGGCATCTATCGGAAAACCGCCTGCTGGCCCTGGCACTGGGCACAACGGACGAGACGGCGCGATCGGCCGTGACGGCGGCGTGCCATCTCCAGACCTGCGGGCGGTGCGAGCACCGGTTCAGCACGCTGACGACGCTGCTCGAGGCGCTACCGGAAATGGCCGACGCCGGGTTCGAGGACATCTTTACACCCCAGCGACTCCAGGCCCAGCGCGCACGGATCGGGCATCGCCTGGCGCAGCTCGTGGGCACAGTCGAGCCGGCTCGGGTGCTTGCGTTCCCCTTCTCCGGCCAGCCGCTCAAGCAGCTCGACGTCCGTGCAGGCCGCTGGCTCGCGGCCGCGGCCGCGGCCGGGTTGCTGCTCGGCGTCACGGCAGGACAGCTGATCCACTATCACCCGGGTGCGACCCGGAGCGCGACCGCCACCGACACGATGGACGATGCCACCCGGTCCGCCGCTGCCCTCGACGAACCGGCCGGGACCTTCGACATGACCGGCACCGTCGAGCTCCCGTCAGCCGACGGCGACAGCTACACCCAGGCATCTCCGCTCACCCTGGTCGAGTTCGAGCAACTGATGACGGAAGAGGGGTTCCTCAACAACCTCGATCTCGCGCTGACCAGCTATCAGGTATCCGAGCTCGAATCGATCGATGCGCTGACACCGCGCGTTCGTGACCTCGCCATCAACATCCGGTGACGACTGGTCCTGCCTTCGGGTCCGCGCAAGAATAAGTTCCCATGTTGGGGCGTGGAAGCGCCCGGCTGGTTAGACGCGCGGCGGGAGCATACGGGCAGTATTCGACAGACGAGTAACGCCGCCAGACGGAATGCATCGGCGGCCAGAAATGTGAAGTCATTCTTGACCGCGCCCGTGGACTGCGATTCCCAGAGTGTGCCGGCGCCGATGTTCCGCAAGGGGCTGGCGCTGAAGAAGGAGGTGGCCGGTGCGCTAGCCGCCGACTACCACAGCGCACTCATCGACCGGATCAAGGCCGCTGACTACCGGTGGCACATGGGACGGTTGAGCGTCCATCTCGCCCGCGAGTTCGGGTTCTGTTACGGTGTCGACCGGGCGGTGGACTACGCGTATCAGACACGCCGTCGGTTCCCAAAACGGCCGATCTATCTGACCGGCGAGATCATCCACAACCCACAGGTCAACGGCCGGCTGCGCGCTGCCGGCATACGATTCCTGAGTGACCCTGAAGAGGACATGAACCGCCTCGGCCCAGAGGCCGTGGTCATCCTACCGGCGTTCGGCGTCACGATTGCGACGCTGACCCAGCTCCAACGCCAAGGCTGCACCATCGTCGACACAACCTGTGGGTCGGTGCTCAACGTCTGGAAGAACGTGCTTCAGTACGCGCGTGATGGCTACACCGCCATCATCCACGGCAAGCTCCGACACGAGGAGACACAGGCCACCGCCTCACAAGTTCTGAAATATTCGAGCGGCCGCTCGCTGGTCGTGCTCGACCGTGCCGAAGCCGGGATCGTGTGCGACTTCATCCGTCATGGCGGCGACGAGGCGCTGTTCTCGGCCCGGTTCGCCGAGGCCATGTCACCAGGGTTCGTCCCGCACCGCGACCTGCAGCGTGTCGGTCTCGCCAACCAGACGACGATGCTGATGACCGAATCGCTGGCGATCGGAGAGATGCTCCGCCAGGCGGTGGTCGATCGATACGGGGACACCGGCCTGGACACCCACTATCGCGCGTTCGATACGATCTGCAGCGCCACCCAGGACCGGCAGGACGCGATCATGGCGTTGCTCGATGACCCGGGCGTGGATCTGATGCTGGTCATCGGCGGCTACAACAGCAGCAACACCCGCAACCTGGTTCGGCTGACGAGCCGACGGGTCCCCACCTTTCACATCGCCGATGCCACCGGTCTCATGTCCAGCCGCGAGCTCCGACACCGTCCGGTGGACGTGAGGCAGCCGGATCCGGGCGCGGTGGTGGCCGAGACGCGCACGGTGGACTGGCTGCCAGGCGACCGGGTCGTCACCATCGGTCTGACGGCCGGCGCGTCGACCCCGGACGCCATCGTTGGACAGGTAGTCGAGCGACTCGAGACGTTCGCCGGCGAGACCGTCTGACCTTGCCGTCCGTGGTGAAAGTCCCGCGGTGCACCGAGACCCGTCGTCGGCAATGCAGCGCTCGGCCCTGACACCGCGCGACGAGGGAACATACCGGCAGGATGTGACCGAGGAGCAATCCGCCTTCGCCAAGGCTGCGGCAAGACCTGACCAGAGCCCGGACAGCAACAGGCCGGGCGGCGGCGGGCGTACGCAGGCGGGACGCAGCGCCGGTCGAATGCAGTGGAACTTTCACAACGGGCGGCTACCGGGCGCGACCCCCGCATCGCCATGGAAACGGGCCTCTACGCAGTCCGTCTGGGGCGAATTCGTGGCGCGTGCCGGACCGTGGCGCCCGGGACTTGTGCACCAGACCTCTGAGACAGGGACGCACCCCCGGTAAACACTTCCCATTCCTTTGAAGTATTGCGAGAATATGGGGTCGAAATTCCCGTCGACAGGAGGGATGCTGATGCGCTGGAGGACTGTTGCCCTGGTCACCCTCGTGGTCGTGGCGGCCACCGCGGTGGTCGCGGCCGCCGAACAGGGTCGCCGACCGCACCGGTGGTGGCAGTCGACCGACGTGAAGGCGCTCCTCGAGCTGACCGACGAGCAGTCGGCGGCACTCGACAAGATCTTTCGCAAGGCGCTGCCACAACTCCGTGAGTCGATGCGCCGACTGAACGCCGAAGAACGTACCCTGTCTCGGCTCGTCGGGGACATGGACGTCGAGGAGATCGACGTCACTCGCCAGATCGACCGGGTGGAGGCAACGCGCAGCGAGCTCAGCAAGACCCGGATCCTGATGGTGTTTCGCATGCACCGTGTCTTGACGCAGCGTCAGCGCGACGGCCTCGATGAGTGGATGGAGCGGGAAACGGATGAGCGGGGTGTGGCGCGAACCCGGAGCGGGCGTTGCTGACGCCGCCCCATCCCACCGACCACCCGCCCGCGCGGCGCATCCATACGGAAGATCGGGGCACACAGCCAGGTCCACTATACGAACACAGGTATGCGACCGACGCCGGAGTACCGGTCCCGCACAGGGACTCTTCGGTTGTCACGGAGTCGGGTCGTTGCGAAGGAGCAGTACCGTCATGCGGAGTGTCCGATATCGTCATCTGATCAGCATCCCGATGCTCGCGCTGGCCACCACCGCCGGCGCGCAGAGCTCGGACGACGGCCTCGTGGATCTCGCCACGCAGGCGGCCGCGAGGCTGGCCGTCATCCAGACCCCGGGTAGCGGTCCCCGTCGCGACCTGACCCTGGCGGACGCGATCGCGCGCGCGCTCGAGCGGAACCTCGACATCGCCGTCGAGCGGCTGAACCCGCAGGTGGTCGACCTCACGCTGGCACAGGCGCTGTCTGCCTATCGCCCGACGTTCGATACCACGTTCAGCAATAACTCGCGCACGACCCCGTCCCAGACCCAGCTCGACGGCGGCCAGACGACCGTCAGCGACACGGTCGTCTTCAACTCAGGGATCTCCCAGGCGGTCCAATGGGGTGGCGGCAGCTACCAGGTCAACTTCAACAACAATCGGTCGTCGTCGACCAGCTTCTTCAACAGCTTTAACCCCGGTTACCGATCCACCTTTCAATTGTCCTACACACAGCCGCTGCTGCGCGGGTTCAAGATCGATTCGACTCGGCAGCAGATCCAGGTCACGCGGATCAATCGGGACATCGCCGACATCGACCTGCGGCAGACGATGACCAACACGGTCTCCTCGGTGCGGAACGCCTACTGGGATCTGGTCTACGCGACCCAGACCCTCGCGGTGCAAAGACAGGCGCTCGAGCTCGCAGAAACCCTCGTTCGCGACAACGAGGCACGCGTGGAGATCGGCACCATGGCCCCGATCGACATCGTGCAGGCGCGGTCGGAGGCGGCGGCGCGCCGGCAGACGCTGGCGCAGGCGGAGCAGAACCTCGCCACCGCCGAGCTCGTGTTGAAGCAGCTGATCGTCGGCGGCACCGACGACGAGTACTGGGCCGCGACGTTGAACCCGGTCGACCTGCCGACACTCGACGTGCAGCCGATCGACCTCGAGGCGGCGATCCGTACGGCGCTCGACGACCGGACCGACATCGCCCGCTCGCGCCGGCAGCTCGATATCAACAACGTCAACCTGTCGTCGATGCGCAACAACCGCCTACCGGCGGTAGACGTGATCGCAAACTATCAGCTGGTGGGACAGGGCGGCACGCGGTTCGTGCGGTCTGGGCTCGGCGGCGCGGTACTGGACGAGATCCCGGGCGGGATCGGCGATGCCTTCAACCAGCTGTTCGACGCTGCCTTTCCGGTCTGGACGGTCCAGCTCAACGTGAGCTACCCGATCGGCCAGAGCGCGGCCGACGCGGCGTACGCCCGGGCCCGCATCCAGGTCCAGCAGGTCCAGGCGCAGCTGCGTCAGCTCGGGCTCCAGGTCGCCACCGAGGTCACCAACGCCGTGTTGCAGATACAGGGGATCACACGTCGGATCGAGGCCTCGATCGCGGCGCGGGAGCTAGCCGAGGAACAGCTGGCGGCCGAGCAGAGCAAGTTCGGGGCCGGGATGTCGACGAACTTCTTCGTCGTCCAGGCGCAGCGGGATCTGGCAACGGCGCAGGACACGGAGCTCCGCGCGATCCTCGACCAGCAGAAGGCGCTCGTCGAGTTCGACCGGGTGCAGCGGACGTCGCTGTCGCAGGCCGGCATCTCCATCGTGCAATAGCGATGCACAGGAACAGCGTGACCACCAGGTCCAGCCAGACCTGCCGGCTCAGTCGGCACACGAGCGAGGGTTGTATCCCATGAAGAAGATGCTCTTCGTTCTCGTCGTCGGCGCCGGCATCACCGCCTACGCCTACAACGTGCTCCGGACAACGGAGTTCGTGCCGGAAGTGAGCACTGTCACGCTGACGCGGGGCGACGTCGTCGACACGGTCGGCGCCACCGGCGCGCTCGAAGCGGTCACCACGGTGCAGGTCGGCAGCCAGGTGTCTGGCATCATCGAGGCGCTCTACGCCGACTACAACTCGATCGTGCGCGAGGGCGAGGTGATCGCCAGACTCGAACCGTCGCTCTTCGAGACGCAGATCGCGCAGGCACGGGCGAACCTGGCGCGCGCGGAGGCGGACGTCGAGCGGCTCCGGGTGACGCTGGATGATGCCAGGGCGCAGCTGGCGCGGTCGGAGGACCTGTCCTCGCGAGACCTGATCTCCACGACGGAGCTCGAGGCGGCGCAGGTGGCGGTCCGGTCGGTCGAGGCGCAGGTGAAGTCGGCGGAGGCCGGCGTCGTCCAGTCCCAGGCCTCGTTGAGCCAGAACGAGGTCAACCTGGGACACACCGTCATCACCGCGCCGATCGACGGCATCGTCATCGCCCGGCAGGTGGACATGGGGCAGACGGTGGCCGCCAGCATGTCGGCGCCGGAGCTCTTCATCATTGCCGCCGACCTGACCAAGATGCGGGTGATTGCCAACATCGACGAGTCGGATGTCGGCCGGATTCGCCCGGGCCAGGTGGTCACGTTCACCGTGGACGCCTACGCGGCCGAGGACTTCGAGGGTGTTGTCTCGCAGATCCGGCTCGAGCCGGTGGTCCAGCAGAATGTCGTGACCTACGCCACGGTGATCGACGTCCCCAACGACGCGCTGAAGCTCAAGCCAGGTATGACCGCAACGGTGACGCTGGAGATCGCGCGCCGCGAGAACATCCTGCGGGTACCGAACTCCGCGCTCCGGTTCCGCCCGACACCGGACATGTTCGCCGCCCTGAACCAACCTGTGCCGGACATCCTCCAGCGTGGCGCGGGGGGCGGCGGGAACCGCGGGGATGGAGCGCGCAGCGGCCGCGGCGGGGGCTCTGGCGAGGGCGGTGGAGGCCGTGGCGGAGGCGGTTTCGGCGACATGAACGACGCCCAGCGGCAGCAGATGCGGGAACGGATGCAGAACATGTCCCCCGAACAGCGGGCGGAATTCTTCGCCGGGCGCGGTGGGGGCGGGCGTGGCGGACGGGGGGATGGTGGTCGTGGCGGCAGTGGCGCACCCCGCCGGCGTGCCAACCAGAACGCCGGTGCGATAGTGCGCGCCGTGGAGCGTGGTGCGACAACGATCGATGCGCTATTCGCACCACTGGAAGTGGTCGAAACCAACGGCCGGGTGTGGGTGCTCGACGCAGACCAGTTGCGACCGGTCGAGGTGCGGCTCGGGGTCACCGACGGCACGGCAACCGAGTTGCTGGCAGTGCGGGGCGCGGGCCGACGCGCCCGCCCGGGGCCGGACCCGCAGATCGCCGATCTGCGTCAGCAGATCGACGCGCTCGAGGATTCCGAGGCCCGGCAGAACCTCGAGCGGCTGATCGCGCGCTTGGAAGCAGACAGTGACGGGGCGGCGCCCATGGCGTCACTGCCGACCGTGGCTGCGCTCGTCGAAGGCACGCAGCTGGTGACCGGCGTCACCACACCGGACGCGGGCTCGTCGTCTGCCCGCTCATCCGGCGGTGGCTCGCCACTGATTCCGCAACGCCCGAATTTTCGTGGACGCCGGTAGACGACACCTAACGATGGCACCAACCATTTCGGTCCGGGACCTCACGAAAGTCTACGACCTGGGTGAAATCCAGGTCCGGGCGCTGCGTGGCGTGAGTGTCGACATTGACGCAGGCGAGTTCGTCGCCGTCATTGGCCCTTCGGGCTCAGGGAAATCGACCTTCATGCACATCCTGGGCTGTCTGGACCGACCAACCCAGGGACGGTATCTGCTGGACGGAGATGACGTCTCGATGCTGTCGCGCAACGCGCTCGCCGCCGTGCGCAACAAGAAGATTGGGTTCGTGTTCCAGGGCTTCAAC
>JADFPE010000286.1:0-5129 GCA_022562495.1 Acidobacteriota bacterium
GTCGCGTCTTGCCAATCGGGCGCATCACCGGTCTCGATGCGACGCAGCACTTTTACCACGGACTGTTAGCCCGAAATTCCAGAGGCTAAAGCAGGGTAACCCCTTGTGCGTCAGAGTGATAGACGTATTCACGTTGCAGGGTTACTGGGTACAGTGTGTTCTGGCGTAAGTCCGAGCAGGCTGAAGACGTGTTGTTGGAACGGACTGAGTTCTGTCAGTTGCTCGAACCGTAGAACATTCTTCCCGTTGCCGGCGCGGCAGGTGTTTTTGCACCGCGTCCCCAGTGCGCTCAGCAGGGTGCGCAGGCTCTGCACGGGCCAGCCGTCGTCGGTGGTCTTGGTGCGCTTTTTCGCGCGGGCGCTCTCGGACGGCTCGGCCGTGGCCACGGGGTCGCGGGTCCAGCGGGCCGCGTCGAGGTCGTCGTCTTGGAAGAGGACGGTCGACAAGGCGGCGCGCAGATGGTGTTCGACGTAGTACGCGAGCATGCACAAGAAGATGTGCGCGCGTACGTGCACTTCGTTGCGATGCCGGATGGGCCGCACGCGCAGGTCGACGCCTTTCATGCAGCGGAAGGCCTGCTCGACGTGCCCGAGACTTTTGTAGGTGCGCACGACATCTGCGGCGGTCAACGCGTCCGCGCGTTCGCTGGTGCGGATGATGTAGATACCGTCGAGCGGGGCCTCGCGGGCGATGGAGGCGTCGTTGCGTGCGAATCGCAACAGCGCGTCCTCGATGGTCAGGTCGAAATGTTTGCCGACTTTGTAGTGGTTGATGATTTTACCGACCTTCACGCCGATCTCGTCGGCGGTCATCGGCGTCGTGGTGCGCCGTGCCACGGCCGCGGCGATCCGTGCGAGGCGCGCTTCGGTGGCGGTCAGGAGTTCGTCACGCGTCCGTGCACGGTCCGCGGCTAAGGCCGGGTTATAACACACCACAAGCCGTTCGCCGGGATAGTCGTCGCTAGTGATCTCGGCGAGGTGCGGCGTATCGAAGAGCGAGGGTTGGAAGGCGCCGTGCTCGGCCAGCGCGCGAATGGCCGGAAAGCGCAGTGCGGACATCCAGCCCACTCCGGGATACTCGCGCAACGCGTCGATCTGCGTCTGGGTCAGCATGCCCCGGTCGCCGACCAGCACCACGCGCTGCAGCCGAAACCGCGCGCGCAGCTTCTCGACCTGGTCCGGGACGGTCGCGGGGTCGCCCGTGTTGCCCGGATACACGTCGACCGCCACGGGCCGCCCCGCGCCATCGGTCAACAGGCCGTAGACAATGCTCAGTAACGTCTCTCCGTCGCGGTTGTAGCCACGTCGGGCGAGGGGGCACGTCCGGCCATGATAGGACGAACTCGAGATATCGAAGAGCACCACCGCGCCGTCGTTGAGGTGCCGCGCCGCCAACTTCTTCTCGATGCGGCGCTGGCGCTGATGGAGCCAATCCAAGGCGGCATACAGGTCATTTGCGTCCGCGTCTTCGACCCCCAGTTCCTGCGCCAACGTCGTCGTGTGCCACACCCGCGTGGTGGCCAACTTCGAACACGGGTCCAGCAGCCGCTGCGCGATCATCGCCAGCACCAGGGCCCGCTCGCGGCAGGGCCGCGCGGCCAGCAGCGCGTCCATGCCCACGGTGCGCATCACGCCGAGCACCGCCTGCACATGGCCGTGCGGGAGTGACCGCTCGACCGCGAAGACCTCCTCGTTCGGGACCAACGCCACGCCGCGCAACGCCAGGCGCAAGGCCGCGACGGCCTCGGGCGGGCACGTCGAGAGATTGGCGAGGGTGGTCTTCACGATCTTCCCGCCTTCGCGACGCGACTGGCGCAAGAGCACGGCGGGGGGCGACGTCCGGTTGGGTACGATGTCGATATACATGGCCTCATAATACACTAATATAAGTATACTATCAAGTAACTAACCTCATATTACATGGGTACATATTGCACCATAAACTAAGAGCCAATCTGCACAAACGCCAGTGTTTATGGGGTCAATCAAAGAAGAAAGCAGTCAGATCGGGCTTGAACGCCGGGCTAGTCCTGAATCGAGCCGACCAGATAGAACACCACCTGGTCGGTCGCCAGCGGAACTCGGCGAACCGCGGTGTGGATGCGCTGCTCTGCGGGAATCGTCAACGGCTCGGACGGCACGTCGAGCAGTCCCAGGTGCATCCGCACCAGATCGAACTCGGCCGGCAGCGTGTCCTGCTGACCGCGCCAACCGACGCCGGCCCACGTGACCAGCGCCACGACGAGGGTGGCGACCGCCGCGACCTGCAGGCGCCGGACCGCCACGCGCCGGCGCGCGTCGCGAGCGATCCGCGCGCGCAAACCGGCGAGCCCTCCGGGCGGAGGCTCGAGCGTGCTCAACACCGTCTCGGACGTGTCTGTCACAACCCCTCAGGCCTGGCGGAGAGTGCCTGTCTCAACCGGCGCAACGCGCGATGTCGCCTCGACCCGACGGTGCCGGAGGGGATGGAGAGCATCGCGGCAACCTGATCGTAGCGCAGCTCCGAAAACTCGCAGAGCACGATCACCCGCCGCAGGTCTTCGGGAAGCGCCTCCACCGCGGCCCGCAGTCGGGCGGTCTCGTCCTGCGCTGCGAGGGACTCGTCCGCGGGTCGACTCGTCGCTGGCGTCTCGCGAAGAAAATCCAGGGAGACCCAGCGCCAGATCTTGCTCGAGCGACGACGCGACGCCGCCAGGTTGAGCGCAATCTTGTAGATCAACGGCTCGACGGTGGCCGGGTCGATGCGATCGCGCATCCGCCACAGCCGGACGAAGGCGTCCTGAACGACGTCCTGCGCGTCGTCCATGTTCCAGACCCACCGGAATACCTCGTTGCACAGGGGCTTTTCGAGCCGCGCGTAGAGCCGCTCGAGGTCTTCCTCGCGCATGAATGCCATTCATGGCTCGAGGTCAGCAGCCATCACGTAGTACAGCGTCAACAGGTCTTCGGATGTGGTGTCCGGAAAGGCGTCGACTGGATTGCCAAAAAGGGCGTTGACGCGACCGTCGAAACCCGACTGCCCCAGCACCAGTAACTGACCTGCCTGCAGGCTGACTCGGCTCTCGAGGTGGTAGGTCCCGAAGCTGATCTCGATGTCGGCCACGACCTCTTCTCCGGTCCGTGTCGCGCGCTGCGCCACCTGGACGAATCGGCTGCTCGTCACCGCTCTGTTCTGGGGCATCGACGTCAACTGGACTTCCTCCAGCAACGAAAACTCGGTTGGGCCCTGAGCCGCCGCGATCTGCGCCAGGACGGGCTCCAGTTGTGGCGGCGCTCTTCTCCCGATCACGGAGAACGGTGCCGTCGCCCCCGACGACTCGGCCGGTCGGCCGACCAGGAACCAGTAGCTCAGCGTGACCGGGCTCGCGACGGGGGGCACCTCGAAGCCGGCATCCAGAATCTGCTGAATACCCCTCTGGAGCCTGGGTGGGGCCACGACGAGCAGCGTGCCGCCCGGGCCATTGGTCACACGGCCCAGCCGAGTGTCCCCCGTTCCGAGCGCGGACCGCAGCATGTCTCGCAGGTCGTCCTGGTAGTCCGCAGGGACCTGGTAGGTCCTCAGCTCCGCCGGTGCTTCTGTGCCGTCCTGGCCGACGCCACGCCACACAAACAAAGATACCAACGTCGCACCGGCGAGCAGCATCCCGACACCTACCATCGCGAGGACGATTTTCGTTGAACTACGCATCGGACCTCCTCGGGCGCGCTCGAGATTGGCGCCGCATCACGCTCTCGATGGGTACTACTCGCGAGCGCGCTGATCCTTCACGCGATTCAGTTGTGAAAGAGCGTCCTGCCGCGGGCTACTCCGCCCGCATCGGGTCGCTCGGTCGGACGCGATCGGGGAGCTCCCGCCGACGCTGCCGCACACAACACCAGTCCGAACAGCACCAATTCCGTCGGCGCCCGCTGATCGGACTCGCTTCGTGCGAACCGGGATCGGTACTGGACGTTCTTCGGACGCCGGGATGCCGGGAATGGGCGGTGACCAGCAGCACCGTCGTGTCGATTCAGGCGGGCGGCGACACACTGCCCGATCCGGGTCTCAGAGTGCCCCGCCCTCGACGGGCAGGCGGATCCGGATGCCCCAGTCGGGACTCTGGTCCGGCGCGACCTGCCACCACACGCTGTAGGGGCTCAGTGCGCCGAAGTCTCCGCCATCGTCGGTGCCATCGCTGGCCACGCTGTAGACGACGTAGCCACCGGTGTCGCGACGGTAGCGCAGGGTGTCCCGGCTCATCGGGTCTCTGACACCCGACACGGCACCAAGATCGTCGAGGCGCTCAGGCGGCGTCCCACGCTCGATCCGATACAGCTCGACCGCGGTCACGGCTCGAAGGACGGCCGTTACTGCCAGCCTGTGGGCGACGTAGCGAGTGATGAGCGGGAAGTATCCTGCGGCGAACGACCGCTCCACCCCCCCGAGCGCGCCCAGCCGACCGCTCCGGACGGTGCGTCGCGCAGCTTGCTCGACCACGGCGTCGACCGCCGCCAGTCGTTCCGGCCACGGCTGCTCGGTCGCCGCCACCAGCCTGCCGAACAGTGCCAAATTGCGGTTGACCCGGCTCCGCAGCCAGGGCTGCACCAGAAAGGCCACCACCGGGTTGGCGTCGGTCAGCGGCGGTCCACCCCGAAGATGCCCCCTCACCTCGTCGATGAACCTGGCACGGTCGCTCAGGAAATACGGTCCCAGGTGATCGTCAGGCGCCGTCGCCACGAGCGCCGCCGCCAGCGACCGCAGGGCGGCCTCGGACGGTGGGGCGTGACGCACAGTCAGGCTGATGATCACGGCGGCCTGGTCCAGGATGGACGGACGGTACGGTGCGGCCCGGTTGGTCGCCTCGTTTATTCTGAGAGTGGCGAGAAGGTCGGCGACCAGATTGAGACTGGCATCTCCATCACCCTGCTGGATCCGTTCGAGCGCGGCGGCGCCGAGCAGGCGTGGAAGCCGATAGGTCGGTGTCGGTACGTAGCGGAAACGGAGCGAAAGGTTGAATCCATGGAAGGTGAGGGTGCGCGCCCGTGCGAGCAGGTGCAGCGCTGCTGGCGTCAGGGCAGGGATTCTCCCATCCGACGGAACCAGGATCAACGACGTGCGCGTGTTGTCGACGAAGCTGGGTGTGTCAACCC
>JADFPE010000286.1:5139-5494 GCA_022562495.1 Acidobacteriota bacterium
TCTCCGGCTCGCGCCGCAGCCATCAACGCACCGTTTGCGGTGTCCCACTCGGGCCGGGTGACGAGGAGCTCGGCCGCCGCGACGTTGTGCTGCGCGGCGTTCTGCTCCGCTCGCCCACTCGGGCGCGGCACCGCTTGATACAAGCTCGTGGGCTCGTTCCGCGCCACGATCGCCTCGACCATCCGGTTGAACCGCCGAGCCTCATAGTAGGTCCACGCCTCGCGCCCGCAGACCGCCACGAGAAGCGTGAGACAGACACCCAGCACAAGGAGACGTCCGCGCCGAGTGCCGACGGGTGGCACGGTCACTTCGGCACCTCCCGGACGGGTTCCAGTGGCGCCTCGATCGGCGGCGC
>JADFPE010000287.1 GCA_022562495.1 Acidobacteriota bacterium
GTAGCCGGTGGTCATCGTCGACACGACGGTCTGGGTCGACTACCTGAATGGCGTGGCCACGCCGGAGACGGACTGGCTCGACGCGCAGATGGCGCGCCAGCGTCTCGGGCTGCTCGACCTGATGGTCTCTGAGGTCCTGCAGGGGCTGTCAACCGACCGGGATGCAGCCAGAGTACTGCGGCATCTGCGACGGTTCGAGATCTTCGAGACCGGCGGGACCGAGCTGGCGGTGGACGCAGCCAGACACTACCGCCTGCTGCGGGCGCGTGGGCGGACGGTGCGCAAGACGATTGATTGCCTCATCGCATCCTTCTGCCTCCGCGAACGTCACTCACTGCTGCACTGCGATCGCGACTTCGATGTCTTCGAAGAGCTGCTCGGCTTGCCGGTGGTGCATCCATGATGCTGTTCTCCGCGCTTCGCCAGACCATCCGTGGCCTCGTTCGCCGCCGCGGGTTCTCGTCGCTGGCCATCCTGACCCTGGCGGTCGGCATCGGGTCGACGACGGCGGTCTACAGCATTGCCGACGCCGTGCTGTTCCGGCCGCTGCCGTTCGCCGACGCCGAGCGCATCGTGCGGCTGCACAGCTTCAACGTCGCGCGTGGCTTCGGCTTCTCGAACGTCTCCTACCCCAATTTCGCCGAGTGGCGGGCCGAGACCGACGTCTTCGACTCGGCCTCCGTCTTCCGGGCCCGCGCGGTCGATCTCGCCGGCGGAGGCACGCCGCAGCGTATCCGGGTCGCGACGGTCGACGTCGGCTTCTTCAGGGTGCTGGGGACCAGGCCGGTGGTGGGCCGCACGCTCCTCGAGGACGACCACGACCCGACGAGCGAGCTGGTCACCGTGCTGTCCGAAGGGCTCTGGCAGAGCCGGTTCGGCGGCGACCCGACGGTGGTCGGCCGGACCGTTCGGCTTGACGGCGTGCCCCACACCGTCGTCGGGGTCGTCGACGAGACCGGACAGTGGCCGCTCGAGGCACGGGCCTGGATCCCGGTCCGGTTCCTCACCGAACCGACACGGTGGAACAACCACAGCTGGCAGGTGATCGCGCGCGTCACACCCGGAACGACGATCGGCGAGGCGACGGCGCGTGTCTCGACGCTGGCGCTGCAAGCGTCGGCGCGTCAACCGGACGAGCGGGACCAGGGCTGGGACGCTGCCGCCACGCCGCTGCTGTCGCTGGCATCGGGCGACGATCTGGGCGTCGCCTTCGTGTTGCTGTTCGCGGCGGTGCTCGCCGTGCTGCTGCTGGCCTGTCTGAACGTCGCGAACCTGTTGTTGACGCAAGGGATTCAGCGGGCCGAGAGCTACGCGATACGGTTGGCGCTCGGCGCCGGGCGGATGCGGGTGCTCGGCGGGGTGCTGTCTGACAGCCTGGTGCTGGCGTTGGCGGGTGGCGGGCTGGGCATCGGTCTGGCGCTGGGCGCGCGCGAGCTCCTGGCGGCGCTGGCGCCGGTCGAGCTGCCACGGATCGACGAGGTCGGGCTCCGGCTTCCCGTGATCGCCGTCGGCCTCGGGCTCTCGCTGGTGGCGAGCCTGGTGGCGGGCGTGCTGCCGGCGTGGCGCGTCGCCCGCAGCGACGCCGGGACGGTCCTGCGCAAGAGCGGTGTCCGCGGTGGCGCCCCGGCCCGCCGTACCCGGCACGCACTGGTGACGGCGCAGATCGCCGTCTCGCTCGTGTTGCTGATCGGCGCCGCCGTGCTCGTGCGCACGCTGCAGCGCACGCTCGACGTCGACCCCGGCTTCCAGACCCACCAGGTGATGGCCTTCACCATCGCGTTGCCGGAGAGCCGCTATGACGGCCGAACCAGCGTCAACCTGTTCTACGACGACATGATCGCGCGCATCGAGGCGATTCCGGGCGTCCGGTCAGCCACCGCCACGTCGGTGATTCCATTCGGCGGCGGGGGGTTCAACCTGCTCCGTGTCTTCCTGCCAGAGGGGGCACCCGAGCCACCGGCCGGTCCAGACCATCCCGCACAGTGGTTCGAGATCGACCCGTCCTGGTTCGACACCCTCGACGTGCGCGTCGCCACCGGTCGGGCCTTCACTCGAGCTGACAGCGCCGACGCGCCGGCGACCATCCTGGTCAACGAGGCCATGGCCGCGCGGCTCGCGTCGGACGGCACGGCGGTCGGCATGCGCATCCGGTCGTGGCGAGACGAGAACGAGTACCGAACCGTGGTCGGGGTGCTGCCTGACCTGGCCTACACGGGGCTGTCGCGACGCGACCGACCGGCGGTCTACGTGCCGCGCGCCCAGAGCACCCGACGCCAGATGGGGGTGCTGGTGCGTGGCATCGGCGACCCGGTCGAGCTGGTGCCCATCATTCGCGACCGCGTGTCGTCACTCGATGCCGATCTGGCGCTGGACGGGGTGCTGGCGCTGGATCAGCAGATGCGGACCCAGCTGGCCGGACCCCGGTTCATCACGCGCGTGCTCGGCCTGTTCGGTGTCGTGTCATTGCTACTGGCGGCAACCGGCGTCTACGGGCTGACGGCGTTTGCCGTCGCGCGACGCACGCATGAGATCGGCATCCGGATGGCACTGGGCGCGTCGCACCGCAGGGTGCGGGCGCTGATCGTGCGACAGACGGCGCCGGTGCTGCTTGTCGGCACCCTCATCGGGGTCGGCGTGGCCGCGGCCATCGCCCGGGTCGCCGCCAGCCAGATACTAGGGTTCGCGGTCGTCGACGTGCTGACATTCGGCACCGCAACCGCGCTGCTCCTGAGCGTGGCGCTGGTGGCCAGCTACCTGCCCGCCCGTCGCGCGTCACGTATCGACCCATGGGACGCGCTCCGGGAGGAATAGGCGCGGCGGCGCCGGTCAGTCTGCACCGGCGGGTTGGAAGCTCTGCGTAGACATTAGGACCGCAGCCACCGCCAGCAGTCGCGCGGGCTCAGAATCGGCAGCGGGGCCGGTTCCGCCACATCGAGCAGGTCGGTGTCGCCCGTAACCAGGGCGTCGGCATGACCCAGCACAGCCGAGGCGAGTACCCAGGCATCGTCGTCGTCCCGAATCTTCAGCTCGAGGATCGTGTCCGGTCGCGAAACAATCGTGTGCTCGCGAAGTTCCCGCGCAACACTGGCGACCTCAGACGTCGGAACTCTGAAACGTTGGCCAAGGACCCGCTTGAGCTCCAGGAGGTCGGCGCTCAAGCCATGCGCGGTGTACGCACTGATCAGGACATTGGTATCGAAAAAGACCCTCACGAGACGTCCCGAAAGACGTCCTCATCCGTACCCACCAGCGTCTGACTGGGCGACAGGTACCGCCGGTGTGCCGTGCTGAGTGGGCGACGGCGCGGGACGGTCGGGTGGTCTTACTTGGCTTCGTAGACAAGAAACATCTGGCGAGGCAGAAAATCGTGCTGCATGGTGAGCGTGAAGCCGGCGCGCTCGAGCTCGCCGGTGATCTGGTCCGGCGTGAATCGGAACTCGACCGGCGGCCCCGAAGGTGAGTCTTTCTTGAAATCGATGATCGCGAGCCGCCCCGACGGCTGCAGGTTCTCGCGCAGCCGAGTGAAGTAGGCGACCCGGTCTGGGATGTGGTGATAGGTGTCGACGATGAGCACCAGATCGACCGGCTCGGGCAGGTTCGTGCGGTCGCTCCCTGCCAGGACGGTGACGACGTTGTCCAGCTCTGCCGCCTCGGCACGGTGTCGTGTGTAGTCCACCATCGATTGCTCGATGTCCACGGCGTAGATGGTCTTGGCGCCGGTCGACTGCGCCAGTCGCACCGTGAAGTAGCCGGTGCCGGCCCCCACATCCGCCACGGTCTGTCCGGGCTGCACGCCGAGCGCCTCGATGACCCGGTCCGGCATCTGCCAGACATCGCGCGCCGGGTCGTCGAACGACCGTGCATACTGCTCAGCATCCTCGAATCGATGCTGCATGTGCGGCTGGGTCCCGTCGCGGTGCGCACCCTGTTGGGTGTGCGGTGGCTGCTGGGCGGTCAGCCCGGTGGCCAGCGCAAGGGAGAAGAGTGTCGTCGTCAGCGTCCTGGTCTGCATGTCGTCTCCTTCGGCCCATGGTACCGTGTTGCGCTTCAGCCGCGAAGGCGCGAACGTTTGGCGCGCTTCTTCACGCCGCCTCGTGCCTTCGTCGGCTGCAAGCGCTTGTCAGGCAGCCGATCGAACTCTGGTGGTTCAACATCCGGAACCTTTGCCAGGACCGCTTCGAAGGCCTTCCGCTTTCCCCGCTGCGCTCGCGCCTGCAGATATTCAAGGGTGTCCAAGGCCGCGATCTTTTCACCAACGGCGGAACTGATGAGCTGATTGATCGAAATGCCTTCTCGCTCCGCCAGCACCCGGAGATGTCGATGCAACGACACTGGTAGTCTCAGACTCAGTGTACTCACGGCAGTAGCCCTACCTTTCTCAACAGGTCAGCCGGCGTCCACACGGCGACGCCGAAACGATCGGCTCCAGCGAAATCACGAGTGTTGTACGTCACCACCGCCACACATTGCGCCGCAACCGCGAGCTCCAACACCATATCGTCCTTGGGATCCCGCAGCATCGGCCGCCACAGGAAGAACACCGGCTGTTGGTACCCCATCCTTGCATACTGGTGCGCACAGCGAGCGATCGCACATGTGATTGCGATCGTGCGATTTGCGCCTGTTTTCGCACCACACTGGTCAGAGGGCGGCCCGCCTGCACAACTCCATCCCCGGTTCAAATCCGGGCGGCGCCTCCATTCTTCCTTTGGCCGGCCAATAACGGCTATCGTTATAATATGAGTCGTGATACGGTCGTTTGCCGATCAGCCGACCGAGGACATCTTCAACGGCCGAGAGAGTCGACGTGCTCGTGCTCGATGCCCGTCGACGCTGTGGCGAGTGGCCCGACGGAAGTTGACCCAGATCAATCGTGTTCGGGAACGTCGCGAGCTCGCCATACCGCCCGGAAACCGTCTCAAGCGGCTATCCGGTCGTCGTGCTGGTCAGTACAGTATTCGGATCAACGAGCAGTACCGCGTCTGTTTCCGATGGGAGTCAGGTTATGCCGACGACGTCGAGATCACGGACTACCACTAGACCGGCGCAGCGCGCCAAGAGGCTGGTTGCTCGGAGGCTGCCGACACATCGGCCGCCGACGCACCCCGGTGAGATGCTGCTGGAGGAGTTTCTCAAGCCGCTCGAGGTCACACAGTCGGCTTTTGCCATCCGGCTCGGCGTGTCGTATCCCCGGCTCAACGAGATCATCCGGGGCAAGCGGGCTGTCACACCGGATACCGCGCTTCGGTTGGCCCGGGTCACCGGCATGAGCGCCGACTTCTGGCTCGGCTTGCAGCAGGACTGGGACCTGTGGCACGCGCTCAACTCTGATCGGGCGGCGGTGATCGCGGAGCTGGAGCCGTTGCCTCAACTGAGTTGAGGCCTTCCGCATGAGAGCGGGCACTATGCCCAAGACTATGCCCGCGAGGAGCCAACGCCTGCTCGCTCGTGCTCACTCCACCACCTGAGTCGGACGTTCGGGCTTGACGACG
>JADFPE010000041.1 GCA_022562495.1 Acidobacteriota bacterium
TTTACCCCGGAAAGACTGGGATATGAGGTACTTACGCCCTTTTGGAAATCCGGATATAGCCCACGATCTGGGTAGAGTCAAGTGGCCGGCCAAGCCTCACGCCGAACGTCTGGCAATCCATGGTACACTTGCAGAAACATCTCTGTTTGTCGGCCTGGGAACGGCTCACCAAAACGCGCGGGCCTCGAGTTCCGTCGTCAGCCTCCATGACTCGACCGGCCCACAGCGCGCGCGTGACACTGATAGAATCGTCATTGACTGTTCCGAATTTGAGCATTGTTTCCAAAAATGGCTATCGAAGCAGCGAGGAGAGGTCCGCGCCATGACGTGCAAAAGGACGACACTATATGGCATGATAGGCAATAGAGATCACACGTGTCGCTCGATCCCAGTACGGCGCTGAACTTGCGTACCTTAGAAGCGCACCAATTGCTCCGAATGGGTTCGTGCTTCTCACCTCGCGGCGACCGAGGCAAATTCCGGCCGCCGACGAGCGACGGACCCAGAAAGTGAGAGAACGATGTACCGCCACCCACTTGGCAGTGCCGCTTCTGACGGCATCCGCGCACGGCGCCCAGGCCGTACGCTCCTGCTCGGTGCCACCCTGACCGGGTTGGCCGGCGCTTTCCTCCTGTCACAGGGGTCGCCGTTCATGCAGCCAGCACCGACGGTCAGCATGGCGCCGCCGTCGCAAGCGCGGATGCCACTGACCCCGGTGAGGGAGCCGGAACCGGTGCGCTTCGACCGCCTTGCGCGGCGGGCTCGGCTCGAATCGGACCGGGCCTCGCGGACTGCGCCGGCAATCGACGAGACCCGGCGAGTCAGGCGGACGCAGATCAGCGTGCAGCCTGCCGCGGACCAGGCCGAGTTCGTGCCGACGCCGCCGACACGGGTCGCGGTGCCAAGCCAGCCGGCGTACGTACCGGCGCAACCGGCGCGAGACGACCCCCAGTGGCCCGATCCACCACGCACCGCCGAGGAGATGGTCGCCGCGGTCCAGTATCACAAGCTGGATCAGGCGCTGCTGCAGGTCATCAAGGAAGACCCGACGACCCCGGTGCGGGTGATTCTGCGCGCGGAGCCCGGTGCGGACCAGACCATGGCCGACTGGCTCGCCGCCGAGGGGCGGCAGATCCATCAGCGCCATCCGTTCATCGGGGGACTGACCGCTACGCTGTCGGCCTCCGATGTCGCGACGCTCACCACGGACCCGAGCATCCAGCGGATGTCAATCGACGCAGTGGTGCACGCCACCGCGGATCCGGTCTCCGGTGACGTGTTCCGGGACGCACTCGGACTCAAAAAGAACGGCGGGGTGATCTCCGGCAAGGCGAAGTGGAGAGGAAAGGGCGTCACCGTGGCGGTGATCGATTCCGGGATCGCGCCATCGGCCGACCTCGAGGAGGACCGGATCATAGCGTTCTTCGACTTCACACGCCCCGGTGATGACGCGACGCTGCCCACGATGCCCACCGACGACTACGGCCACGGCACGCACGTCACCGGCCTGATTGGGGGAAGCGGCAAGGCGTCGCACGACGAATACAAGGGAGCGGCGTCGCAGGCGGAATTCGTCGTGTTCAAGGTGCTCGATGAGAACGGCCGCGGGTACACCAGCGACGTGCTGGCGGCGATTGAATATGCCGTGCAGTACAACGACGCGTTCGGCATCGACGTGATGAACCTGTCGCTGGGTCATCGGATCTTCGAGCCGGCCGCCACCGACCCCCTCGTGCTGGCGGTCGAGGCGGCAGTGACGAGCGGGATCGTCGTGGTCGCGTCGGCGGGTAACATGGGGATCAACCCGCAGACTGGCAAGGTCGGCTATGCCGGCATCACGTCACCCGCAAACTCCCCGGCCGCCATCACCGTGGGCTCGTTGGACCTCAACTACACGGCGATGCGGGCGGACGACTCCGTCGGCCGATACAGTTCCCGTGGTCCGACCTGGTATGACGCCTTCGCCAAGCCGGACCTGGTGGCGCCTGGACACCAGCTGGCGGCTGTGGCTGCGATCGGCAGCACGCTCTACGAGACGTACCCGAACCTGCAGGTCGCCTGGGACGACCACACCCCGGCGCGGTATCTGCGGCTGACCGGAACGAGCATGGCGGCGGGGGTGACGAGCGGCATCGTGGCGATGATGATCGAGGCGGCCTACGACAGCTTCCGAGCGACCGACTACGACGAAGACCTCCTCGATTACGAGCTGGAATGGCTGACGAGCACCGAACCGAGTGTCTCGTCGGACGAAAACTACCCGACCGACGACCAAGTCGAGCTGGTGGGCGACTCCGGCGACCGCCACGGGAAGAAGAAGGACGGACCGAAGCATGTGCGCGCCAATGTCGGGATCACCTCGGTGCTGTCGCCCAACGTGATCAAGGCGATTCTGGAGCACACGGCGATTCCGATGGACGGGTATGACGAGCTGACCCAAGGCGCCGGCGGACTGAACGCGGTCGGCGCCGTCCGGCTGGCCAACGCCATTGACGAAACCGCGCTGGTCGGCGACTACTGGCTGCAGACGACGCTGACGCCAGGAGACCTGCTGGGCGGCGACGCCCTAGCGTGGGGCCAGCGGATTGTGTGGGGCGACCGGATCGTCTGGGGCGACGCGATCTACTGGAACGAGGACTCGTGGGCGCAGCGGATCGTCTGGGGCGACCGGATTGTGTGGGGCGACCGGATCGTCTGGGGTGACCGGATCGTCTGGGGCGACCGGATCGTCTGGGGCGACCGGATCGTCTGGGGCGACCGGATCGTCTGGGGTGACCGGATCGTGTGGGGCGACGCGATGCTCGGTCGCATAGAGGACGGCGAGGTGATCTACGACGATCGCATCGTGTGGGGCGACCGGATCGTGTGGGGCGACCTGGCCAACCTCGGCAACTGACGCGAGCCAGGACCATCGTTGCTGACGGGTAACGACGATGCTCAACCAGACACGACAGACCGCCGACAGCGGGTCCTTCCCGGCGCCGAGCGTGATGCTCGTCGGCATGCCGTCCGGGCTGCCGGGCAACACCGGCCGGGCCGGTCAGATCTGCGCCGACCTCTCGTCGACCACACGGATGGTGCGGCCGCACCGACCGAAGGCCCGTTACGGCGACCTGCCGAACTTCGCCGCGCAGCGGCGTGCTGACTGGTGGGCCGAGGTACCCGTGCTGGTCTCCCGCGAGGTGACGTTGCGCGCGCTGCAGCCCGCCGACGCCGATGCCCTGGTGACGATGCTTGGCTCGCCGGCGGTCGAGGAGTACCTCTCGCCCGGGCCGGCGACACTCGACGAGGCGCGCGACTTCATCGACTGGACCCACCGCACCCGCCAAGCGGGCCGCTACCTCTGTTTCGGTATCGTGCCCAGCGGCCTCACCGAGCTGGTCGGACTGTTCCAGATCTGGCCACTCGAGCCGAGCTTTCGGACCGCCGAGTGGGGATTCGCGCTCGCGCAGCCGTTCTGGGGCACCGGGCTCTTCGTCGAGAGTGCCCGGCTCGTCGCCGACTTTGCGTTCGAGACGCTGGGCACCACCCGCATCGAGGCCCGGTCCGCCGCCGAGAACGGCCGGGGCAACGCCGCCCTGCGCAAGCTGGGCGCAGAACCGGAGGCTCTACTCCGCAAGTGCTTCGAGTGCACCGGCGGCGTCGTGCGTGACCACATCCTGTGGTCGCTGCTCGACGACGACTGGCGGCGTGTGCGTCCCACGCTGACCGCGTGACCGACACGCAGGCCGCCTGTCGGGCGCAGCCCCCAACCGTCGAAGTTGGTGGGCATCAGATAGCAGTAGAGCGGTCCCAGCAAGACCGGGATGGCGACCATCGTGTCGCGTCTGGTCCACCTCCACATCGGACACACCGATAGCGGCAGGCAGCCCGGCACGCACGACGCCGCCGATGACGAACCACTGCGCAGCGGCCGAGCCTGGGGCGAGCAGTACCTCGAGGACGGGGTCGGGGTGATCGCCCCCACCGTAGGCGAGGGCAACCTGGTCCTCTACGGGCCCGAGGTGACCAACCGCACCCAGTCGCACGGCACACACGGTCACACTGGTCTTCAACGCCGTCTACTACGGCGACGTGGAGCCGTCACTGATGTTCTCCGCGTCACGTGTATGGAAGAACACACCGACGGCCATTTCGTCGGTCGTCTGTTCACCGAAGGTGACGAGCCGAGGGGGATCGGAGTGTTGATACGGGCTCTCGGGCGAATTGTCGAAAGTCGCCTGCATGTGTATCACGGAGCCCTTGGGTAGACGCTGCGGCTCGGCCAGCGCATACTCCGTCTGCCAGTAGAAATCGAAGCGGGGCACCGTCACCAGGTCGACGCGCGTGCCGTCGGGCAGCTCCGCCCAGATGTCCATCGCCTTGCCGAGGTAGTGCATATGCGCCACGATCGAGTAGACGGTGATGTCCTCTTGGATGGGCGCGCGTCCTGTGACCACGTAGTTCGCGTCTCCGGGCGGAATCTGCAGAGACAAGCCCAGCACATAGCCATTGTAGAGCACCCGCTGTGTGGGTCTCCTGGCGAAACGTAGTCCCACACGCGTCAGGTCCTCTTGAGGGCTGCCGGTCTTGTGATAGTGCACCTGCACCACGAGCTTCGAACCGGCTCGTAGGAGGTAACCCGATCCCTCGGGCGTCTCCGTCGGCACGTATCCAGGGCCCCAGCCGGGCACCATGTAGGCGAGGAAGCCGGGCCCGCCGAAACAGGTATAGCCTTCACCCGGCTCGGCCTCATCCCGTTGCGTGGCGATCGTCCCCGCTTGGTCGACATAGATCACGATGTGGTGGTCCGTGGTTCGATTGCCGGGGAGCACCTCGACGACGTCGACCCACTGGTCCTTCTCGAACTTGGGGTCGAGCACGAAACACCGATACTCATCATCACCTTCGGCCTCGATCTGATACGGAGCGTCCCAGGCGAGCACGAGGTCAGGCTCGCCAAGCTGCCAGCCGTCGTTGAAGGTGGGAACCGGCGGCAGCAGAGCCTCGTCGCCCCGTGGCGCACCGGCAGCGACCCACCGAAGAATCACGTCGATCTGGGCGGCGTCGAGACTGCGGTCATTGGTGTATTCCCGGACGCCCGCTGCCGCATGCCAGGGAGGCATCCGCTTCTGACCTACCTCCTGTGCGATCGATCTCGCCCACGGGCGGGTGTCCTCGTAGGTCAGCAACGACATGGGGGCGACCTCACCCGGCCGATGACAGGTGACACAGTGCTGCATCAAAATGGGCGCGACGTCTTCGGTATACGTCACGTCCTGGGCGTAGGCACTCCCCGCGACCAGCCAGAGGCACACAGCGACGGCTAGTGGCCCACTTCTCATGTTCGTGCTCCTTGTCATTGTTCTTCCCCCAGGTAGGGCTAAGTGGCCCGTGTCATAAATACGGCTGCATTCGGCCGCCGATGCATCCCGCCCCCCCTACGTTGCTCGTTGGTCGAATACTGCCGGTATGCTCCCTCCTCGCGCCGTGCGGGACGGGCGCCTCGGCGCCCTCGGTGCCTGGCCGTATTTGTGACGCGGACCACTAAGTAGCTCGTGCTATGGCTCAGGGTACAGGCTCCGCAATCGTCCGGCGCGATAGACCCGCCATCCGGTCGGCGGGTCATCGTCGATCACCAGCTCGAACACGATCTCGGCGGGTGACGTGTGCGTCACCTCGAGAATCCGCGCCCACTGGTGCGCCGGCGAGTCTTCCGTGTCGCTCTCGAGCTGGGTGACGCGTGCGCCATCGGTAATCAGCACGTTCCCCGTCATCGGGAGCCAGTCTGCGTCACTCAGGAAGGACGAGTAGAACGGCTCACCCTCCGCGCCCTGATACGACCAGACCTGCCGCACTTCCATCGCCTCGGCGTCGACCTCGAACTCGACGGCTCGGCTGAAGGCGTCCGAATCCGGGATCCGGTCCTCGAAGGCGCTCGCTCTATTGTTACCGTTATCGTACATGAGGAGCGTGCCCTGCGGCGTGAGCTCGAGTCCGTGACTGTGATACGCCCACTCCATGTCGCCGCGCGGTTGCAGAAGACGCTCGCTCCACGGCGCGTTCCACCCGCTGTGTGGACCGAGGATCCACGCAATCTGACCGGTCGCTCGATCGAGCTTGACGATCGCATCCTGGTGCCGGAGGGCGACGAGATACGCGTCCTCGGCGCGGTCGTAGAACAGGGCGTTCGCGTGCGCCCAATCCACGACATCGGGCTCGTCCTCCATCAGCGCCTGATAGGTACTGCGCCAGAAACCGTTCTCCAGCGAGCCGTATCCGACCCGGTAGGGATCAACCAGATCGAGCAGATGCCACCGGTTGACGACCGTGCCATCGCGCGCGAACTCGACGACGACATCGCCGACGACATCTTGGGTAGTGCGAACGGCGTCCGGGTCTTCGTCGCTGGTGGGATAGTCCTCGAACGTGCGGATCTCAGTGCTGAACACCGCGAAATCGCCGGACGGCAGCTCCAGCACGTCATGGTGAATCGAATCGACATCGACCAGGATGGCGTCTGCCAGATCCGCTGCCGCGACCCCGCGGGACCGCCACCGGTGCTTCACGTCGCCCAGCAGGTCGATCTCGACGAGCGCCCCTCTGACGCCCCCCGGTGATGTGTTGTAGAGGATGTTGCCGTTCTGGAGGCGGATCGCAAGCAGCGCCGCCTCGTCGGTCCGGTGATACCAGACCACGTCGCCGGCCGCGTCGACCGCGATCAACAGACCGAAGGTCTGGTCGGGGGGGCCGCCATCCGGCCAGCGAAACATCCCGAACAGGGTCACGCCGGGCTCCATCGCCTCGGGCTTGCTGACCCTCACGTCGAGGGGCGGAAAGTCCTCAGGCAGCGGGTCGGTCCGTATCGTGACCGGCGGCGCCGACGTTTCGTTGCCCGCCGCGTCCGACACGATCACGGTAACGTCGTGCGAGCGATCCGGTCTCAGGCCAAGCACCGGGACCTCATGGTCGGTGCGGTAGTCGTGGCCGGGCGTCACGGTCCACGTCCTCTCCCCATCGGCGATCTCGAGCGACACCCGACCCGGCTCGTCCGTGGAAAAGGTGAGCAACGCGGCGAGCGGGGTGTGCTCACTCGGCTGCGCCACCGCGACCTCACCGAGGACCGGCGGCGTGCGGTCGCCACACGCAATGGCCATTCCCACGGTCACGATGATGGTGAGCCTCGCAATGCGCATCGGTGTCCCGAGACGATAGACGTCACGGCCAGCTTTTTCAAACAGCATCGGGCCCGTGAGACACGATGACAGTCTCCGGCCTCTCGCAGCCTCAGGAGATGTCTAGCAGTCCGTGGTGCACGTCCCCGCGTGGCACCGAGGGTCGTTCGAGATCGACGCCCGCCGGGCCCCTGGCAAGGCGTGACGAGGGAGCATACCTCCAGTGTTCGACTGAAGAACGACGCAGGCAGGACCGATGCAGCGGTGGCCACAAGGCCCGTCAGGTCAGCGGCGACCGTGATAGCCAGCCCACCGCGGGCCTCAGAAGGCCTTGCTCCCGTGGTTGACGGTGGTGACCGTGGTCGCAAGGCCCTTTCCGCCTTCGCCACACTTCGGCGGATCCGCCGTAGCTCACCGACAGAATCAGCGAGCGGCGGCGGTCAGGTCGATCAATTGCGACCGGAGACCCGGATGGCATAGTCGAGCCAGCACGACTCACCGTCGTGGGCCAAACCGGACCAGGGATCGACCAGGGCGCCGACCAGGGCGAAGTCGTCGAACGCCCGGCTCGCCCCGGTACCGGACGGCGCGGACGCCCTGGCCGGCGGGTCCAGGGTCCGGGCGATCTGATCCTGGACGTCCTCGAGATGCAGCCGCGTCGCCCGGTCCGACACCTGCGCCAGCGCCGCGGCGATGGACCGGTCCAGGGCGCGCAGCTCGCCACGGAGGAACGGCCGCGCGTCGCCCTCTGCCGGTGACCGGCCGTTCAGCCGGTCGTCGATCAGGTCCAGGTAGGTCCGTTGCACGTTGCGACGAAAGGCGTCGATTCGAACCTCCGGCTCGTCGAGCTCGCGCCACAGACCGCCCCGCAGATCGGCGAGGAAGTCGGTTGGCGCGTAGGCCACATCGCCGTCAATCGCCTCTTGCTCGACGAGCCGCGCGAGCCGGTCGCCGCTCATCAAGGTCCGGAGCACTCGTGCCTGGCTGGTCCGAATCCGGTCCAGCACCCCCACCGGCTCGATCCGCCGCAGAATCTCCGGGTCGACCAGGAACATCGGCGTCGTGAACGCGTGGTCGTTCAGGAACGCCACCGCCCCGGCCTGGGTCTCACGCGGCATCGTGGTGAACCGCACGCCCTCCTGTCCGAAATGTTTCTGCTGGGAGGTGACGCCGCCGACCACGGCGGCGACGTGGTTCATCTCGGTCGCCCACTGACCGACCAAACGTCCATACAGCTCATCCAGGTCGTCATAAGGGTCTCCCGGCGCGTTGGTCGCGTCGAGCAGCATCGCCGCCACGCGCTCGAGGTTCTTCAGCCCCAGCGCCGTCGACTGCACGGCATCGGCGTCGCCGACCGCCTCGGTCAGCTGGCCGGGGTCGGCGTTCCGGGCGCCGGGTGTCGAGAAGCGATACCACACCGTCTCGTCCTGCTGCCGCGCCCACTCGTCGAGGGTCGCCTTCTCGTCGTCGGCGCTGGCGGCGTCAGGAATCGGCTTGTACCCCCACATAGTCGCCCACGTGTCGTAAGGACCGATCTTCGGAATCAGGTCCTCGACCGCGATGCCGTCCTCGGGCTGCGCCACGTAGTTGAACCGGGCATAGTCCATGAGAGTGGGCGTGTGGCCCATCGTCTTGACCCATTCCGGGTCGCGGAGCTTCTCGGGCGGATAGAGCGAGCTGGCCTTCATGTTGTGCTGGAACCCGAGCGTGTGCCCCACCTCGTGGGTCAGGACGTAGGCCAGCAGCTCGCCCATCAGCTCGTCGGGCAGCGGCAGTGTCTGGGCCCGCGGGTCGAGCGGCCCCACCTGCACGAAATACCAGTCGCGTATGAGGTTCATCACGTTGTGGTGAAACTGGATGTCGGTCTCGAGAATCTCACCAGTGCGCGGGTCGTGGACGTGCGGCCCGGAGGCGTTCTCGGTGGTCGACGGCAACCAGCGGATGACCGAGTACCGGGCGTCCTCGGGACTCCAGTCCGGATCTTCCTCGGGCGACGGGGCTTCCCTGGCGATCACGGCGTTGCTGAACCCAGCCGCCTCGAACGCCGGCTGCCAGGCTTCGACGCCTTTCTTCATGTAGGGCACCCACTTGGTCGGGGTGGCCGGGTCGATCCAGTAGGTGATCGGCTTCACCGGGTCGGAGACCGCGGCGTCCGGATTTTGCTTCTCGAGCCGCCACCGTGTGATGTAGCGCCGGTTCGGCGACCGGTGCTCGTCCCGGCCGTAGTCGATCTGGCGGACCGAGAAGTACCCGACCCGCTCGTCGAAGAGCCGGGGCTGCATCGGCTCCTCCGGCAGCTTCACCATGCTGTAGTGCAGCACGACGGTCGCGCTGCCTGGGCGCATCCCGCCGCGACGGCGATTCTGGGTCGATGGCCCGGTCTGCGAGCCCGATGGCGGCGGCACGGTGTAGGTATGGGTGGTCGTCACCTCGATGTTCTCTGGAAACGACAGCACCTCCTCGACAAAAGACCGGTCCCGCGCGAACCCCCTCGCCTGCAGACGCGACCGCGCGCTGAACTCCGGCACCTCGGTGTCGAAGAGCGACGTCACCTCGATGACCGGCGCACCCGTATCCGACAGCGCTTTGATATCGAACGCCTTGATGATCGTGTCGTTGTTCGCGGCGGCGACCGCCCGGTGGATCGGTTGGTCGAGGTCGGCCACGACCGCGTAGGACACACTCTTGAGCAGCACCTGGTCGCCGTGCCGCTCCCACGTCACCACCCGGTTACCGAGCGACTGACCGCCGTAGCCGACGCCGGCCGTGGTCCGCTCGATCCGACTGACCCAGAGAAACTCCTTCCCGAGCTCCGCCTCCGGAATCTCGTAGAACACCTTGTCGTCGAGCTGGTGCACCGTAAAGACCCCCTCGTCGGTCTCCGCCTCGTCGGTGATGACCTCGTCATACGGCTGGATGCCGTCCCGGTCGCGGCCCGGTCGCCCGTCGTCGTCCTCCTCGTCGGTAGCGTCACCTTCCTCCGTCTGGTCCTGGTCGTCGTCCGGTGGCTGGTTCTGTGCGGTGGCGAGCCTGGGAGACGCCAGACCGAGCAGGAGCAGCAGGATGAGGACACGGGTCGGCAGGAGTCGAGTCGGCGTCATGAGGGACATCCTCCAGGTGATGGCGAACTGACGAATGGGCACGGAATCACCACGATACACCACACCTCGAGAGAAACGCTCGAGGAATCAGATGACAGGAGTCAGGAGGACGCAGGAAGGCGTTGGGGTTCGCGCTTCGGAAGGGTGGGCGCCCGAGGCTTCTCGGCGCCAGCGATTCCAAGATGGATCCCAGATCGCGGTTCCTCGATCGCCTCAGGCTGGGAGCTACTAGGCGGTGGGGGCACCCGCAGGTCCGGCATCGGTTTGAGCGCGAACATCCTCTGGAGGATGGTCATGCCGAGCCGCGCCCAGTGGGTGGAGCGAGAGACGCGGGCGCTGTCGGTCGACAGGCCGGTGTTGCCAAACGCCTGCAGCATGACCTTCGAGCACACGACGAACGCGACGCGGTTCCTCAACGACTTCACGAGAGCGGACCGCCGCCAGGACGCCTTGAAGCTATAGAAGTTGTTCCAGACATCCTGGGTGCCCTGCCGGATCTCTTCGGCCGACATCGTCGGGTGTGGGGTCAGCAGCTTTGGCCGCTTCGCCTGCGGGATCAGCCAGTGACGCGACACCGGTATGCCGTCCACCGTCGGCATGTTGTCGGCGTGTTCCCGCTCCCACTTGGCGAAATCCACCGTGCCCGGGAACGGCGTCAGCGTCACGAACTGCGCGAACGCGATGTCGGCCTTCTTGGCCAGCTCCGCCGTGGCGCCGAAGGTGCCCGGTCTGTCGCTCGGCAGACCGAAGATGAACGAGCCGAGAATGTGGACACCACTCTTCCTGAACAGCCTGAGCCGGTCCACCAGCGCATCACCTGCGAGGTTGAAGTCCTTGTAGACGTCCTTCAACCCTTCAGGCGTGACCGCCTCGACACCGACCAGGGCGCCCATGATGTGGGCGTTCTTCATCGCCAGCAGGAACTCCGGGTCCTCGGCGGCCTCCATGGTGATCTGCGTGAAGAAGATCAGGTCGCTCGGCAACTGTGCCATCTGGGCCATGAGGGCGAACCGATCGTCGCGAAGCGCCTTGAGCTCGTTGTACCGGGTCTTGTTCTCGCGGCGGTCTGCCATCTTGAGGTCGTCGAGCGTGACCGGGTAGAAGTTGTCGTCGGCCAGCGCAATGATGCGGAACCCCATCCGCCGCAGCTCCACAAGCTCCTCGATGACCGGGTTGACCTCGCGTTGACGGGGCTCCTGTCCGTCGGTGCGCCACACCGAGCAGAACGAGCAGTGCTTGGGACAGCCACGCACGGTCTGCACCGACGCCCAGACATACTTCTCGCGCGGCAACAGGTCCCACCGCGCCTGCCGGAACTTACTGGCGTCCACAAGACCCGCCTCGTAGAGCCGTTTCGGCTCGCCGTTGACACAATCCTCGATGGCGGTGCCCCAGGCAACGTCGCCGTCGCCCTTCACCACGGAGTGTGCGCCGCCTCGTTCGAACGCCTCTTCCGGGTACAAGGTGGCGTGGATACCGCCGTAGATCACCCAGGCGCCGCGTTCGCGGGCACGCCGTCCGAGATCGTAGCCAACCAGGGCGTTGCCGGTGTGGATGCCGATACCGATGACGTCACCCTTCTCGATCTGCCCGGTGTCGAACGGCTCGAGCATCTCGTCGCTCAGGACGGGGTCGCCCCATTTGGTGGGTGTGGCCGCGGCGAGCACGTAGAGCCAGCGCGGCGTGATCATGCTCAGGCCGAAGGAAAAATGGCTGGGGTTGACGATGTGTACGCGCACAAGACCTCTTTTCGAAACGAGCCGACAGGGTGCTGGCCGCTGGAATCCAGATTAGATCAGCAAATTATATCCAGTTTAACCCGATGACCACAACCACACGGCCGGCACGGACCCCGTCACGACGCAGCCAGCGGGTTGCGGGTCCACAGTCCTGGAAACCTGGCGACGTCACCCTCGAGCGTCCAGATCTCGCGCACACCGGGCTCCGGCGCACGCGCGGTCATATGCGCCTCGTGCATGAGGGGGACTACGGGGCGACGCGCTCGTCGGTGCCGGGCGGATAGCCGAGCCGGGCACCATCCGGATACTTCGTGGTGTTGAGCAGCTCCCGGAACGGCAGACGCCCTTCGAACGTTCCGGTCTGCCAGGCGGCGATGAAACGCGGGTCGGTGCGAAGGGTCGTGTTGAAACCGGTTCACGAAGTCGCTTCGCGACGCCCCGTCCAGTTGGTCGACCCAGCAGGTCTGATTGTCCTGAAACTCGTCGTTGTTGCAGGTGTGGGTCAGCTCCAGATGGTTGCCGAACGCCGGCTCCGCCGCCGGCCCCTGCGTAGGCCAGCAGCGCGAGCGGAAGAAAACAGCGCCTCATCGAGTCTCTTGTATCATGGAGCTCATAGAGGGGCTGCGCGGCGGATCCTTCGGTCGGGGTTCCGTGCGGCTGTGAGCGATATGCCGTCCAGCCGTGATGTGATGAGGAACCCACGCGCGCACCATGAATGACGGCCCTGCAGGGCCTTGCTACGACACGATATGGGGAGCTCATGACCTCGAACATACCGATGAATGATCACAGACCGGAGAAACGCTTGGTCTGCCGGATCGGCATGCTGACCGCGGCGGTGGCGCTCGGCGCTGCGTCGGTCGCGGCGGCGCAGCCGGGCGCCGGGCTCGACGGACGAGGGTCGCTCCTTCGAACCTTCGAAGCGAACGCACCCGCCGTCGGCGAGCTGATGCCCAACCTTCCGGTCTTCGACCGTGACGGCCAGGAGTCCCGCCTCCCTGCGTTGCTGGACGGCCGCGTCACGGTGCTCATTCTCGGCTGTCTCACGTGACCGCCGTTTCTCGCCAACGTCTCCCGGGTGGAGACGATCGAACGCGACTACACGCCGCAGGGTGTCCAGTTCTACTACCTGTACAAGCAGCTCGCCCATCCCGAGCTCGACCACTACGTCGACCCCTACACGCTGGACGAACGGCTGATGCACGTCGCGCAGGCGGAGCGTCAGCTCGGGTCCCGCATTCCGTGGATCGCCGACGCGATGACCAACGAGCTGAAGCATGCGCTCGGCGACATGCCGAACTCCGAGTTCATCATCGGCCCGGACGGGCGCATTCTGGCGCGACGTGCGTGGAGCGATCCGACGGCGCTGCGAGATGACCTCGAGCGGCTGATCGGACCGGTGGAGAACCCGACACGACTATCCGACCTCGATCTGCCATCCGAACCGCCGGTGGTCACCGTGGCCAAGGGCATCGTGCCACGCGTGACACCACCCGGGCGGATGATGACCTTGAAGGTGGAGCCGGATCTCGATAGCACCGAGCTGCCGTTCTACACGAAGCTGCGTGCGGACGTCGACCGCGAGTTCCTCCGCACCGGCAGTGGCACGCTGTTGCTCGGCTTCCACATCGACCCGCTTTATCACATGCACTGGAACAATCTGGCGCCGCCGTTGACCTACGAGGTGACAGCCCCGGCTGGTGTCCGGGTCACACCGGCGTCCGCCACCTTCGCAGAGATCGAGGAACCGGCCGATGCCGACCCGCGCGAGTTCCTCGTCGACATCAGCACCGATGACCCGGCCGAGTCGTTCGACCTGAGCGTCACCTACTACGCCTGTGACGACGACAACACCTTCTGCATCCCGGTGACCCAGCGCTACACCGTCAACCTGCAGGTCGACCCGGATGCCGGACGGGTGTTTGGCGCCGGTCGGGGCGGCGGTCGGTTCGGTGGGCGCGGTGGGCGCGGCGGCCCAGAGGCGATGGTCGAGCGTATCAGAGGCTGGGACGCGAACGGTGACGGTCTCGTGGCGCGCAGCGAAGTACCCGAGCCGATGCGCGACCGGTTCGACCGGATGGACGAAAACGGTGACGGCGTGCTGGAAGCCGATGAGATTGAGAGCCTGCCGGCGCGGATGGGACCGGGCCGAGGCGGGCGTGGTGGTCGCGGCGGACGTGGCATGCAGGGCGACCCGATCGCCCGGCTCCGCTCGTTCGACGCCAATGGCGACGGGCGGATCACGCGTGAGGAGATCCCCGACCAGGCCGGAGGCATGTTCGACCGCGTCGACACCGACGGCGACGGTGTGATCACGGAAGCCGAGCTGAACGCGATGGCCGGCCAGATGCGAGGCGGTCGCCGGCGGAGATAGCCGAAGCCGGGGAGTAGGCACAGGCACGCGACGAGCAACGCCGCAGGGCGGGATGCATCGGCGACCAGAATGGCACAGTGATTCTGGTCAGAGTCCTAAGTGGGGGCGACGGTCACGGCGACCCGGCTCGAGCCTTCACGTTCCCCGTCGCTCGCCCAGAGCTCCAGCTCGTAGACGCCCGGCGTGTCGAACGAGGCCAGGGTGCGCGGCTCGTCCGGCGCACTGAAGGTCACCGTGCCGGGGCCGCTCAGCATCCGCCAGCGGGTGACCAGGGTGCCAGTGCGTGGCAACCCTTCGTCACTGACACTCCCAAACAGCTTCAACTCGTCGCCCACCGTGGCCACGACCTCCGGCGGAGCGCCCTGGGGCCCGTTCCGCAGACCGAGAAACCTGACCGTCGGAGACCGGTTGAGGCAGACGCCTCGCGGCGCCTCGGCCGGTTCGATGTCCCGCAGCACGTTGCGCACCGAACGCTGCTCGAACTCCCAGTTGTATTGCAGCATGTCGTCGCTGCTCGTCGTGGCGGTGCCGGCATGGTCCAGCGTCCAGCGGAGGTCACCCGCGAAATCCGGCCCCATGACCATGACGCACTGGAAACGATGATGCCCTGGTAGAAACGTCGTCGGCTGATGGCGGTCAACCGGGACGGGTCCAAAGCTGTTCAGTGGGCCGACCGGCACGGTGACCGGCTCGAAGTTGTGGCTGAAATAGGCGAACGCCAGCACGTACAGATCCTCATCGGTGATGAGGAAGCCGTCATACACCGCATACACCGGCTCGTTCTGCGCGAATGCAGACGCGACACACGGCCCCGCCAGCATCACCGACGCCAGGAGCACGGGCAGGAAGCGCCCACGGTAGACGGTCATGTCTCTCTCTCCAGGTTTCGCACACGGCCTTCGGACCCTTGAACCCGCCCGACCGGCTGTCTCCCGAAACGGCTTATCATGGGGCAACGTTTCCGCGCAAGCGGAGTGCGTGGTTTGGTGCTAGTCTAGCAGTCCGTGGTGCAAGTCCCGCGTCGCACCGAGACTGGTGATGCGCCAGGCTGACACGGCGCGACGAGGGAGCATACCGGCAGGCTTCGACCGCGAAGCAACGCAGACAGCCGGGATGCAGCGCCGGTCGCATGCAGCGGGACGTGTACCACGGGCTGCGAGCGGAATGATCAAGTCGCATCAGCCTGGAGGAACCCCCATGCGTGCTGTCACGACAGGCGTTGCCGTCATCACCGTCGCCTTGCTTGCGAGCGCCGTTCTCCCTGGTCCCGCCGCGGCGGGACCAACCGACGAGGGCGCCACCTTCACGCGCGATGTGCTGCCCATCTTCCAGCGGTCGTGCCAGCACTGCCACCGCCCGGGCACCGGCGCCCCGATGTCGCTGTTGACCTACGCAGAAACCCGTCCCTGGGCCCGCGCCATCAGGGACCGTGTCGTGACCCGGCAGATGCCACCCTGGCATATCAACCGGAGCATCGGCGAATATGTCGCCGACCCCTCGCTGAGCGACGACGAGATCGCGACGATCGTGGATTGGGTCGAGGCGGGCGCGCCGCGCGGTAACCCGGCCGACGCGCCGCCACCGCTCGAGCTCGCCAACCTGAACGAATGGACGTATGGCGAGCCGGACCTGATCGTCCAGATGGAGGAAGGGTTCAGGATTCCGGCCGAGGGGGCCGACTTCTACCCCTCCGAGATCGTCGACCCGGGGCTCACCGAGGACCGGTATGTGAAGTGGGTGCAGATCATCCCCGAGGCTTACTGCTGCGTCCATCACTCGCACGTCTATGTCAGCGTGCCCGAGACCGTCGAGGACCGCGAGGGGTTCCGGTTGGGCATGGGGTCGAATACGCGAGAGATCGACCTGATCGAGTACGCCATGGGCAGCACCGGCCAGTTCTACCCGGACGGCACGGGGCGCAAGCTGCCCGCCGGCGGGCTGTTCCGGTTTGCGCCGCACTACCACCCCTGGGGCGTGGACACCGTCGACCGCCAGAAGGTCGGTATCAAGTTCTACCCCAAGGGGGTGGTGCCCGAGCTCATTGTCACGGCGCACCGGATCCGGACCGGGATCGGGCATGACTGGAAGCTCAACCGTGAGGCGGTCGAGGACCGCTTGCTGCGCGCCGGCTACGACCTCGATCTGCATGAGGAACGGATGCCGACGGGGGCGCTCATCGACGACAACACGCTGAACGGTGTCGCGCTGATGAGTATTCCGCCGAATACGGTCGCGCGGCACGAGCGGTTCTGGCCGCTGCCGCAGGCAGGGCTCATCCTCAGTTTCCAGCCGCACATGCACTTCCGCGGCAAGCGGATGCTGCTCGAGGCGATTCATGTTGACGGCCGGCGTGAGGTGCTGACCGACGTCACCAACTACGAGCAGACCTGGCAGATCGTCTACGCCTACAAAGAGCCACACCTGCTCCCGAAGGGCACGATTCTTCACACGGTGTCGTGGCACGACAACACGGTCAACAACCGGCACAACCCTGATCCCTCGGCCTGGATCGGGTGGGGCTCGCGCACCATGGACGAGATGGGACACGGCTGGACCGATATCGCGTTCATGTCGGACGAGCAGTACGAGGCCCGTTTGGCCGGACAGCAGCGGCGGGGTATCAGCACCGCGGGCGGCGAGTAAGGACCCGGGCGCCTCGGCGGTCGAATGCGGTCGTATTTACGACCGGAACCACTTAGTGGCCCCGGTCATAATTACGGTAGCATTCGGCTGGCGATGCATCCCGCCTGGACGGCGTTGCTCCTCGGTCACACATCCCCCAATTTACTCCCTCGTCGCGCCTTGCCAGCCGGGCGCCTCGCCACCCTCGGTGCGTGACCGGTAATTATGACCGGGACCACTTAGCCGAGGAGACGGAGGATCGTCAGGGCGAGCACCTGGGTCGCCTGTACCAGATCGTCGACACCGCACCATTCGTCCGGCTGGTGCGCCTGCTCGAGGGTGCCGGGTCCGTAAGCGACACACTGCTCGATGCCGGCCAGCCGGGCGACGTGCTTGTGGTCGTATGTGCCGGGACTGGCGACCCGCGCGGCCGACCTCCCGGTGATCGTCTCGACGGCTGCCGACAGCGCCTCGACCAGCGGCGCGTCCTCCGGCGTCTGGACGGGGTGGACCACCAGTCGGTCTCGAAGCTCACACCGCAGCCCGGGATGCTCGGCCGTCACGTCGGCCAGCATCTGCTCGACGTCCGCCTTGACCGTCTCGAACCGTTCCTCTGCCAGAAAGCGCCGGTCGAACGTGGCCACGCACCGGTCGGGCACGCACGGCGTCTGCGCCGCCGGGCCGGTCTGTCCCCCGGCGATCGCGTTGAGACTCAGCGTGGCCTGCCGGGCCGCCGCCGGCACCACCGGGAGCGCCGTGCGCCGCTCCGACAGGCCAGGGACCAGACGCTCCTGGACCGCGGCCAGCACCACCGTCATCTGGTCGATGGCGTTCACACCGAGAAACGGCATGCTGCCGTGGGCCGTACGACCCGTGGTCACCAGGTCGAACCAGTACACGCCACGGTGCCCGATGCAGATGCGGTCCGGCCCGAACGGCTCCGGGATGATCACGTAGTCGGTGCGCGACGCCGCGAGATGCCCCTGCTCGGCCAGCCAGGCCACCCCGGCGAACCCGCCGCTCTCCTCGTCGGCCGTGCCGCTGACCTCGAGGGCGCCGGTCAGCGGCGCACCGGCCCGACGCAGCGCCTCGGCGGCGTAGACCGCAGCAGCGATGCCGGCCTTCATATCGCTGCTGCCGCGCCCATACAGCCGGCCGTCACGCACCAGACCGCCGAACGGATCCACGGTCCAGCCCTCGCCGGGCGGCACGACGTCGAGATGGCCGTTCAGGTGCACGACCGGTCCGGCGCGACCCGCGTCCCGCCGCCCCAGCACATTCACACGCGGATAGTGGCTCGTGTGCTCGGGACGGTCGTCGGCGACGAGATACCGCACAGAGAACCCGCAGTCTCGCAGCCGGTCACCGAGCACGTGCGCGCAGGTCTCGTAGGCCTCTCCCGGCGGATTGACCGTTGGGACCCGCACGAGATCGGCCGCAAAGGCCACGATCTCGTCCCTCGCCGACTCCACCTCGACCAGCACGCGGTCGACCACGTGTGTCGTCATTCCGTCAGTCCGACAGGAGACCGGAGACAGGAGAGGCGGGACGGCTTCGCCACATTCATCTGCAACCTCGCCAGACCACTGGCCGCGTGTCCCCGCCCACTGCTTTCCGCTATCATCCGAGAGACACCGATGCCGGCCTGTTCCCGCCCAGTCGTACGCGACCGGCCGATCATGCGGCATCGGCTCGGTGGTCTCCGGGCACTGCGTCCCCTGGTCGTCGCGATCGCCTGTCTTGCCGGAGGGCTCATGGCACACCCCGGCACCCACGCACAGAGCCACCGCGGCCTGACCGCCGTGGACGGGATCAAGGTCGGTCATCATACCCTGACCGAGCGCCCGACCGGCTGCACCGTGATTCTCGTCGAGGCGGGTGCCGTGGCCGGGGTCGACGTCCGCGGCGGGGCGCCCGGCACACGCGAGACCGACCTGCTCGACCCCGCCAAGACGGTCCAGGAAGTCCATGCGGTGGTGCTGTCCGGTGGCAGCGCGTTCGGTCTCGACGCCGCCGGCGGCGTCATGCGTTATCTGTCGGAACGGGACATCGGCTACGACACGCGCATCGCGAAGGTGCCGATCGTCCCGGCTGCCATCCTCTACGACCTCGGCATCGGCGATGACCCGACGATCAGGCCGACGGCCGACTGCGGCTATCAGGCGGCCGAGGCGGCCACGACCGATCCCGTCGCCGAGGGCAACGTCGGCGCAGGCGCCGGCGCGACGATCGGGAAGATGGGTGGCCTCGGACGGGCGATGAAGGGTGGGGTCGGCTCGGCGGCGGTGACGCTACCCGGCGGGCTGGTCGTGGCGGCGCTGGTCGTGGTCAATGCGGTCGGCGACGTCATCGACCCGTCTACCGGACAGGTCGTGGCCGGGGTCCGGACCGCGGATGGCGACAGCCTCGCCGATGCCCGCATACTGCTGCGGGCCGGGTCGAGCGCTCGTGGCCGGCCGGGTGAGAACACGACGATCGGCGTGGTGGCGACCAACGCCCGGCTCACACAGGCCCAGGCCACCGTCATGGCGCAGATGGCGCACGACGGCGTCGCGCGGGCGATCGCTCCCTCGCACACCCCGAACGATGGTGACGCCATCTTCGCGCTCGCCACCGGTCTCCACCCCGATGTCCCCAACCTCGCCACGATCGGTGCGTTGGCGGCCGACGTCATGGCGGAGGCGATCGTGCGCGCGGTTCGCGCCGCGACCGGGATCCCCGGGTATCCGGCCGCCCGGGACCTCCGGGCGGGTCCGTGAGTCTCCACCTCACCGTCCTGCTGGTCTACGCCGGGCTCCTGATGACCCTCGGGTTGTGGGTTGGCCGACGGGTCCAGTCCACGAGCGAGTTCTTCGTGGCCGGCCGGCGTCTCGGACCGGGACTGATCTTCGCCACGCTGCTGGCCGCCAACCTCGGGGCCGGCACGACGGTCAACGCCGCAGGGCTTGGCTATCGCGACGGGTTGAGCGCCTGGTGGTGGGTAGGATCGGCCGGCATCGGGTCGATCGTCCTCGCACTCTGGGTCGGACCGCGGCTCCGTCGCCTGGCGGCGGCCCACGACCTGCACACCGTCGGCGACTTCCTCGAGCACCGCTACGGCCCCCAGGTGCGCGCGACGATCGCGACGCTCCTCTGGGTGGGCAGCGTCGGGCTCCTGGCGGCGCAGCTGATCGCCATGGGGTTTGTCCTCAACGCCGTGACCGGGCTCGACCGCTGGGTCGGCTCCGTCATCGGCGGGATCGTGGTGACGGTGTACTTCACCGCCGGCGGGCTGCTGACCTCGGTCTGGGTCAACGTCGTTCAGCTCGGGGTGATGGTGGTCGGGTTCTCCGTGGCGCTTCCCCTGATCATCACGTCGGTGGGCGGGTTGGGCCCGGTGGTAGAGGCCACGCGTGGGATCGACGGCTATTGGAATCCCTGGCAGGGTGGCGGGTCTGGCTGGTTCTACATCGCGATGCTGGGTCCCTCGTTCATTGTCTCGCCGGGGATCCTCCAGCGGGTATATGCCGCCCGGGACGACCACGCGGTACGACTGGGCGTCGGTCTCAACGGCGTGGCGATGTTGCTGTTCGCAGTGGTACCAGCGCTGCTCGGGATGATCGCCCGGTCGGTGTCGCCGGACCTTCCGGACCAGAACCTCGCCTTGCCGACGCTGATGCTCGAGTCACTGCCACCGATCGTCGGCGCCCTGGGACTCGCCGCTATTTTCTCGGCGGAAGTGAGCTCGGCCGACGCGATCCTCTTCATGCTGGCGACGTCGCTGTCGAGAGACCTGTATCGGCGCTTTGTTCGGCCTGAGGCAAGTGATGCGCAGGTCCTGCGCGTTGCCCGACTCGCCGCCGTCGTCGGTGGCACGCTCGGCACCGTTGTCGCGATGTTCTCGGACTCGATCGTCGACGCCCTGCGCATCTTCTACACGTTGCTTTCAGTCAGCCTGTTCGTGCCGGTCATCGTCGGGCTGTATGTGCGCCGCGTCCGCACGCCCGAGGCGATCGCGTCGATCGGGGCCGGCGTGGCGGTCGCGGCGGTCGTGCAGACGACGGCGGGAGCTGGAGGGGTGGCGGGGCTCGACCCGGCGATGCTGGGGCTCGGCGCGGCGTTGGCCGCAATGCTCACGGCGATGGTGGTGACGCGGCACGCACCGGTGGAGGTGTCATGAAGAGCGACCGGGTCTTCGGCCTGGGCGGACGGGTGGCGGCCATCATCGGCGCCGGGTCCGGCATCGGCGCGGCGGTGGCCCACGGCTGCGCCCGTCAGGGTGCAACCGTGTGCTGTCTTGACGTCAACGGCGACGCCGCCACCGCGACGGCCGAGGCGATCGCAACCGCGGGGGGCGTGGCGGACGCGGCCCGGCTCGACATCACCGACGCCGCGTCGGTCGACGCCGCGCTCGACCGGATCGTGGAGCGCCACGGCGGGCTGGACGTCGTCGTCTCCACACCAGGTGTGAACGTACGCAAGCCGATTCTCGACTACACGGACGCGGACTTCGACCGGGTCGTCGGGCTGAACCTGAAGGGCAGCTTCAACGTGCTGCGCGCGGCCGGACGGATCATGACGGCGCGCGGGGGCGGCAGCATCATCCTCTTCTCTTCGATCCGCGCCCAGGTCGTCGAGCCGGGACAGTCGGTCTATGCCTCGACCAAGGCCGGCATCGTGCAACTCGTCCGGACCGCGGCGGCGGAGTTCGGCCCCTCCGGCGTGCGCGTGAACGCGGTCGGACCGGGTGTGGTGGAGACACCGCTGACGGCGCCGATCAAGGCGGACCCGGCCTGGCATGGGGCGTATGCCGCCAAGAGCGTGTTCAACCGGTGGGCCACGGCAGAGGAGATGGTCGGACCGACGGTGTTTCTCGCCTCGGACGCCGCCAGCTTCGTGACCGGCACATTGCTGATGGCCGACGGCGGGTGGACCGCGGTGGACGGCCGATTCGACCCACCGGCATAACGGCGTTGGGCGTTGGGCGGTGGGCTTTGGGCGGTGGACTGTGGGACAAGACACGAGAAGGGCCGCGCTTCTCTGTACCGGGCGCGGTCCCCTGTGTCGGGTGTCAGCAAGCGCCCACTGCCTAGCAGTCCGTGGTGAAAGTCCTGCGTGGCACCGAGACCCGTCGCAGGCAATGCCGCGCCCGGTCCGGGCAAGACGCGCCAAGGGAGCATACCGGCAGTCTTCGACCGAGAAGCAATCCGCCTTCGGCACCGCTTCGGCGAGACCTGGCCATAGCCCGGACATGAACGGACCGGGCGGCGGCTGGCGCAACCAGGCGGGATGCAGCGCCGGTCGAATGCAGCTGGACTTTCACCACGGGCTGCTAGAGCCCCTAGCCGCAGGGCGATCCGTCGGGGCTTGGGCTTCAGGGCGAAGAACGGGACTCCAGGGTTGACCAGCGTGACCATACCAGCGAGCGACGGGGACCGACGAGCGGTCTGGATGCTGCTGGCCGCGACGGCACTCATGCTGGCGGTGCACCTGCTGCCGACGCCGGCGCCGCTCGAGCGCAACGGCGAGCTAATTGCCCTCACCGCCGACGGCAAGACCTGTCTGGCGATTCTCCTGTTCGCCGTCACGCTCTGGGTCAGCGAGGCGATGCCGTTCGCCGCCACCTCGTTGTTCGTCGTCCTGCTGATCCCGGCCTTCGGGATCACCGACTTCGCGACGGCTGTCAACGCCGGTTTCGGCAACCCGCTGATCCTGTTCTTCATCGGGGTGCTGTTCCTGTCGACCGGGTTCACGCTGTCGGGCCTCGGCACCCGGATGGTGCTGCATGTGCTGCGCCTGGCCGGCACCCGTACCGACCGGGTGCTGCTGGGCTTCCTCGTCGTCGGCGCCCTGCTCTCGATGTGGATCACCGACATGGCGGTGGCCGCGGTGCTGCTGCCGCTCGGGGTCGGTGTGCTGCAGGATGCGCGGCTGAAACCGCTCGAGAGCAACTTCGGTCGCGCGCTGATGATCTCCTGTGCGTATGGACCGCTCATCGGCGGAATCGGGACCCCGGCCGGCACCGCCGCCAACCTGATCGCGCTGAGCTATCTGGAGGAGCTGGCCGGTGTGTCCATCTCGTTCGGGCAATGGATGCTGGTCGGCGTGCCGGCGTCGCTGCTGATGATCCCGATCGGCTGGCGATTGCTGCTCTGGATCTTCCCGCCCGAGATCGACGTGCTGCCGTTCGAGCGCCACGAGATCGACGCCAAGCTCGCCGCACTGGGCCCGCTCACACCGGTCGAGCGCAAGACCCTGGTCATCTTCGGCCTGACGATCACCGCATGGCTGATCACACCGTGGCTCGCCGACCTGACGGGAGGACGCGTCGACCCACCGATTCAGGCGGTCGCGCTGGCCGGTGGGCTGACCCTGTTTCTGCCGACGATCCGTGTCATGACCTGGAAGGAAGCACAACAGAACATGGACTGGGGCGGCGTGATGCTGATCGCCGCCGGGCTGTCACTCGGGCTGATGGTCTTCGACACCGGAGCGGCCCGCTGGCTCGCGCAGGCGCTGCTGGGGAACATCGCCCTGATCCCGACGCTGCTCCGCCCGTTCGTCATCGTGCTCGCGGTGGCGCTCCTGCACCTGCTCTTCTCGAGCAACACCGTGACCGGCGCGCTGATCATGCCGATCCTGCTGGCCCTGGCGCTCGACCTCGGACTCGACGCCTGGTCGATCGCCGCCCCGGCGGCCTTCACCTCGTCGCTCGCCTTCATCCTGGTCACCGAGAGCCCGACCAACGTACTGCCATACTCCGCCGGCTACTTCTCGATCCGCGACATGGCACGGGTCGGTGTCTGGATGACCCTCGGCGCCGCCGTCTGTGTCACTGTCTCGATCGCGCTCGGCGGGCTGTTCACGGGGTAGACGACTCGGGCGTTGGGTTTTGGGACGCCACGATGCCGCGGCTTTGGCCGACGGGCCTGAGGCGGAGCCTCGCTAGGGCTAGCCAGTCGTC
>JADFPE010000042.1 GCA_022562495.1 Acidobacteriota bacterium
CGTCCTTGAACGTCACCTTCTTCTGCGCACTCGATGACAGCTTGGCCCGACTCTTGCCGAACGACAGTGCTTTGTTGCCGCCGCTCTGGACCTGCCGCATGAAGAACACCCAGAAGCCGATGATCAGCAGGATCGGCGCCCAGGAGTACAACAGGGTCACCCAGGGGCTCGCCACCGCCTCCCGCGCCAAGACCACGACGTTTTGGTCGATGAGCTTGTTGGCCAACCCCTCGTACTGGGGCGGGGCGTAGGTGCGGAACCGTTCGCCGCTTGTCGAGGTACCGACGATCTCGTTGCCGGTCAGCTCGACGCGGTCGACTTGACCGGTGTCCACCCACCGGATGAACTCGCTGAAATCGACCGCGTTGTCTCCGGTCCGGAACTGGGACGAGAGGTTCCAGATCAGCACCACCACGACCACCAGGACCATCCAGAACAGCAGGCTGCGCGTCGTCGAGTTCACGGGTTATCCCCCAAAAGGTCTCACTTTTAAGATTAGCACGCTTGCCGCACCCCGCGTGACCCGAAAATCGTCGCTGACACCCTGTCCCACGACCCAGACGATGCGGTCCTGGGCATCGAGCACCAGCGGAATTCTGGCCCGCTCGGCGCGGCTCACCTTGCGGTCGACGAACAGATCCTGGAGCTTCTTCCGATGTCCTTTGAGTCCGAGCGGACGAAACCGATCCCCGGGCAGCCAGTTCCGCACCGCGAACGGACCCGCCGCCGCGACCGCGACCACCCGTTCGGTCGCGCGTTTTCCGGCCGTCTGTGGACGAGAGCACGTGAGCGACCCACGCAGCCCCGGACCGGCCGGCTCCGCGCTGATCGTCACTCCAGCCTCTGGCACCGACACCTCGCCGGGGACCTCCAACCGATAGACGAACGGCTCGACCCGGGCGACCGCCCCGCGACCGGCACGAGCGGTCAGGCGGATGACGCCCTCGATCCGCTCGGCCCGACACCCCGGAAAATCGACCCGCGTGGGGGCGTCCTCGGCCAGCCGGCGGAGCCGTTCGATGTGGTCGAACCCGACCGCGCGCCCGGACGCCCGAACCAGCGCATCGCGCGCGACCCGCCTCCCCAGCGCCGGGTGCAGTGCCGCCAACCCGGCGGCGTCGACCTCCACACCCTCCGTCGTACTGTGGACGACCTTGGCGCCCAGTTCGTTTGCGGCGTGCGCAAGCCACTCCTCGTCGGCCCGCGCGATCTCGGCTTCCCGGGCCAGCACCTCGACGATTCGGGGAGAGTACGCCCGCAGCGAAGGGATCAGGTCGTGCCGAATCCGGTTGCGGGGCACGCACCGGTCGCGATTGGACGCGTCCTCGCGGAACGACGCCTGCCTCGACGCCAGATAGACGCGCAACTCGGCACGCGACACCCTCAACAACGGTCGCACGACCAGACCGGAACGCGGTCTGATGGCCGAGAATCCGGCGGCGCCGGCACCCCGCAGCAAACGGAGCAGATAGGTCTCGGCCTGGTCGTCGATCGTATGACCGAGCGCCACCCGACAGGCGCCGAGGCGACCGGCGGCCCGCTCGAAGAACGCGTGACGCGCCCGGTGACCCGCATGCTCGACAGAGATCCGCTTTGACCGCGCCATCTCGGCCACGTTGGCCGACTCGACGACGAACGGCAGGCCAAACCGGGTTGCCAGATCCCGGCAGAAACGCTCGTCTGCGTCGGAGGCCGGCGGCCGCAACCGGTGATTGAAGTGCGCCACACCCGCCAGTGCGACCGCTTCCCGCTCGGCCAGCTCGGCGAGCAGATATAGCAGCGCCACCGAGTCTCCGCCGCCCGATACCGCAGCCAGCACCCGGCCGCCAGGTGGGATCAGCCTCTGTCGACGAACCGACACGAGCACACGCTCGGCGAGTGCGTCCATTTGGCTGCGACCAGGGTACGTGGCCGAGTCAGAGGTTCGCGAACGTCTGACTCGGGACACCAGTATCCCGTGAGGTGGAAAATGGTGCCGGTGCAGGGACTTGAACCCCGGACAACGCGGATATGAGCCGCGTGCTCTAACCAACTGAGCTACACCGGCGAAGCAGTGTATTGTATCAACTCTGCTGGCCTTGGGCCTTGGGCTTCTGGGCCTCGGGCTTCGGAAACGAAGTCACATCAGACCAGCCGGCTTCATACGTGTCGAGCGAAGCCCACCGGCTCCTCCTGACTCCTGCCTCCTGACGTCTGACGCCTTCGGAGCTCACAGGATCAGCATCGCGTCGCCGTAGCTGTAGAACCGGTAGCCACATCGTACCGCCTCGGCATAGGCGGCCAGCACCCGCTCCCGCCCGGCGAAGGCGCTGACGAGCAGCAGCAGCGACGACCGGGGTAGATGAAAGTTGGTGAACAGGGCCCCGGCGACCTGAAACGTCACGCCGGGATACAGGTAGAGATCGCTGACACCCCCTCCCACCGGCAGCCGACCGGCTCCAGCCCGAGCCGCCGTTTCGAGCGTGCGCGTCGTGGTGGTGCCGACCGCCACGATGCGTCGGCCCTCATCGAGGGCGCGGTTGACCGTCGCGGCGGTCTCGGCTGGCACGTCGTATGGCTCCGGCTCAACACGGTGCTCCTCGACACGATCCACACGGACCGGCTGGAACGTGCCGTAGCCGACGTGCAGCGTCACCCGCGCAACCTCGCCCCCTCGGTTCCGGAAACGCGTCAGCAGGGCGTCGGTCAGATGGAGACCCGCGGTCGGCGCCGCCACCGAGCCACGGACCGTGGCGTAGACCGTCTGGTAGCGCTCGCGGTCGGTCGGCTCATCCGGCCGCTTGATGTACGGGGGCAGCGGCACGTGCCCGAGCGTGTCGATCGCCACATCGACCGGGGAGCCGTCTTCAACCCAGAGCCGGATCGTGCGGCGTCCATGGAAGCGGCGCGCGAGCACCTCGCCGCACAGCCGGAGCCGGTCCCGCTCGAACACGACGGTGGCGCCAACCCGCAGCTTCTGCCCTGGATGCATCAGGGCATCCCACTGATCCTCACCGAGTCGTGTCAGGAGCAGACACTCGACCGCGCCACCACTCGGCACGCGGTGGCCGAGCAATCGCGCCGGAAACACGCGGGTGTCGTTGACGACGAGCAGGTCGCCCGGCGTCAGCAACTCGGGCAGATCGGCGACGATCCGGTGGCATACGGCGCCGCTGCCGCGGTCGAGGACCAACAACCGGGCCGCCTCACGGTCCGGCGTCGGAGTCTGCGCAATGCGGTCCGCCGGCAGTTCGAAATCGAAGTCGGAGAGCAGCATGGATGGTTGCACGCGACACGAGAGACTCTCCGCGGCACGGAGGCTCTGGGCTATGGGCTTCAGGCTGTGGGCGCTCGGGGGACATGCTCATCTAGAGTTGCACCGGGGTCATGCGTTGGAGCCGATCTGTCACCAAGACGCTCACGCGCCGCCGGGCGGCCGGCAATCGGCTCAACACCCTCAGCCTGACGCCGACCGAGCGTGTTGTTCCCAGCCAACCAGCCAAAGGCCGGCAGAGCGCCCAAGACCCCTAGCCCACAGCCTCTAGCGGGCAGCCCAAGAGCACACCGTCAGTATGCCCACCGCAGGAGCACGGCACCGACGGTGAACCCGGCGCCGACCGAGGCAAGCAGCACCAGATTGCCCTTCTTCAGCCGCCCGTCGGCCAGCGCGTCGGCCAGCGCCAGCGGAATGGTGGCGCCGGTGGTGTTGCCGTACCGGTCGATGTTGATGACGACCTTCTCCTCAGCCAGCCCGAGTTGGTCGGCGGCGGCCGTGATGATTCGCCGGTTCGCCTGATGCGACACGAAGAGATCCACGTCGTCTGCCCGCAACCCGGCCCTCTCGAGTATGCGACGGCTGATCTCGGCGGTCTTGCGCACGGCGAACTTGAAGACCGCCGCACCCTCCTGATGCACGTAGTGCAGCCGTTGGTCGACCGTCTCGTGGGAGGCCGGCAACCGGCTGCCGCCGGCCGGCATCCAGAGCGCCTGCCCGCCGCTGCCGTCCACCTCGTGGGCAAAATCGATGACACCCAGCTCGGGATCCTCCGCGGGTGACACGACCACCGCCCCCGCGCCGTCACCGAAGATCACGCACGTCGTGCGATCCTCGTAGTCGATGATCCGGGACATGACGTCGGCCCCGATGGCAAGCGCATGCTCGTGCGCCCCGGTGGCCACCATCTGCACGGCGGTCGTCAGGGCGTAGGTGAACCCGCAACAGGCGGCACCCAGATCGAACCCCCAGGCCGCGCCGGCGCCGATCTTGTCCTGAACCAGACAGGCGGTGCTCGGGAAGCACATGTCCGGTGTGATCGTCCCGACCACGAGAAATTCGATGTCAGACGGTGTCAGACGCGCCTGGCCAATCGCGCTCCGCGCCGCCTCGGCCGCCAGATCCGACGTCGCCACACCGGCGCCGGCGATGTGGCGCTCGCGGATACCGGTACGCTTGAGGATCCACTCGTCCGACGTGTCGACCATCTTCTCGAGGTCGCTGTTGGTCAGCACCCGCGATGGCACAGCGGTGGCCAGCGAGGAGATCTGCACTCGCCGGAGTACCCGCGCCTGTCCGTCACCCGATGCACGTGTGATCGCGTTGCTCATCTAGCGAAGCTCCGCTTCAAACCGTCTCGCAGCCTGTGGTGACAGTCCCGCTGCATTCGGCCGGCGCTACAGCGGGACTGTCACCACGGACTGTGCGCGTGTCGTCCTCTCACGTTCAGGCCCTGCCTCGCCATGGGTCACCAGAGTCGGCCCTCACGGTCCGGCGCCGGCAAACCGAAGTAATCGTATGCGCGGGCGGTCGCCACCCGCCCGCGCGGGGTACGGTCGAGAAACCCGATCTGGATCAGGAACGGCTCGTAAATATCCTCGATCGCCTCTTTCTCCTCGCTGATGGCTGCGGCAATGCTGTTCAACCCGACCGGTCCACCTCCAAACTTGTCGATAATGACGCGCAGCAGCCGTCGGTCCGCCTCGTCGAACCCGTTGCTGTCCACCTCGAGTAGCTCCAGCGCCCGCAAGGCCACCGACTGGGTGATGGCGCCGTCGGCCCGCACCTGGGCGAAGTCCCGCACCCGCCGCAACAGCCGGTTGGCAACCCGCGGTGTCCCGCGCGAGCGGCGCGCGATCTCGCCGGTCGCGTCGTCGTCGATCGGCACCCCGAAGATCCCGGCCGACCGCCCCACGATCTCCTGGATATCCACATCGCGGTAGAAGTCCAGGCGGTGCACGATGCCAAACCGGGCGCGGAGCGGCGCCGTGAGTAGCCCGGCCCGCGTCGTCGCTCCGATCAGCGTGAACCGCTGCACCGGCACCTTGACCGACCGCGCGCCCGGGCCCTGGCCAATGATGATGTCGAGCTCGTAGTCCTCCATCGCCGGGTAGAGAATCTCCTCGATTACCGGGCTCATCCTATGGATCTCGTCGATGAAGAGCACCTCGTGCTCTTTCAGATTGGTCAGGATCGCGGCCAGGTCGCCTGGCTTCTCGAGTACGGGCCCCGCCGTCGTCCGGATCGGCACACCGAGCTCGTGGGCGATGACATACGCCAGGGTGGTCTTGCCGAGCCCGGGCGGACCGTAGAGCAGCACATGGTCGAGCGCCTCGCCACGCTGGCGTGTCGCCGTAATCGAGACCTCGAGGTTCTCGCGCAACCGCTCCTGACCGATATAGGCGTCGAGGGTCCGCGGGCGCAGCCCCGCCTCGAACTGGTCGTCGTCGCCCAGCCGGACGGGGCTGACGACGCGGCTTGGTGAGACCTCGTCGCTCATCGGGCAAGCGCCTTCAGCGCCTGTCTCAGGATCTGCTCGAATGTGCCGTCCCCGGCCGCGAGCGCAGCGCCCACGGCCCGTTCCGCCAGCGGCCGGTGGTAGCCGAGGTTCAGCAGCGCCGACAGCAGGTCGCCCCGCATATCGGTCTCGCGCCCTTCGAGGTCCGGACCATCGGATTCGAGATCGAGCCCGGCCGGCAGGCGATCTTTCAGCTCCAGCCCGATCCGCTCGGCGGTCTTCTTGCCGACACCGGGGATCCCCGTCAGACGCGCCACGTCCCCCTGACGCACGGCCCGCACGAGCTCGGCCGACTCGATCCCGGAGAGCACCGCGAGCGCGAGCCGCGGACCGATGCCGGTGATCCCGATCAACCGCTGGAAGAGCTGCAGCTCGAGCCGGGTCGCGAAACCGAACAGCGCGAGCGTGTCCTCCCGCACGTGGGTATGCACGCGGAAGACCACGTCAGACCCCGGCTCGCCGAGCCCGTAGAACGTCGACAACGGGACCTGTACGTCGTAGCCGACACCCTGGACATCGACGATTACCCGATTCGGGTGTTTCTCGACCAGCCGGCCGCGGAGCTGCGCGATCATCCGTCACCCCTGCGGACGATACTGGCGCCAGCTGCGGACACCGCCGTGCCCGACCGAGTGCGCGGCCGCCAGGGGGGACGACGCGACGTGGGCATGACAGACCGCGATGGCCAAGGCGTCCGACACGTCGTGCGGGGACGGCGCCTCATCGAGTCCGAGCAGCAGTGCGACCATCTGCTGGACCTGTCTCTTGTCCGCCCGTCCATACCCTACGACGGCGCGCTTGACCTCGGCGGGCGCGTACTCCGCAACCGGCAGCCCCGCCTTGGACGCGGCCAGCATGGCCACCCCACGGACATGCCCCAGCTTCAACGCGCTGCGCGCATTGCGGGCAAAGAAGAGGTCCTCAATCGCCACGCACGCGGGTCGGTGCCGGACCAGCAGCGCAGTCAGCTCGTCGTAAATGCGGGTCAGCTTGTCCGGAAACAGGGTACGAACGGGCAGGGTGATCACGCCGCAGACCACGACACGGCACCGGCTGCCATCGCTGTCGATGCAGCCATACCCGGTGCGCTCGGAGCCGGGATCGATCCCGAAGATCCTCACGCCAGCGAGGCCTCGATCTCCTTTTCGCTGATGTCGACGTTCGACCACACGTGCCGGATGTCGTCCAGCTCCTCGAGCGCGCCCATCAGCTTCAACATCTGCTGGGCCGGCTTTCCCTCGAGCGCGACGTAGTTCCGCGGCAACATCGCGACCTCAGCGGTCGTTGGCTCGACCCCGAGCGCCCGGACCGCCTCGGCGACCGCGTCGAACGTCTCAGGCGCGCTGATGATCTCCCAGCTCCCGTCCTCATCGCGGAAGTCGTCGGCGCCGGCGTCGATCGCGGCCGTCATCAGCGCCTCTTCGTCGGCGCCGCCCTTCTCCACGAGGAGATACCCCCGCTTGTCGAACATCCAGGCCACGCTGTTCGTCGAACCGAGATTTCCTCCGTGCTTTGTCAGGAGATGCCGGATCTCGCCGACGGCGCGGTTCTTGTTGTCGGTCAGCACCTCGAGCAGCAGGGCGACACCGCCCGGCCCGTAGCCTTCGTACGTGACCTCTTCGTAGTTCACCCCTGGCTCCTCGCCGGTGCCACGGCGAATCGCGCGCTTGATGTTGTCGGCCGGCATATTCCCCGCCTTCGCGTCTGCGATGACAGTCCGCAAACGAGGGTTGATGTCCGGATCGCCGCCACCATCACGCGCGGCGACGGTGAGCTCTTTGATGAGGCGGGTGAACAGCTTGCCGCGCTTGGCGTCGGCAACGCCTTTCTTGTGTTTGATCGAATGCCACTTGGAATGGCCGGACATTGGCAGGACTCCGTGACTGGTCAGCGTAAAAAACGTGAGAAATTCTACCACGATCAGGTGCCGCGGGACTTTCACCACGGGCGATTAGCCAGGCTTCCTCACCACGACGATCCAGGTATCCGCTCCGGGATGCCAGGGTCCGCCTCGGTAATCGCCGGACACGGTCTCGATGGTAAAACCGGCGCGGCGCAACCTCCCGGTCATCTGCCGCATGGAGAGGGTGCGGAACACCAGCGAGAACCGGTGCGCGGTCCGCGTGCGGCCGCGCCGCTCGACGAACTCCTGCTCGAAGATCGTCAGCTGGCTGGACCGGTCCTGTCTGACCGACTCGATGAGGCTGATCCGTGTCGCACCACCCCGACGGCGTCCCCGCAGCCTGACGCGGCGTTCGTATTCGCCCCACCGCGGGAGGTCCGGCACGAGGTCGATGGCGAAGGTCCCGCCGCGCCGGAGCACCCCCAAGACCGAGCGCAACGTGTCCTGCAGGTCGCGGTCGCGCAACAGGGACTGCAGCATGCCATAGGGCGCCATCACCAGCTGGAACCGGCTCGCCGCAAGGAACGGCAACGACCGGACATCGCCCCGCACGAGACGCAGGCGACGATCCATCCTGCCGCGCCTGACCCGGCGCTGCGCCTGGTGGAGCATCGCGTCCGACCGGTCGATGCCGACCACGCCATCCACCGTTCTGGCGACCGGGACCGACACGCGACCGGTCCCGCACCCGAGCTCGAGCACCGGTCCGCCGAACCGCGCCGCCAGACGCTGCCAGAACCGGATGTCGCGGCGCCCGACCGTGCGCGCGTTCTCCCAGTCGTAGAACGGCGCGTAGTCGTCCCAGCCATGCCAGCCTTCCATATCCTGTGCTCCAGAGCGGTCCGTCGCGTGAGGCGGAGTATCATGGCCTCATCCGCAGCATGTGTGGTCAGTGAAGGCGGAGCTCGGATTGACGTACCGAGAAGGGCCGCATCGTCATGTCCCTCATCCCGGCGTGGGCACCGAATCTGCACCCGCTGCTCGTGCATTTCCCTGTCACGCTCCTCATCGGCGCCGTGACGGTGGACCTGACGAGCCTGCTGATGCCGGCCAGACCTACCCTCCGAGACACCGCCACCCTGTTCTACTGCGCCGGGGCGTTCATGGCAATGGCGGCGTATTTCAGTGGGCTGAGCGCCGCCCAGGCCCTGGCGGTGGCCTCTGCGGAGAGCGCGGCGGTGACAGCGCACTTCACATGGGCGGATCGCACGACCTGGTTCTTCGTGTTCTTCGCCTCGCTCCGGATCGTGTTCTCCTTTATCTGGCGATCTCCCGCTCGCTGGGTGGCGGTCACGGCGTTTGTGGTAGCGCTAGGGGGTGTCGGGATGCTGGTGGTGACCGCCGACCGGGGCGGACGGCTCGTGTTCCGCCACGGTCTCGGTGTCGCCACCGTCCCATCGTCCGGCGGACAGCTGTGGACCATGCCGGACCACGTGCCCTCCGCACCCGAGATCGCGGCACCGAGGCAGGGCACGTGAGTGCGCCGGGCGCACCGTCGTGAACGACAGGCGGCGGGCTGCCATCCCGGGCGCGTCCCATGTCCAACCGCACGCTCGTGAAGCTGCGCCGTCATCCGACGAGAGCAGAGGAGCGCAGTTTCGCTCGCTGCTAGCGCCAGCACAAGGGTTTCTGCCTACCGATGCTGGCGGACCACCGTCTGGGCGGTGTCAGGCGCAGCGTCGCGAGACCCCCGGCGTCGGGTGGATCTCGCCGCTGGTGTGTGGGGCGCACGGTGTTCGTGACCGCCGTGGTGAGCGACGGCCATGTGGAGGCCCAACCGGCGGGCCCGGCCGTGCACGCGAGCGAGGCGATCCAGATATCGCATCTGGAGTGACGCTCCCGACAGCAGGGCGCCGTCACGCCTCTGATGCCTTGCACGCGACGATCCGCGCCAGCGGGGCCTCTGATTGAGCGACCTGCTCCGGCGACACAGGGCGGCCCCCCTCGCGGAAGTCGCAATACCCGTAATCCTCGAGTAACTCGAGCGGCAGCCCGGGCGGCACCCCGTGCTCGCGAAGGATCTTGCAGTGTAGTTCCAGAAACACGGAGGGGCCGTCGGGGTGCGACAGCACGTGGACTCCCCCCTCCAGCACCGAAGCCTCGAACCCCTCCACGTCGATCTTCACGTGCGTCGGGTGAACGCCGTAGCGCTCAGCTAACGAGTCGATGCTCACTGCTTCGACCGTGGTCAGGTCGGCATCGGATCGGTCGTCGCTGGGCGTGACGAAATACCCGAACGCCACCACACCGACTGGCAGCATGCGGTGAGAGCCCGACTCGGCGGCCGCGGCGGCGGTGAGCAGCGTGACGCCGTCGAACGGCCCGCACAACCTGGCCTGAACCCGGAACAACCGCACCGCAAAGGGCGACGGCTCTACCGCGAAGACGCGCACTCCGGCCCCGCCGTAGCGGATGGCAGCAAGACTGAACGCTCCGAAGTGGGCACCGATGTCGAACAGGACCATCCCGGGCGTACAGGTCCTGATGAATTCGTCGAGTTCGGTGACTTGGGCGGGATCGTCGAGCTGCTGGAGCAGAGCCCGCCGAACAGTCGGGTGACAGCGGAACGACCAATCCTCTCGGACTACGACGCGCGGGCACACCCCAACCCGATACGCCATCTCTTCCCCGATGACTCGCAGAGACCGTGATGGCGCGCGCAACCAGTTCCGGAGCGGCCGCGGAATGGTTCGACGGACGACGGTCTCGAAAGTACTCATGGCTGTCCGGAGTCTAGTAGCCCGTGGTGAAAGCCCCGCTGCATTCGAACGGCGCTGCATCCCGGCTGCCGGCGTGGCTTCTCGGTCGAATACAGGCCGGTCTTCTCCCTCGGCGCGCCTTGTACCGGCCGTGCGCGGCATTGCCACGACGGTTCTCGGTGCGACGCGGGGTTTCACCACGGACTGCTGGGAGAAAGAACGCCTGTGTGCGAAGCGGTCCTCCGCTACCGACAGAGCACGCTCCGAACCCCCGTTTGATCGCCCGCATGGCCGGAGGACCGTTCATGTGGTGTCCTGTACGACGACACCGATTCCCCCATCGACGAGCGGGATAGAACCCCGCTTCCCGGCCAGATGCGCCTCGGTGTGGGCCCCCAGGAAACGAAGATCGAACGTGGCGTGTGGCGCGCGCCGGGAAGTCAGGGCGCAACAACGCTTCAGGCGGGGTCCGGACCCAGCCGGTGCGCCATCGGGATAAAGACGATCCCGTTGACCGACCGCTCGGGCCCGGTCTGTCGAAACCCGAGCTTCTCGTAGATCGGCACCCCGAACCGGGATGAGTTGACCGTTACGCGGTCGAGACCCGGCTTCGCAGGACGGCCAACCGACAGCGCGCGCATGAGCAGCTCACGCGCAAGGCCGTGACGCTGAAACCGGCTGTCCACGAACAGCAGCGAGACGTGGTCGTTGTCGCGCAGCTCGATGACGCCGGCGGGACGCTCGCCGGCCAGCGCCAGCAGCACGTAGTGATTCGACCGCGACCGATCGACAATCGCCTCGGGCTGGACAAACCGCGCGAACTCCGCGCGGCCCTCGTCCGTGTACTCCCCCGCGATGAACTCGCCGAACGAGTCGAGGATGAGCCGCGACACCGCTGCCGCGTCGGCCGGCTCCAACGGACGATAGACGATCGGGTCGGTCATCTAGCGAAGCTCCGTCTCGAGCCGCTGACAGTGATGAGACATAGCGCTTGGCTCCGCTTCGCTCGACAGCGTGTCTCACAGCCTCGCTACGCGGGGCCTCGCCGTGCCTGGCCGACCCACGTGTGCAAGGATTGCACACAAACTCATCGATCAGACACGGCGAGCGTCTTCAGATAGTTGACCAGATGCCAGATGTCCTCGTCGCTGAGCCGGTTCTCGTAGGGCTGCATGTCGGCCGTGACACCGTCCTTGATGATAAGGAAGATCTCGCCGTCGCTCGGCCCGTGGAGCCAGATAGCATCAGTGAAGTCAGGCACCTCGCCGCCCGCGTGCGCCATGTCCCCATCCCCGAGTCCGCTGTTGCCGTGGCACTCGCGGCACATGAACACATACCGCTGCCTGCCGGTTGCGACCGAGTCCCGAGTCGAGGGCACCGGGTTCTCCAGCACCTGGCCCGCCGCATGCCGGTGCGGCTCGGACGGGTGGCTCTGGAGCGCAGCCACGGTGACGAGTGCACCACCGATCACACCCAGGGCAGCCAGCCACGTCGCGGAGTACTCGTGCATGACCCCGGCTCCGTTCACTCTTCCCGTACGTCGAAATTCTCCCACATGTACTCGGGGAAATACGCGTGGAGATACACGAAGAGCTCGTGCACGAGGTTGACGACCCGGGTGACGCCGTACTCGTGGTGGTTGCGTGTCGCCACGAGCTCCAGGGACACGGCGCGCCGGGACAAGCGGCACCGAACCCGTGCGCGGCGGCGATCGACCCGCCGGTGCGCCGGCAGACGTGGAGAGGCGCGACCGTCGACGAACGTCTGCAGGTCCCGATGAAGCGACGAGCGCGCCGTCACGTTGGGCAACAGGTTCCGGAACACGAAGGTCCCGGTCGTGGGCGTGTAGCCGAGCAACAGCGGCTGTGTCCCCAGCCAGGAGAAACGGAACCGGTGTCGTCCCGCGATCGGCGGCTGCTCGCTGAACCCACGGAACACGCCACGGTCGGCGTAGCTCTGGAGCCGCTCCCGCACCACAGCCAGCGACCGCGCGGGCGTCAGCCGAGGTCGAGACACGGGCCGCACCGCGGCATCGCGGCCCGTCCCGGCAGACGGAGCGGCGCGCGGCGCCCGCGCGCGCGATGATGTCGACGTGCCGGAGCGGCGACGCGCTGTCACGATACGCGCAGGTCACTGGAGAGGCCGGCGCAGCCCTCCGGAATCCACATCACAGACCCCTGACACCGACCACTAGTGGTAATACGACATCACGCCCGGCTCGATTTTGCCGAGGAACCCTGGCGGATACTGATCCCGTAGCCAGAACTCCTTTTTTGCCTGCACGTTGATGACCGACGGCCGGCGCTCGTCGAGCGCTACCTGATAGGCCCGCTCGAGCGCCGGTCGGAACTGAGACGGCTGGGTCACATATTCGCCGTGCGCGCCGAGCGCCTCGGCCATCTTGTCGTAGCGGATGTTCTCCTGGAACAGGTGGACCGGCAACCCGACCGTGTTGTTGACCTGTCCGTTCCAGGTGCCCCAGGCGTTGTTGTTGTAGACAATGACCACGGCAGGGAGTCGATACTTGGACAGCGTCTCCATCTCCATGCCGGTGTACCCGAACCCAGCGTCGCCGGTGATGGCGATGACCGGGTGGCCCTGGTAATCGGCCTGTGGACCCGTACCCTGCTGCACCGCCGCCGCCACGCCCAGCGTGTAGCCGACGTCGGGGCCGATCGCGCCATACTGATAGGCGCCGTTCATGATCTGGCCCGGCCGGAAGGCGCGCAGATACCGTCGTGTGTAGCGCGCGATACCGTAGCCGCCCTGTGCGATCGTGGTCCGATCCCGCGGCAAACTGCCGGCCTGCAGGAAGTCGGCCAGCTCCTTGCCGATGACCGCCGGATGCACGGCATCGGTGTACCCGAGCCCGATCTGGTAGTACTGCTCGTTCTCCGCCTCGAACTCGGAGCGTGCGGCCGCCACCTCGGCCACCCACGCCTGGTGTCGCATCCGCGGCACGGCGTCGGCCAGCGCCTCGAGTGCGGCCCGCTCGTCGCTGACGATACCGAGCTCGATCGGCAGGTTCCGGCCGATGTCCTCGGCAGACGGGTCGATCCGGATATATTTCGCATCCGGGCCAAAGGCGAACTCACCCAACGTCGGCATGCAGTACTGCCCGACGAGCAGCACCAGGTCGGCGCTGGCCAGCGCACCGGGCGCCGCATCGGCGGACAGCTCGTGGTCTGCCGGAAACTGCCCCTTGGTCGCACCCGACTCGACGACCGGAATCTGGGCCCGCTCGGCCAGACGGCGCAACGCGTCCCACGCCCGACTGTAGAAGACGCCGTTGCTCGACACGATGATCGGGCGCTCCGCCGCCCGCAGCAGCGCGACCGCTCGGTCGATCGCGCGCGGGTCCGGGTGCGGCTTGGTGTCGGTCCGATACTTCGTCTTGTCGTAGAAGTACTCGATCTCGCTCGCGTCCCGGAACCGGGCGCTCGCGATCTCGGCCGGGAAGTCCAGGTGGACCGGTCGTGGCACGCCGCTTCGCAGCTGTCTGAACGCGTAGCCGGCGTACTCGTGGATACGCGCGGCCGTGACGAGCCGTTTTCCGTACTTGCGCAGCCCCTCGGTGGTCGGCTGTTGATAGGAATCCTGGATCCCGCGCTCGGTGTCCTCGGCGAAAATCGTCTTGTTGCTGGCCAGCACCAGCACCGGCGACCGCGCCGCGTTGGCCGTGGCGATCCCGCAGATCATGTCGGTGAACCCCGGTCCCTCCGTGCCGGAGGTGGCGGCAATCTCGCCGGTCACGCGGCAGAAGGCGTCGGCAGCGTGACAGAGCGCACCCTCGTGCCGACCCCCATAGGTAGGAATCCCGGTATCGGAGATCGCATTGACCACCGCGTAGTTGCCGGGACAACAGAAGAGCGCCGCGACCCCTTCCTCCTTGCAGGCACGCGCGAACACTTGCGCCCCGGTCATCGGGAACTCGACGGTCGGCAACGGCGCCCTCTTGGCGGCCTCGAACTCGGCCGGCACCCTGATCGGGTTCGCGTCATCCTCTTCGGCCGCCATCAGCCCAACCGTGCCGGCCCCAAGCGTCGCCGCGGTCGCACCGGCACCAAGTACCGCCTGTTTCATGAACCGCCGCCGCGAACTCCCCTGCATGGAAGGTTTCATATCCTGGCTCCTCTTCGTCACAGAGAATCGCACGCTGGGCACCGCCGGCGCAAGCGCGAAGCTGCGCCTCACAACGACGAGAGAAGACGGAGCGCAGCCTCGCTAGCCGAAGCTTTTCTCAGAGCCCCGCTACGCGGGGCCGAGACCTAGACATCTCCACGGGTCATGAAGACGTGCTTCACACGTGACGATGCCACCCGTGGACGATGTCTACGGGGCCACGGCAGCCCGCACGTCACGCGCGCACCGCACACCGATGTTGCTGGTCTGGCCGGTCTGCGCGAACGGCAGACGCACCGATGTCCGCAACGCCGCCGGAAAGTTCAACCAGGATCCGCCCCGGGCGATGCGGGCGTAGCCGGCGGCCGCCCCGGGCGGCGCGATCGACGGCGACGACCCATAGTAGTCATCATCGAGCCAGCCGCCGACCCACTCCCAGACGTTGCCCGCCATGTCGTAGAGCCCGAAGTCGTTGGGCGGGAACGACCGGACCGGCGCCGTGTTCAGCCACTCGTCCGCGCCACCCCTCGCGCCGGCACAGCACTGGTCGGCGCCATAGTTGGCCCGGTCCCGGGACACCTCGTTGCCCCACCCATAGACCAGTCCCGTCCGACCGCCGCGTGCGGCGTGCTCCCACTCCGCCTCGGTGGGCAGACGGACCCCTGCCCAGGCGCAGAAGGCGACCGCATCGTCCCAGCTCAGCAGGACGACCGGATGCCGGGCGGTCTGGCGATAGTCCGGTTGCGAACGAAACGGGTACCCGGTGTCGATGACAAACCAGGCGTACTGCCCAACGGTGACCTCGGCGGCCATCAGCTCGAACGGCTGGAGAAACGTGACCTCGTGGCGCGGGTGCTCGTTATCGAGGCAGGCGGTGTCGGCCTCGACGCACCCCATGAGGAAAGTGCCGGCCGGCACACGGACCCAGCCGAGATCCGCCGCCTGAGCGCCGGGCTGTGACGCGGCGCTGAGGGACGTCGTGGCCGCGACCACACCGGTGCCGAGACCGGCCAGCGCCACGGCGACCGCGCTCCGGCGCGCCAGTGCTTGGAGCATCGTCGGGCGTGCGCCCGTGTCCTCACCACCCGACCGCATACATCATCCGGCGCGGGTCGGCGCCGGCCATCATCGTGCCGGTCTCCGGGTTCCGCAAGATCCCCTGCATGCTGCCGATGGAGTACTCTCGGACCGCCTGCACGTCGTGCCCCATCTCCGCCAGTCGGCTGATGACGAGCGGCGCGACCCGGCCCTCGACACGCACCCTCACCACGGCGCCCGGCATGTAGAAACTCGGGTCGGCGTGCAGCGAGAGACGGGGCGCCTCGATCGCCTCCTGGATACTCATGTCGAAGTCGACCACGTTCAACAGAACCTGAAACTGTGTCTGCCCGATCGTCTCGCCGCCCGGGGTCCCCAACGCGAGAAAGAACTCGCCGTCCTTCATGACCAGCGTCGGCGCGTTGTTCAGAATCGGGATCTGCCCACCACGCACGTAGTTCACGTCATCCGGATACGGCGAGGTCGACCCGATGCGTGTGCCGTTGTTGAAGAACAGCCCGGTGCTGCCCACCACGACCCCGGTGCCCCACCCGCTGCCCAGGGTCGTGGTGGCGATGACGACGTTGCCCTGGCGATCGACGATCGAGAAGCTGGTCGTGCTGCCGGGATAGGCGGTCTCGGCAAGCACCGGTCCGCGGGCCGTCAGGCCGAGCGACGTCGACGTCGACTGGGCCCCGGGCGGCGCGCCGTGGTCAGGATAGGGGATGGCGTGGTCCAGCGAAATCAGCGCCCGCCGGGTGTCGGCGAACGCCTTGGAGGTCATGCCGGCGGTCGGCATGTCGGCGTGCTTCGGGTCGGTCACGAAGTGATAGACGTCCGACTTGGCAACCTTGATCGACTCGGCGATCAGATGCAGCGCCGCGGCCGAGTTGTGCCCCAGCGAGGCCACGTCGAAGCCCTCGATCAGGTTGAGCTGCATCACGACCTCCAGCCCGCCACGTGACGTCGTCGGGCTGGAATAGACGTCGTAGCCCCGGTAGGTCGTGTGGACCGGGTCGGCCCAGATCGGCTCGTAGGCGGCGAAGTCCTCGCGGGTGAACAGTCCACCGTTCCGCTGATAGAACCGGGTCATGTCGCGGGCGATGTCGCCGCGATAAAACCGGTTGAACGCGGTCCGCAGACCGGTCGTGCGTGACCCCCCGTCGAGGCGCGCGGTCTCCTCAGCCTCCACCAGCTTGTGGAACGTTCGGGCCAGATCCGGATATCTGAAGAGCTGTCCCTCGACCGGCGGCTCCCCGTCCGGCAGAAACACCGCGGCGGTCGAGGGATATCGCTCGAACAGCTCTCGGGAACGGGTGATCGAGGTGGCGACGAACGCGTGCAGCGGATGGCCGCGCTCGGCGTACTCGATCGCCGGCTCGAGCACCTGCCCGAGTGTCATCGTGCCGAACCGCTCCAGCATGGCGATCCAGCCGCCGAACAGCCCTGGCACCACCCCGGCTGTCATGCCGCGGTTCAGCTCGTCCGGCGTGATCGTGGCCGGGTCGAGCCCCTTCGGCGCCGCGCCGGTCGCATTCAACGAGTACACGCGGTCGGTCTCGGCGTCATAGATCGTCATGAAGCCGTTGCCACCGGCGCCCGACATCATCGGCTCGACCTGATTCAGCGTCGCGAGCACCGCCACGGCGGCGTCAGCCGCGGTGCCGCCCTGCATCAGAATCCGCATACCGGCCATCGACGCAAGCGGATGACCGGCGGTGATCAGCCCGTGGACACCCGGCACCGCCGGTCGGTGCGCCATCAGCCCGTCGGTGATCGGCTCGGCGCTCAGCTCCGGCGCGGGGTCGTTGGCCTCGGCGACCGCCGCTGTGCCGCCGGAGCAGCCGCCCGCCAGGAGCGCGACGACGAGCCCTGCCACGACCGTATGGACGTGCGACATCAGGGTGTCCTCCTCTCGGGAGTCCGGATGAGGAATGAGACGCCATGAGCGTGCACTGCGTGGCTACGAGCGTCTGACCGCGATGCCCATCACCTCGAAGCGCGCGCCACGGAGCAGCGTACCGGCACCGACAAACGCACGGGTCGGCGGGTCGCGCGTGAAGTAGCTGGTGTACACCGCGTTGAAATCGGCGTAGTAGGCCACGTCGGAACAGAACACCTGGACGCTGACGAGATCGTCCATCGTCATCCCGGCCTCCTCGAGGACCGACCGGATCTGGTCGAGCACATTCCGGGCTTCCTGCTGCGGCTCGGCGGGAAGTTGGCCGGTCTCCGGGTCCATGCCGAGCCGACCGGAGAGATAGAGCGTGTCACCCACCAGGATGGCGTCGCTGAACGGCGCCTGGGTGGTGCGACCCGGGAGATTGATCGCGCGTCGCTCCAGCTGCGCCGGTGCTGAAAGCGACCCTTCAGGTGCACCCGACTCTCCACGTGTTCGAGTAAACCAACCCACCACACCGGCGGCGACCACCATCACCATGGCCATCACAAGAAGACTCGCAACGATGAGGAACGCTCTCATGGATCCTACCCCTCCATCATCAGGACCGTCGAGCCGGTTGTCTTCCGCGCTTCCAGGTCGCGATGCGCCTGCGCCGCATCCTCGAGCGGGAACACCTGGCCCACCTCCACCGTGACGGCGCCGCTTTGCACGACGTCGAACAGCTCGGCCGTGGTCGCGTCAAGCTCCGCGCGCGTGCTGATATAGGTGGCCAGCGTCGGCCGGGTCAGGAACAGCGAGCCCTTCGCCGCCAGGACCCCTGGGCTGAACGGCTCCACCGCGCCGGACGCGTTGCCAAAGCTGACCATCAACCCCCGGGGCTGCAGACAGTCGAGCGACGCCATGAAGGTGTCCCGCCCGACCGAGTCGAACACCACCGCCACCCCCGCACCGTCGGTGAGCGCCTTCACCCGCTCGACGACGTTCTCGCGGGTGTAAACGATCGGGTGGTCGCAGCCGTGCGCCCGCGCCAGCTCCGCCTTCTCGTCGCTGCCGACCGTGCCGATGACCGTCGCGCCCAGATGCTTCGCCCACTGACAGGCGATGAGCCCGACACCGCCGGCGGCGGCGTGCAGCAGAATGGTGTCCCCCGCCTTGACCGGGTAGATCCGCCGCACGAGGTACTGCACCGTGCACCCCTTGAGCATCATGGCGGCCGCCTGCTGGTCGGTGATGGCGTCGGGGACCCGGACGAGCCGCGCCACATCGACCACCCGCTGCTCGGCATAGCCGCCCAGGCTCATGCAATAGGCCACCCGGTCGCCGACGCTCACCTCCGACACCCCGTCGCCCACCGCCTCCACCACCCCGGCACCTTCGCTACCGATGATCGCCGGCATCGCCGGGACCGGGTACAACCCGGTGCGGTGATACACGTCGATGAAATTCAGTCCGGCCGCTGTCTGCCGGATCAGCGCCTGACCGGCGTCCGGGGTCCCGGGGTCCACCTCGTCCCAGCGCAGCACCTCGGGTCCACCATGCTCGTGAATACGGATCGCTCTCGTCATGTGTCTGCTCCGGCCTCCTGGTCGCCTGTACCGGCCCCACACCGTGATGGGCTCCGGAATCATATCCGCGCGGCCGGTCGCCCCTCAACCGCGGACCGGGGGTGATTTTCTGACCTCTGCCTTCTGACTTCTGCCTTCTTGGCGCGCGCAAGAGTGACAAGACGCGCGCGTTTGGGCACACTGTCACGGGATGACACGTTCCGGCTTCGACACGAACCACCCCCCGGACCCGGCGCTGGTCGCCGATTGCGTGCATTGCGGGTTCTGTCTGCCGGCCTGCCCGACCTACTTGCTGTGGGGGCGGGAGACCGACTCGCCGCGTGGCCGGATCGCGCTCATCAAGGGTGGGCTCGAAGGCGAGACGGCCATCACGGACCGCTTCGTCCGCCATTTCGACACGTGTCTGGGCTGCATGGCCTGTGTGACCGCCTGCCCATCCGGAGTGCAATACGACAAGCTGATCGAGGCCACGCGGTCGCAGATCGAGCGGCGGGCCGACCGGACGCTGCCCGACCGGCTGTTCCGGCGGGTCATCTTCGGACTGTTCCCGTACCCCGGTCGTCTACGACTCGCCGCCGTGCAGCTGTGGGCGTATCAGCGGCTCGGTCTGCAACGGCTGGTCCGGGCGACCGGCCTGTTGCGCCTGCTGCCGGCACGGCTGCGCGCCATGGAGGCGGTGCTGCCAGCCGTGTCGCTGCGCCGGGCCTGGTCGACCCCGCCCGTCCGGGTGCCGGCCAGCGGCGAGCGGCGCCGGCGCGTCGGTCTGCTGCTCGGCTGCGTGCAGCGCGTCTTCTTCGATGAGGTGAACGCGGCGACCATCCGCGTGCTGGTGGCGGAGGGTTGCGAGGTCGTCATCCCGCGGTCCCAGGGCTGCTGCGGCGCGTTGATGGTGCACGCCGGGCTCGAGGCGGACGCGGCACAGATGGCGCGACGCTTCATCGACGCGTTCGAGGCGGAGGCGGCCGACGTCGACACCATCGTCATCAACGCCGCCGGCTGCGGGTCGACGCTGAAGGAGTACGGTCATCTGCTCCGGGACGACCCGGTCTACGCCGAACGGGCGCGCGCGCTGGCTGGCAAGTGCACCGACATCTCGGAGTTGCTCGACGAGCTGGCGCCTCGGGCACCGCGGCACCCGGTGCCGCTCCGGGTCGCCTACCACGACGCCTGCCACCTGCAGCACGCGCAAGGCGTGAGCGCCGAGCCCAGACGGGTGCTGCAGACGATTCCGGGTCTGGAGCTGTGCGAGATCCCGGAGGCGGGCATCTGCTGCGGCTCGGCCGGCGTCTACAACCTGGTCGAGCCGGAGACCGCCGCCGAGCTCGGTGACCGGAAGGCCCGGCACATCTTGACGACCGGCGCCGAGGCGGTGGTGTCGAGCAACCCGGGCTGCCTGCTGCAGATCGCCAGCCGGCTGGAGCAGGCGGGCACACCGATGCGCACCTACCACCTGGTGGAGCTGGTGGATGCGTCGATCCGGGGACAGACACTTGCGCTCTAAACCAAAGTTCCCTCTGGAATAAGGCGGATTTCTTCCGTAACCGTTTGAGGGTCATCGACTTAAGAGTTGGTACGCGGTGCAATATGTAGCCACTAATATTAATATGAAACCCTTGACAAAGGCGCTGTATATACTTATTATATGGCTATGTCTCGTCGATCAGGACCAGTTCATGTAGCCACTACCATACGACGCTACAAAGGGAAAGTGTACTCCACACATCTCCTGCGGCGGACTTTTCGCCAGGACGGCCGAGTCCAGCACGAGACACTGGGCAACATCTCGCACCTGCCGCCCGACGTGATTGCCATGATCCGCGGCGCCCTGCGCGGCGAGCACTACGTGGTCGCGGACCACGCCCTGGAGATTCGTCGCAGCCTGCCCCATGGGCACGTGGCGGCGGTGCTCGGCACGCTCCGGAAGGTCGGCCTGGACCGTCTGATCGCGTCCCGCCGGTGTGTCGAGCGCGACCTGGCCGTGGCGATGATCGCGAGTCGTATCCTGGACCCGGCGTCCAAGTTGGCCACGGCTCGCTCGCTGCACGCCGACACCGCCAGTTCGTCGCTGGGGCAGCAGCTGGGCGTCGAGGCGGTGGACGAAGCGGATCTCTACGCCGCCATGGACTGGCTGGTGCAGCGCCAGGCCCGGATCGAAACCAAGCTGGCTCACCGGCATTTGGACGAGGGGTGCCTGGTGCTGTACGACCTGAGCTCGAGTTACTACACCGGCACGCACTGTCCGTTGGCTCAATTTGGGCACAGCCGGGACCGCAAGACCGGGTTTCCTCAGATCGAGTATGGCCTGTTGTGCAACCGGGACGGGTGCCCGGTGGCCGTGGAGGTCTTTGCGGGGAATGTCGGCGATCCCACGACCTTGGGGCCGCAGCTCCAGAAGATCCGTGCGCGGTTCCGGATCCGTCACGTCGTGGTGGTCGGGGATCGGGGGATGATCACGTCGGCGCGGATTCGTGACGAGCTCAAGCCCGTCGAGGGGTTGGACTGGATTACGGCCCTCCGAGCCCCGGCGATCCGCAAGCTGGCCGAAGCCGGGATCGTACAGCCCTCACTCTTCGACGATCGGGACCTGGCGGAGATTCACGCACCGGAGTATCCGGGGGAACGACTGATTGCCTGCCGCAATCCGTTGTTGGCCGCGGAGCGAACGCGCAAGCGCGAGGTGCTCTTGCAGGCCACCGAGAAGGAGTTGGACACAATCGTGGCGGCCACGCGGCGCAGACAACGAGCCCTCACAGGCCAAGACAGGATCGCGCTACGTGTGGGCAAGCTGATCAATCGTCACAAGATGGCCAAGCACTTTCACCTGGCCATCACCGACACGAGTTTTGCCTACCAGCGTCACGCGGAGCAGATCGCCGCCGAGGCGGCGTTGGACGGGATCTATATCATTCGCACCTCCGTCTCCGAGCACCACTTCGATGCAGAGGCCGCCGTGCAGGCGTACAAGGACCTGGCGGTGGTCGAGCACGCCTTTCGCAGCCTCAAAACCGTCGACTTGAAGGTCCGTCCGATCCATCATCGGCTGGAAGACCGGGTGCGGGCCCACGTGTTCTTGTGCATGTTGGCCTACTACGTCGAGTGGCACATGCGCCGGTCCCTGTCGCCGATGCTGTTTGATGATGAGGACCGAGATCTGGCTCGTACGCTGCGCCGATCCGTGGTGGCCCCGGCGGTGCGTTCACCAGGGGCTGCGCGCAAGGCGCGCACCAAACGCACCGCGGCCAACGAGCCGGTCCACAGTTTTCAAACGCTACTCCACGATCTGGCCACGCTGGCCACGAACCGCATGCGTCCTCAGATGGTGGCTGGCTCGACCCAACCAGTGGAGTTTGACCTGCTGACCACGCCGACGAATCTTCAGCGCCGCGCGTTCGAACTCTTGGAGGTCCGGCTGACTCTGTAGCCAGAACCGTGACATCACGACCTCATCGAAACTCTATCGAATCAGAGGGTTGCCGTCTTCATCAAGAAAAACTTTGGTTTAGACCGCGGTCGCGGCGGTTGCTAGTGCGGAAAAACTGTCACGAAATGTGTTCCTCAGCATCGGTGAGAAACAAGATGGAGGAAGCGGTCAGGTGAAGAACATACTTCGCCAGGTAAAGTGGAACAGTTCGGATTTTGCCACCTTGCCCGTGACCTGCGCGTTTGTTGCGGATTGTCGGGACACCGCTCTCGAGAGTTGAGCGAAGAGCGGTGAATTCACTCAGTAGCCAGGCTGGAAGGAGGTGATTGGTGAACGCCACGTCGATCAGGGTCTTTGCCGTGACTGTTTCCTTAAAGCTCCAGCCCTGCCCCGTGCAGATGACTTTCAGGACGCTCTCGAATGCCTTGAGACACTCGCTCATCGACTCACTGTACCGAGCGTGGCGGTAGTGTTCGTGGGCCTTCAAGAACTCCGAATTGGCTCCTTCGAATCGCTGCTGTGCCAATAGCGTGAGGACCGGCTTGACCGCCTCAGCGTGCAGAAACTGTGAGTCGACTCTAACGATCTGGTTGGATTCAAGTTGGTAGCCGACACCGTGTTCGCGGAAACGGTGATTGAGTTCCGCAGCGGCGTCGTCCGGGGTGAGTTTTGGTTTTGAGGACCTCATGAACTCGTATTGCTCGTGGAACACGACGCTGGCATGGAATGCCAGCTCGATCACACTCAACGCCTGTTCCGTCTCGGTCTCGGTATCCAGCAAGAAGTCGAATACTGCCGAACTCCACGGTGAAGTGTTGTGGTATTTCTCAGAGAGCTTGAACCTGCCGTACTCTCGGCAGAGGACGTCATGCAGGTACTTGAACGCCTCTTCCGTGTGGCTCCCGTCGAGTCCCGGATCGCCAAACAGGTCTCTGAGAATGTGAACAAACTGTACGCGCAGGGGCTCCGGGAGATCGTTGTACTGGAAGACGTCGGGAAATTCACCGCGAGAGCGGCGCTGCCGCTTCGAAAAGAGATCGTGGATGCCCATCCCCGAGATGTGCCTATCCTGTGCCTAAAGAGTAACGTCCAGGCTTGCCAACCTGGCCGTTAACCGCATTCGCACGGCGTGAACTGCCCAGCGCGGTGGCCTCATGCCTCCGTCGATCCGCAAGCGTCACGTACGGCGTGCAAGTCCTTGAGCATGGAGACCGCAGTCATCAGGAGCGTGGCGGTCTTCTCGTAGTTGTTTGGCACGCTCGGCGTGACTCCCCAGTGCAGGACGTTGCGCGCCTCGCGTATCAGATCGGACCATTGCTGCACTTCGCGGAGTTGGTGTTGATTGATCGCAGACGTTGCGTCGAGGGTTCTACTAACCGGCCTGTCGTAACCGTCACACACACG
>JADFPE010000043.1 GCA_022562495.1 Acidobacteriota bacterium
TGTTCGCAAGAGCCGATGATGGACGGCCCGTAGGAGGTGGCGGCCGACACGAAAGAGATTCTGGATGGGTCCGTGCACCGAGAGAAACCGTTGCGCGTGGGCCGCGGATTTGAACCGGCGCATCTGGCGCTCCCGCTGCCGGGTCGGTTGGTGGGAGACTTCCGCCCGATTGTTCGCGTACTGGTCCGTGCAGTGAACCACGGACGGCATCACAGTGCGGCAGGCCGCTGAGTAACTGCGCAGCTTGTCGGTGATCAATCGTCGAGGGACACAGCCCTGGCCTTTCAACAACTTCCGGAAGAAGCGGATGGCCGCCCGCCGATTGCGCCGGGACTGTACGAGGATGTCGATGACGTCGCCGTCTTCGTCTACGGCCCGCCACAGATACTGCTGCCGCCCGTGGATCTTCACGAAAAGCTCGTCCAGATACCAGGTGTCGCCCATACGGCCCCTGCGGCGCCGCAGCCGCCGAGCGTAGTCGAGCCCGAACGTCCGACACCACTGCCGAATTGCCTCATACGTGACGATCACACCACGTTCGGCGAGGAGATCCTCGACATCTCGGAAACTCAGGCTGAAACGGTGAGTAGACCGGGGGAATCGCACCCCCAGCCTCTCGTAGAACGGTACGTGAACCTCTCGGCTCATACCGCTCCCATCAGGCGAACACACCTATCATCCCGCAGTGCCAGTGCGCAAACAGTCCAGGGCGGGCCTTGGCCATCCGTTCCAAGTATTGTCCCGCTCTGGTCTTCTTCCCGCGAAAGCGGGCGTACTTGCGCATGACCCAGGCTCGCAGGGTCTGGTTGAAGTACCTCAAGAACGCATACAGCGCAGACCGATTAAATCGTCCGTAGTAATTAATCCAACCCCGCAACACAGGATTGAACTCGCGGGCGATCTCCTCAAGGTTGCGGTCAGCTCGGTTACGGAGATTCGATTTTCTGATCCGGTGGCGCATGGACTTCAGGGCCGCCGTACTGACCGCAGGGTTGAAGCTGAAAAACAACTCCCCCCTCGCACCCCTGGTGGTCCGCCCCCGGAATGTATAGCCGAGAAAATCGAACGTCTTCACCGGATACGTCCCGCGACGCTTTCCGTCCTTGCAGTAGACAATCTTGGTCTTCTGCGGATGCAGCTCCAGCCCACACTCTCGAAATCGCCGCCGCAGGACATCACAGAGTTCGCGAGCCTGTTGCTGCGAATGACAGTGTACGAGTCCGTCATCCGCGTAGCGACACCACGGGATTGTGGGGAAATGCCTGGTCAGCCAGACATCGAACACGTAGTGCATGAACAAGTTGCTCAGCAGTGGGCTGACCACCCCTCCTTGAGGGGTGCCCTGATGGCGAGGCACCACACAGCCGTCGGGCTGTTGCCGTGGCGCCGTGAGCCACCGTTCCACGTAGAGCAGTGCCCAGTGACACCGAACGTGTTTGCGAACTGCCTTGAGCAGCAGAGCGTGCGGTATGTTGTCAAACAGACCGCGGATGTCAAACTCGACCACCCAGTCATAGCGCCAACACCGCTTCCGGGTGACCCCGACCGCATCCAGGGCCGATTTGCCTGGTCGGTAGCCGTAGGAGTCGTTCAGAAAGTGCGGCTCGATGTCCGGTTCGATCTGCAGCTTGACAACCGTTTGGGCCACTCTGTCCGTCACCGTCGGCACCCCGAGGACCCGTGCCCCGCCCGATTTCTTCGGTATCGAGACCGCTTTCACCGGTGCGGGAAAATAGCTCCCCGAGGACATCCGATTCCACAGACGATACAGATTGCTCTTGAGATCCTCCTCGAAATCATCAAGCGATTGATGATCCACACCCGCAGCCCCCCCATTGGCTTTCACCAACCGGTACGCCTGCATCACGAGCTGCTTTGAGATGACAAACGGTTTTGCCTTCATCCGCATCTCCTCCTGGAGATCCCAGTTGGATACGGACAAGACCGCCCGACGTCGCCCCTTCGCTCCATCGCCATTACAGCGACTTCAGCGCTACTACGAGCGACTCCGCCCCAGTGCCTCGCATCGGTACTCAAGTTCTTGTGGGGTCGCCACTTGAACGGCTCCCTTGGCATCGAGACGACTGGTTCCCGCAGTTCCGTAGAGAAGCCTGGACCAGACTCACGCCACCTGCACGCCGGACACCGCCTGGGCAGCCTTCAGGGCAACCCCCAGACTCATCCCGACGGTACCACCCTCCGTCGGTTTCGATGTCATGTACTGGTTCACGACGAGTCAGCAGTGGTTCACTTGCGTTCGTCTTCCTGGTCCACACCTGCCGAGTCATGCTCGACGTTTCCCCAACGCTCACGACCGGCACTCTTAATGCCAGCCGCTTGGGGCGGTTTGAAGCCTGCTCCTGACAGCCGACTTCGACGGGCCCTCCGTCATCTTCCCTACAGCTTGCTGCGGCGCACGGTGGTAGAGCCAGACGGCGTGACTGATGATTTCAGGGGGAAATCGGTATCCGCGATAGCTGGGTGGCTGGATCGTCATCGGCCTTCTCTGCCACCTGCGATCTTAACTTGACAATGCCCCTCTACCCCATCTGCGCGGACTGGGTCGGTCACGGCCGCTCGCCAGGCGCCATCCTGCGACGTCCTGGTCTCTTGCCGGCTCGCGCGACCCGGAGCATCCTACCGGTTGGCGAGCGTGTCGAACCGCGTCGACCGAAGCAGTCGCCGGTCGGCTGTGACCAGGGTGAGTTCGTAGATGCGTGCGGTGGCCGCCAGGAACCGGTCGGCCGGATCTGGGTGCCGGAGACCGATCACGCGACTCTCGATTGCCACTTCGTGGCTCACCGGTGCCTGCCGCAACGGCACGCGCTCGAGCTCGCGGCGGACCCACGCGACCGGATCGGGCTCGAGTACGAGACGGCCGCGGTCTGCCAGCATCAGCGTTTCCCAGATCGAGATCGGCGACAGCCACTTCTCGTGTGATCGGCTCACCAGCGCCGCCGCCACGCGCCGGGACAGCCGGGACGGCTCCAGCAGGCTCCACAACCAGATGTGTGTGTCGAGCAGCAGCTTCACGAGTCGAGCACTTCCCAGTCAGAGGACGCGACCGGGTCCACCAGGTCGCCGGTAATGCGCCCGGTTGTGGCGGCCGAGCCCAACCAGGACGCCTCCGGCTCAGCCGGCTCCGGCGGACAGACCGTGGCCATGGGCTCACCGCGACGAGTCACCAGGATCGGCTGACCGGTTCGCTTGACCTGGTCGATCAGGCCCAGGCACCGAGCCTTGAACTGGGAAATGCTGACGGTCGTGATCGCCTGTGGAAATGGGGATTTCTTCTTCCTCGCCATGGCAAGACACTACTATGGTCATCGACCATGGTCAACTGATCTGCCGGCGGCTATGGCTGCACGACCGCGATGCCCTCGTACTCGAACAGCGCGGCGGTCGAGTAGAGCGACTGGATGCCGAGCAGCGTCGAGGCGGGCAGGTCGTTGGTCGGAAACGCGTTCGCCTCGCGCGCACCGGCGATGCCCGTATTCCCGGGCGTGTAGCCCGGCAGGTAGTAGATGACCTTGACCAGGTCGGCGGGCGTGGCGCCGGCCGCCTCGAGCCGGCGTTTCATCCCGGCGAACGCCTGGCGGGTCTGCGTCTCGAGCGGCTCGCCGGTGCGCCCGACCTGCCCGGAGACATAGATCGTCTTGGCGCCGTCACCCCGCACCGTCACCACCTGCGTGAAGCTCCCGGCCGGGTCGAGGAACTCCCTGGTCAGACGCTCGGTGCGCCCGCTTTCCTCGACCACTGCCACGGCGTCGACCTCGATCTGGATCCGGTCGTTGACCAGCCGGTCGATACCCAGGAGCGTGCTCGACGGCGGGTTCTCGCCGAACGCCGACGCCCGGCCCTGGCCAAACGGCCCCAAGTGCTGCTCGGGGTCGAAGTTGACGATGTAGGTGTTGATCTTGACGACGTCCGCCATCGTCGCACCCGCATCCGCCAGCCGCTGCGACACGCGGTCGAACACAAAGCTGGTCTGCGCCATCAGGTCGTCGCCCCGCCCGGTCTGTCCGGACACCCAGATTGTCTTGACCGCGCCATGCCGGGCAACGACCGCCTGGCTGAAACCCCGGGACGGCCCGATGCGGGTCAGCTCGAAGTCGGCACCAGGGTCGGCGAGCACCGCCGTGGCTTCGATCTCCACCCGCAATCCCTCGCGAGCCAGCGCGTTGATCCCGAGCATGGTGCTGACCGGCCACGCGTCCTCCGGGAACGCCGCGAGCCGCGCCGCGCTGATGACGGAGTACTGCTCCGGGTCAAACTCGGTGACGTAGATCCGGATCTTCACGACATCGCGCATCGAAGCCCCGGCCGCCTCGAGCTGGTCGGCAACACCCTGGAACGCCGACTCGGCGTGCGCCCGCAGGTCAGCACCGCTCCCGACCTGCCCCGACACGTAGATGGTCTTCACCCCGCGGTCCGTCACGGTCACCACATGGGTGTAGCCCCCCGCCGGGTTGATGAACTCCTTCTCGATCTGCGCCGCCGCCGGGGTGGATGCCAGGAGAGCGACGAGCGTCGCGCCGCTGATGGTTCGACCGGTCATGATGCTTCCCTTCTCACAGAATGAAGACTCTGGCCTCGACACGGGCGCGACGCTTCGATGCGTTGACTCCTGTAGAGCGCTGCTCAGGGTACTGCCAGCGCCACGAGCTCGGGCGGCCCACCCCGGGCGCCGCGCACGGTCAACGCGATGAACTGTCGGCCACCGACCTCATAGCTCATCGGCGCACCGATGGCGCGGCCCGGCAACGGGATCTCGGCCAGCAGCTCGCCGGTCGCCTTGTCGCGCGCCGCCAATACCCAGGCGCCGTCCGTCCCTGGTGTCTGCTGCCCGCTGAGCAGGAGCGTGCTGGTCAGCAGCAGGAAATCGCGGCCACCGCCCAGCCACGGGAGGTCGACGCCACGCAGCCGCTCGTGGTCGCGGATCGCCGGGGACCCGATACCGTTGGCGCGTTGCCAGACGATCTCGCCGCGGTGGAGGTCGATCGCCGTGATTCGCCCATACGGCCCTTTGAACAGCGGGAGCCCGTCCGGCCCACCTGGTGGCCGCATCCGGCCGCGGGAGTACCGCAGATTGGAGCGGTCGGGGCCCAGCTCGACCAGCGCCGGGATGATCGGCTGTGTCGCCGAGGGGACGTAGAGCAGACCGGTCTGGGGGTCGAACGCCGCGCCGTTCCAGTTGGCGCCACCGGTGTAGCCGGGAAGCTCGATGGTCCCTCGGGTGTCGCCCGGACCGGTACCGATGAGGGACGGCGGTGTGAAGATCGGCCCGTGCACGTAGCCCTGCAGCAGCTCGACGGCGTCGGCGTGCAGCTCCGGCGTAAAGTCGATCAGGTCCGCCTCGGTGACCCCCTGGCGGTCGTACGGCGGAGGCTTCGTCGGGAACGGCTGGGTCGGCGAGGTCCACTCGCCAGGCACATCCGATGACGGCACCGCCCGCTCTTCAATCGGCCAGACCGGCTCTCCGGTGACGCGGTCGAACACAAAGGTGAACGCCTGTTTGGTGACCTGCGCCACCGCCTTGATCGCCCGCCCGTCGACGGTGATATCGACCAGGTTCGGTGCCGCCGGCGGGTCGTAGTCCCAGAGGTCGTGGTGCACCAGCTGGAAGTGCCAGACCCGCGTCCCGGTCGCGCACTCCACACAGACCAGACTGTTGGCGAACAGATTGGTCCCCGGGCGATGTCCACCGTAGTGGTCGTTCGTGGCGTTGCCGACCGGCAGGTAGGCGTAGCCCAGCTCCGGGTCGGCGCTGATCATCGTCCAGACGTTGGCATTGCCGCTGTAGCTCGCTGACCCGTCGCGCCAGGTATCGTGACCGACCTCGCCAGGCAGTGGGATGGTGTGGAACGTCCATCGCAACTCGCCGGTCCGCGCGTCGAAGCCCCGGACATAGCCGGGCGGCGACTCCTTGAACCGCGGCTGGTCGGAGACCGCCGAGCCGACGATGACCACGTCGTTGCAGACGACAGGTGGCGACGTCACCGAGTAGTTGATCGGCGGCGGGTCCCGCCTGGCGCGCCGGATCCCGCGCATCAGGTCGACGCTGCCACCGTCGCCGAACTCCTGCGCCGGCTCCCCGGTCGCGGCGTCGACGGCGTGCAGCATGGCATCGCCGGTGGCCCAGATGATCCGCTCCGTCTGTCCGTCGGTCCAGTAGGCCAGACCGCGGCTGCTGAACCCGAGCACCATGATCGGGATGCCGGCGGCGTAGCTCTGGGGGTCGTGGACCCAGCGGGTCTCGCCGGTGGCCGCGTCGATGGCGGCCACCTGTGACATGGCAGTGGTGAGATAGAGCGTGTCACCGACCATTAACGGGGTCCCCTTGAGCCCGTTGATGCTCACGTTGCTGGTGTCGTTGCCGATCTGGAGCGCGGGATAGTAGGCGCGGAGGTTGTCGAGGTCGAACCGGCCGTCAGCCGACTCCCACCGCCAGGCGACCGCCAGGTCGCCGACGTTCTCCGGCGTGATCTGAGCCAGCGGCGAATATTTCGTGCTCCCGGTGTCCCCGCCGTAGCTGCGCCACTCGCTGCCGTCGGCACCGTGTTGTGCCGCCGTGCGCATCGGGGTGCCGGCGAGCGCCGCCAGCGTCACACACCCCACCCAGACGCGCGCGCGTGTCGTCGGCATCACGAGAGCGTGCTGAAGCCGAAGCCGGCGACGCCCTCCGGTCGCTCCTGGCTCCTGCCTCCTGCCGCCTGACGCCTAGAGGGCTGTCTGCTAGTACCCAATGGCCACCCCGTCCTTGCGCGGGTCTGTCCCGGCGTGCAGCATCCCGGTCTCCGGGTGGATCATGATCGCCTGATAGCCGCCCATCGCCCCGCCGCCGCTCCGCCGGACCCGGTGCCCCATCCGCTCGAGCGCCGCGATCACCTCGTCGGAGATCCCCGGCTCGACGAGCACGCTGCCGCTGTGCCGCACACGGGCCGCGTCACCCGCCTCCTGCAGGTTCATCCCGAAGTCGATGATGTTCAACAGCACCTGGGTGTGCCCCTGTGGCTGCATCGCGCCACCCATCACCCCGAACGAGAGCCACGGCTTACCGTCCTTGGTGACGAACGCCGGCATGTTCGTGTGCAACGACCGCTTGTGCGGCTCGAGCGAGTTGAGGTGCCCGGGCTCCAGCGAAAAGCCGGAGCCGCGGTTCTGCAACGCGAACCCGAGGTCGGCCGGCACCACCTTGGACCCGAAGCCACCGAAGATGCTCTCGATGAGCGAGACGGCGTTCCGGTCCTTGTCGACCACCGTCAGATACACCGTGTCGGCGCTGTCGGTCGGGTCCCCCGCCCGCACCGTCTCCGAGGCGCGCGCCCGGTCGATCAGCGCGCGACGCCGCTCGGCATACGCCTTCGAGATCAGCTCGGCGGTCGGCAGCGTGTTGGCGTCGGCATCAGCCACGTACCGGTCCCGGTCGGCAAACGCGAGCTTCTTCGCCTCGGTGATCAGGTGAATCGTCTCGGCCGAGTTGTGTCCCAGGGAGGCGATGTCGTAGCCCTCGAGGATATTGAGCATCATCAACGCGACGATGCCGGAGCTGTTGGGCGGTATCTCCCAGACGTCGTAGCCGCGATAGCTGGTGGTCACCGGCTCGACCCACACCGAGCTGTGGTCCTCGAAGTCGCGCATGGTGAAGTAGCCGCCGTTCGACTCGCTGAAGGCGACAATCGTGCGCGCGATCTCACCCCGGTAGAACGCATCGCGACCACCCTGGGCGATTGCTTCGTAGGTTCGGACCAGCCCCGGGTTCGTGAACACCTCACCCACCGCGGGCGGGCGGCCGTTGGGGAGATAGGTGGCCGCGGAGGTAGGCCACTCGGCCAGCGAGCGTGCCGAGGCGGCCCACTGCCCCTGGATGATCTCGCTGACGGGGAACCCGTCGCGTCCGTACGCGATTGCCGGCGCCAGCACCTCGGCGAAGCTCATCGTGCCGAACCGCGTCAGCAACTGGTCCCACCCGTCGACCGCGCCCGGTACCGTCCAGGTCAGGGGGCCGGTGCCGGGCACCCGGTCCAGATTCTGCCGCGCAAAGACCTGACGGTTGAGCTCATACGGCGCGCGCCCTGTCGCATTCAGGCCGTAGAGCTGTTCAGTCTCGGCGTCCCAGACGATGGCGAACAGATCGCCGCCCACGCCGTTCATGTGCGGCTCGACCAGCCCGAGCACGGCGTTGACCGCCACGGCGGCGTCGATGGCGTTCCCACCGGCCTTGAGAATGTCGATGCCGACCTGCGCCGCGAGCGGATGGCTGGCCGCCACCATGCCGTGGGGCGCAATGACCTCCGAGCGGCTACTGTGCGGACTGCGCGCGGGTCGTGCGTAGCCGTGCCCGAGCGCCGCGCGCTCCTGGTTCTGGGCAGGGCCTTGCCCCCCGGCGACCGTGCCCGCACACACGACGCCGACCACGAGCAGCACCGTCCCGAACACGACACGGCGATCAGGCTTCACGAACATGGCATCTCCTCCTGACACCGGCGGGTGCCCAGGCAGTCCACGGCGCGGTCCCACACGCGTTCCGAGCCATCTTCTGCAGGACCCGGACGCACGGATGCTCACCCCAACCTGCTCATTGTAGTGTGACGCCGACGTGCTGCGGACGGTCACTCCCGGTCCGGTCGCCGCGTCACCGGTACCCGCTCGTCGAAGGCCCGTTCGATCCCGACTGTCTCCCAGCCCCCGGCGGTGCGGCGAAAATGGACCCGCGCAGCCCGCAGCCACCCGGACAGGACGGGATGGATGCCGCGCACGAGCACGGCGACATACGCGTCCGCACCGAGCGGCGCCGGCATCCGGCCCTGCGGACCGGTGATCCAGATCTCTTCACCCACCTGGGTGTGCTCCCCGGTCGCGTTGTCGACCCGATACCAGGTGAGCACGTAGTCGGTCGGCTCGGAGGCGACGCCGGCGTCAACAGCGGCGTTGTCGAAGGTGAGCCGTCCCTGGCCATCCAGCCGTGGGTCGTGGATCGGATTCAGCTCGTTGAGCCAGAGACGCGCGATGGCGTCGCGTCGCGCGATCAGCGTGTCCGCGACATGTGCGCTGGCCCGCGGGTCGCTGTAGCGGGCCGCGCCGACCACAGCGCGGATCGCGGCATCCGAGAACCGCGACACGATGCGCGCGGCCCAGTAGGCGTCGTCCAACATCAGGTTGCGGAAGGCCGGATTCGGGTATTCCGGGCGCCATGCCCGCGGGTCGAACGATTCGGCCTCGAACCGGCCGACCGAGCGCGGCGTGTCCGGATACTGCACGCGCAGCCAGGGACGGCGATAGAGCCCGAGGGACGCCAGCGTCTTGAAGCCCTTGCCCCAGTCGAGGATGTACTCGTTGCCGGCACGGGGCTGACTGGCGACGCCGGGACCGCCACCGATGATCGAGCCGAAGTCGAACAGATAGTGCCGGACATGACGACCGCCCACCGGCCCGACGAGCATATCCAGACTGTTCACCCCCCGGGAATCGACGTGGTTCAGCCACGAGGCGAACACCCGGTTCCCACGCAGCTCCCGGCGGTGCTCGTGCGCCACGATGTCGTTCGGATCGTCCGGTCGCGTCCCGTAGTAGCGGAACGGGCCCAGCGGGTCGCCATCGGCGAAGCGGCTGGCAATGGCCCGATAGTTGCCGTTCGGGAGCCGGGCCGCGCGGTCCAGCACCTCCTCGACATCGAGACGGGTGAAGGGCCGGACCGCTCCCTCGACCTCGAGGGTGACATCAGGCGCCAGGACGATCCGCGCGGGGTCGATCTCGACCAGATAGGTCTCGACGACGTGGTAGCCGATCGCGTGGTAGAACAACGTCCCGATCACCTCGGCGCCCGATATCCGTTCTGGAAAACGCTCCTCGTCGAACTCGATCTGGTAGATCTGTCCGTCGGGGTCGGCCACACGCCAGCCCGGCGTGCGTCCCTGGCCCTTGCCCTCCACGATCGGCCATCCTTCGACCGACAGCCGATCAACCCGGTTGGGTCCGCGCGTCAGCTCCTCGAGCGACAGCGGGCGGTGCCCGAGCCGGTTGGTGAACCAGCTCGAGTCCGGCACCTCGTCGGCGGTGTTGATGTTCATCGCGCGAACATCCCGATTCTCACCGGGTGTGAGGAACGTGTTCTCGACGAAGTCGTAATAGGCGCTCCCCGGTCTCTCCCGGATGCCGCCGGCATCGAACAGCGTGTCGTCGTCGATCAGGATCGGGTCGTCCGGATAGAACAGCGGCTCGGCCCCGCGCGACGCCGGTCCACCGGCCAGGGCCGCAGCACCAAGCAGCGCGACGGCCCACACGAGCCTCGACCGCGCGCTGAGGTGACGGCCGCCGGCCAGCGCCAGACCGGCGCACCAGCCCACTCCTGCCTCCTGGCTCCTGTCTCCTGTCTCCTGCACCGCCATCGCCCTAGAACACATTGCTGAAGCTCAGGACCATCTGGTTGCCGTCGCGGCCCCCCATCGCGTAGTCGAGACGGAACAACACCCCGCTGTCGGTGCCCACCCGGACCCCGACACCGTAGTCGGTGTCAAAGTCCGAGAAATTGAGCTCCCGACGATTCGCCGCCACCTTCCCGGTGTCGTAGAACAGGACGGTCTCGAGCAAGGGGAAGATCTCCCATCGATACTCCGCCTGCAGCAAGATGAGGTGCCGGTCGCGCAGGCGGTAGTCCCTGAACCCGCGCAGGGTATGCGAGCCACCGAGCCACGGCTGGAGATAGAACGGCACCGTGCCGTCGCCCCGCGGGTCCGAAAACGAGCCGAGTGTCCTGAATGCCAGCACCCGGCGCTGCCGCAGGAACGACACGTACTGGCGGAGATCGACCTCCCACCGGGCGAACCGGTAGCCTTCCGCACGGCTGTCGAAAAAGCTGTAGGTGACACGATACGAGCCGCCAGAGCGCGGGTTGCCCTCCGGCGACAGGTTGCCCACCTGGGCGAACAGCTGATAGCGGACGTAGTCGGACGGGTTGCCCAGACCCGGAGCCTGCACCTCGGTGAACCGCTGTTCGATCGAGGGTAGCGCTCCGTTCTGCCCTTGACCGAGACTCGGGGCCACATACGCGACGCCACCGCCGAGGCTCAGCCAGTCGGCGGGTCGCGCACCGCCGGCGAGGGAGACCGCCGCATCCTGGTAGCGGTAGCTGGTGCGATCTTCGAGCCGCGAGTCGGGACCAGGTCCGAAGTAATCGACACGCGGGAAGTCTTGTCGCCGGGCCAGGGCGATGACGAAGATGCGTCCGCCCGCCAGACGGGGAAAGGAGGCCTCGACCTCCGCCTTCCAGTACCGCCGGAGCGACCCGGCCGCGCGGACCGCGAGCGACATCCGATCGCCCCACCAGCTCCGCACGTTGTAGCCGGTGCCCACGGTCAGTCCGGCACCGGTCGTGATGTTGCCGAGCGTGAGGTAATAGCCGCCCGCCGAAGGGGAGGGCACCTCGAACAGGTTCTCGATGGTCTGTTCGTTCTCGACGGCAGACAGCCAGCGTTCGAGCCGTCCCGGCTCGTAGGCGTGCAGGGCTGCGGCCTTCTCGGCGCGTGCCCGACGCAGCAGCTCGTGACGGCTGGGAGCCGGGGGCTGCGCCCACACGGGCATCGCCAGCGCGGCGGCCAGCAGGATCGTGACGCCGAAGACGGCCCGTGCGGTCGCACCCGAGCGTGACCTGTGCATGCCTCGCGACCCCGCGCCTCATGCGCGTGGGCGAATCCGGCGTGGCCCCGAGAGGCCTCCGTGACCCTTGCTACAACAGGTGTCCGGCGGCAGCACCGCCACGCGGGACGTTCACCTCGGACTGCTGGGCGACGACCGCCTTAACAATCTGGCGAGACGAGATACCGAACCGGTCGAGCAGCTCGGCCGATGTGCCACTCCGGGGCACCTCGCGCACCGCCAGCCGCCGCACGCTGATGCCGTGGGCCGCGACCGCGTCGCTCACCGCATCCCCGAGCCCACCGACCACACCGTGATCCTCCACGGTGATGAGACGGTGACCGGTCGCCTGGCCGGCCCGGACCAGCGTGTCCACATCGATCGGCTGGACGCAATAGGCGTCGATGACCCGCAGATGGATCCCTGACCGGTCCAACTCGTCATACGCCGCCAGCGCCTCGAACACCGTCACCCCGACCGCCACAACCGTGGCCACGTCCTCCGCGCTGTCGCGCAGCACCTTCGACCCGCCGATGACGAACTGGTCCGCCGCGGTGTAGATGACCGCCGTCTTCGGTCGCGAGGTCCGCATGTAGGTCATGCCGGTATGCGCTGCGGCGGCAATCACCAGCCGGGCCGCGCTGACACCGTCACACGGGTACAGCACCACGCACCCGGGCACGGCGCGCATCATGGCGAGATCCTCGAGCGCCATCTGCGACGGACCGTCCTCTCCGATCGACACCCCCGCGTGCGACCCGGCGAGCTTGACGTTGACGTTGCCGATGCCACCCATTCTGATGAAGTCGGCGGCGCGGGTCAGAAAACAGGCGAACGTCGACGGAAAGGGAATGGCACCGCGACTGGCAAGCCCGAGCGCCGCGCCGACCATGACCTGCTCGGCGATAAACATCTGGTAGAAGCGGTCCGGATGCTGCTGCTCGAACGTCTGGCTGAACGTCGAGTTCTTGACATCGGCGTCGAGCGCCACGACGCGCGGGTCCGCCGCGCCCAGCGCCGCCAACGCCGCACCGTAGGCCTCGCGCGTGGCCACCGCGCTGCCCAGCGCATATTCCGGCAGCTGGACCGTCTCGAGCGATATCCGGGCGGTCGAGGTGGCTGCGCGTCGTGGCGGGGAGGGAATCGTGGGATTGCGGGTGTCGTCGCCGAGCTGTCCTTCGAGCTCCCCCAGCGCACGGTCGAGGTCGTCCCCTGTGAGCGGCTTGCCGTGCCAGCCGTTGCGACCCTCGACGAAGGAAATGCCCTTGCCCTTGAGCGTGCGCGCCAGGATCATCGACGGGCGTCCCCTCGTCCGGGCAGCCTCGTCGAGCGCGTCGAGCAGGGCGGCGAGGTCATGGCCGTCCACGACGAGCGTGTGCCAGCCGAACGCGCGCCACCGCCCCGCGTAGGCCTCCATGTCGTGACCCCACTGCGTCGTCCGGCTCTGGCCGAGCGCGTTGACGTCGGTGATGGCGCACAGATTGTCGAGCGCGAACCGCGCGGCAGCGTGCGCCGCCTCCCAGACCGAGCCTTCGGCAGACTCGCCGTCGCCGAGCAACGCGTAGGTGCGATAGGCCGACCCGATCCGGCGGGCGTTCAGCGCGATGCCGACCGCGGCGCAGATGCCCTGTCCGAGCGACCCGGTGGCAACGTCGACGAACGGCAACCGTGGTGTCGGGTGTCCCTCGAGATCGGAGTCGATCTGCCGCAAGGATGACAGCTGGCCGCGGTCGATGACGCCGGCTTCCGCCCAGACGGCATAGAGCACCGGTGCCGCATGCCCCTTTGACAGGACAAAGCGATCGTTCTCTTCATTGTCCGGATCCCCCGGGTCGAATCGCATCTGTCCGAAGAACAGCGCCGCCATGATCTCGGCGGCCGAGCAACAACTGGTGGGATGCCCGCTCCCGGCCTCACTCGTGGCACGGACCGATTCGATCCGCAGCCGGGTCGCAATGTTGCGGAGCGCGGGGAGTTGGGGGGCGCGGTCGACGGGCACGGGGGACCTCCGGGGCACGCAGTGTAGCACGGTTGGAACGGAGGAGACAGACGTCAGAAGTCGGCAGGAATACGGCTGTGGGCGCTCGAGGGGCGGCCACACGCCGCCCACCATCGGTGGGCACGGCTTTCCGCCTCCGGTCGCCCGCGTCGAATGTGACCGCTGGCGAGATCCTGCCGTTGCTTCCGCAGAGGCGCACAGCCTGGCCTCGCAGGCCTGAAGGGCAGCGCCACATGGACCACGTGACCTTCGGGGTCAGGCTCGGCCGGCGGATTGAATCTGGTCGAGCGCGAGCACATAGGCGGCGCCGTCCAGGCCGTGCTCGCGGTACACCGACGTCTGGCACGCCAGCGTGCGGACCGCGAGGTCCTGGTATCGGGGCTCGTCAGCAAGGACAGCAAGACGCGCCAGGACGATGGCGGCGCGACAGTTGAGCCCGAACGGCCGGTGCGGCTCACGCAGCAACCCGACCGGCGCGTCGTGTCCGGTCAAGTTCGCCCGGGCCCGGTCGGTGAAGCCCCCTGCCTCGTCCCACATCGAGTGATCACAGTAGCCCATCAGCTCGCGCGGCATGTCGAGGTAGGCGTCCTGTCCGGTCAAGTCGTAGAGGTCCAGCATAGCCGCGCTGATCGTCACCTGGTCGGTGAGCAACCCGCGCGGCACCGGCGCCCCGGTGGCGTTATGCCCGACGCCGCCGCCACGCTCGTAGGTCTCCATGACGACCCGGTCGACCGACTTCGCGGCGAACTCGATCAGGGAGCGATCCCCGAGGACCGACGTGCCGAGGACATAGGCCGAGGCCATCACGGCGGTCGCGTCGGTGTAGACGGTGCGGTCGATCGGCGGGACTTCGCGGCCCCGCCGCGCCTCGAGTGAGGACAGAGCAACGTATGCCGGGTCCGCGCGCTGGCTGGCAAAGAAACCGCCGTCGGGGTCTGCGAACGTCCCGTGGATGAACCGGATGATCGCGGCAGCCTGTTCGGCATAGTCCTTCCGATCGAGGAGTTGCGAGGCCGACAGGTAGAGCTCGAGCAGTCGCGCGTTGACCGTCAGCACCTTCTCGACATGCGGTCCTGACCAGTCGCGCCGCTCGCAGTACCGAAAGAATCCGCCCTCGACGGGGTCCCAGAGCCCCCGTTCGGCGATCGCGTCGAGCGTGTGCGTCACGACACGAGTCAGGTCGGGGTTCGCCGTGTCGCGGCATCGCAGCAGCGCGGCCGCCAGCGCATCCGCGTGCACCCGTTTCGGCTCCGAGCCGAAGCCGCCCCAGGTCTGGTCGAAACGGGCAAGGAGCTGCTCGTCCAGCCAGCGGCCGGCATCCTCATCCAACCCGGGCGACTCCGGGTCAGCACCGGTGCCGGTGTCTCGGCCAGCGCCCACCGGGTCGGGGATCCGCGCGTCGATCTCGACCCGTCGGGCCGCGAAGGCCGTCGCCACCTGCTCCAGCACCACCACCAGCGGCCCCGGATCGAGGTAGGTGCCGCCACCCAGGATCTCACCGGCCGGGGAGAGAAACGCCGTTGTCGGCCACCCGCCGAGGGTGTAACGCTCGCTGACGTCGGGACGCCGGTCGGCGTCGATGCGTACGGGAATGAAGCATTCCGTGACCAGCCGGACCACCCCGGGGTCGCGATAGCTGACGCGATCCATCTCCTCGGTCCAGCGGCACCAGGCCGCACCGATCGCCAGCAGCACCGGCTTCTGCTCGGCCGCGGCGCGGGCGAACGTGTCGGCGCCCCACTCGAGCCACAGGATCGGATCTGGCTCGATTGTCATAACGCCGCGTATAATGCCGCGATGATCGCCCTGCGGTGTCTGTATCTGAGCGCGCTCGTGTTCTGGGTCGGTGGCATGGTGGCGCTCGGAGCGCTGGCGGCGCCGGCCATCTTCGACGTACTCGAGGCGCACCATGGCCTGAGCGGGCGGGTCGAGGCCGGTGCCGTCTTCGGCGAGATGCTCCGCCGCTTCCGGTTCTTCGAGTACGGGTCGGCGACGATTCTACTGGGATGTCTCGGCGTGCTGTACTGTCAAACTCCCCGTCCGACGGCGATCGGGATCCGTATCATCACCGTGGTCGCGTTGCTTGCCGTGAGTCTCTACGCCGGCCTCGGCATCACCGAACAGATCGCGGCGGTGCACCTCGAGATCGCGAGCAACATCGCCACCTCGATCGACACCAGCCAATACGCCGCCCGCTTGGACTTTCTGTATAGACTCACGACCTCGTTGCTGCTGCTGAATCTCGGTGGCGGTCTATCGCTCGTCTACTGGGAGGCACGGGCGCGGATTGCGTGAACGGGTGCTCCCGCGCCTCACGTGCACCAACGTGGGGCGCACGTGCAGGCCCTTGCTACGCGCAGGCGCCTGGCGCCCCTGCAGCCGAGCGCCAGGATCATTCTTCGGTGATGTCGGCCGTGATGTCGATGTCGATGCAGCCGCGCACGCTGTTTGCGGCCGGACACTTCGTGGCATGCGTCGCCACGGCCCGCTCGGCCCGCTCGCGGGCACCCGCCGGAATGCGCAAACGATAGCGCACACGAATCCGCGTGATCTTCAGCACGTTGTCGACCGCCTCGATGTCGCCCTCGACATCCGCCTGGATCTTGTCTCTCGGCGCCGGGATCTCGCGCACCTCCAGTGCGCGTGCCAGGGTGCCCAGCAGTCAACCGCCGACAGCGCCGACGATGTAGTCCAGCGTGGCCGGCACGTCTTCATCCGGTTCGATGCCGTAGAACGCCTTGATCCCGCCGTGGACCCCGAATCGGATCGGTTCGGTGAAACCCTCCAGATACGCGTGTCGCAGCGGGCCGGCGACCCGTTCGATGCGCAGCCGGCTCGTATGTACCACTTCTGCCATCAGATCCTCCCTTGATATGCGGCCAGTCTAGCAGCGTCATAGCGGGGCTGTGAGAAAAGCTGCGAGCGAGGCTGCGCACGCTCCGTCGGTTCGAGGCGCAGCATCGCGAGTCACGGGCCATCTGCGATGCTACAATTTTCGGCCGTGCACACCAAGCGGGCCATCTCGAACGCGCTCTGAGCATGTTCTATGTCCGACGACGCAGCAGACACCCGTGCCACGCCGGATGCGGCGCCGCTCCTCGGCGACATGGACCCGGCGGAATTCCGCCGAGTCGGTCATCAGCTCGTCGACTGGATCGGCACGTATCTCGAAGACGCCGAGCGTTACCCGGTGCTGTCGCGCGCACGGCCGGGTGAGCTGCGCGACGCGCTCCCACCGGCCGCCCCGGAGAGGGGCGAATCGCTGGATGCGATCCTCGCCGACGTCGAACGCTACATCGTGCCCGGGCTGACCCACTGGAACCACCCTGGGTTCTTCGCCTATTTCGCCATCAGCGGCAGCGGCCCCGGCGTGCTTGCCGAGTTCCTGAGTGCGGCGTTCAACGCGCAGGGCATGCTGTGGCGCACCTCGCCCGCGGTGACCGAGCTCGAGGAGGTGACGCTCGCGTGGCTGCGACGTCTGCTCGGGTTGCCGGACACATTCGAAGGAGTCATCTACGACACCGCCTCGATCTCCACGTTGCACGCGCTGGCGGCCGCCAGACAGGAGGCGGCGCCCGAGGTGCGCGAACGCGGTCTCGCCGGTCGGCCGGACCTGCCGGCGCTGCGTGTCTACTGCTCCGAACACGCGCACTCGTCGGTCGACAAGGCGGTCATCATGCTGGGGCTGGGACAGGCGGGGCTGCGGCGGATCGACACGGACGACCGGTTCCGGATGCGACCCGACGCGCTCGCCGTCGCGATTGCCGACGACCGCCGGGACGGGGTGAGGCCGCTCGCCGTCGTCGCCACCGTCGGCACGACCGCCGTGACGAGCGTCGACCCAGTGCCGGCGATCGCCGATCTGTGCGAGCGGGAGCGGCTCTGGCTGCATGTCGACGCCGCCTACGCGGGCGCGGCGGCGATGGTCCCAGGCCGGGAGGACACGCTGGCCGGGTGCGACCGCGCCACCTCGTTCGTGGTCAACCCGCACAAGTGGCTGTTCACGCCGTTCGACCTCAGCGCCTTCTATTGCCGGCGGATGGACCGTCTGCGTGAGGCGTTCTCGCTGACACCGGACTATCTGCACAACAGCGAGCCAGAGGGGGTGCGCAACCTGATGGACACCGGTGTCCAGCTGGGCCGGCGGTTCCGCGCGCTCAAGCTGTGGATGGTGCTGCGGCACTTCGGCGCCGACGGCTTGCGCCGCCGGCTGGCGGAACACATGCGGCTGGCAGAGCTGTTCGCCGGTTGGGTGGACGCGAGCGACCGGTTCGAGCGGCTGGCGCCGGTACCGTTCTCGGTCGTCTGCTTCCGCGCCTGCCCTGCCGACCTGACCGCCGACCACGCGGCGCTCGACGACCTCAACGCCCGTCTGCTCGACGGGGTCAACGCGACCGGGGACGTCTTCCTGTCACACACCCGGCTCGACGGCCGGTTCGTGTTGCGGCTGGCAGTGGGCCACATCCGCACGACCGAACGTCACGTCGCCCGCGCGTGGGAGCTGCTGCAGGAACAGCTCGGCCAGCTCCGGCGGTAGCACGGCCCTGCCGGGCTGTTCGGCACGGGTCCGGCAGCAAGGTCCTTTAGGGCCGTCCCGGCGAAAGTGCTTGGCGTATCACGCCCGGCCTTGTCGAACCTACTGAACGGCAACGCCGGCCTCTCCGGCGACATGGCTCTACGCATCGAGAAGGCCTTCGGCGTCAAGATGGACACCCTGATGCGCATGCAGTCGTCCTACGATATCGCCCGCACCAGGGAGCGTCAGGGCAAAATCCGAGTCCGGCGCTACCAGCCATCGGAAGTGCACCCCTGACAGGACACGCGGCAGGTTGGAGTATTCGCCGGTCTATCTCATCTCACTGTGCTTCCAGCCGCCAGCGCTCGGCCCACCCTGTCTCGGTCCGCTCGACCGCAACCACGCCGTTCAGCGGGAACGACCCGGCGTGCGGCGCATCGTGCGCACCATGGCTCAGTTGGATGAGGTGACAGCGGAGCCGGTCCAAATGCGGCATGTGCCCCACCAGCATCACGTCGCGTGTCTCGACCTGCAGCAAGTCGGCTAGACGCGGCGGGTCGTCCGGCTGCATCCACCGCGTGGCGGAGAACTCCGCCAGCGGGTTACAGGCGCGCCGGTAGGCGTCGGCCGTCTGCCGCGCCCGGAGCTTGCCGCTGTGCCAGATGACGTCCGGGCGGACCTCACGCCCGGCCACCTGGCTCGCGAGCGTCTCTACCTGGTCACGACCCTGGTGTGAGAGCGGCCGCTGTGGGTCGACACCGGGACTCACCGCATGACCGTGGTGCACCAGGTAGACGAACATGCCTCGAGGATACCCGAAGAGGCTGGAGGCGCTCCGCCGTCGCCAAGCCTTCGGCGAGACCTCGCCGCAGGTCGCAGCGCAGAACACCCCGCGCGAACGAAGGCGGGCATCACCCGCGCGCCGGCGTACGCCAGTGCGCCGACCGCCAGACCTCGGGACGCAGCAGCGCGAGGACGGTCAGAATCTCGAGCCGGCCGATCCACATCGCCCCGGTCAGCACCAGCTTGCTCAGCGGGTGCAGGTGCCCGTAGTTGGCCATCGGCCCGACCTGCCCGAGACCGGGACCGACGTTGCCGAGGGTGGCCATCGTCGCCGAGATACCGGTGATCAGATCGGTTCCGAGGAGCACGACCGCCATCACACACAGCGCGAACATCAGGACGTAGAAGAGGAAGAACACCAGGACCGTGCGCATCACGCCGTCCGGAACGACCTTGCCGCCGATCTTGACCGGGAGCACGCCGCGGGGGTGCAGTGTCCGCCGCAACTCGGTCAACGTGTAGCGCCCGATCAGCACGTGCCGTATCACTTTCGGTCCGCCCGCGGCCGAGCCGGCGCATCCGCCGATGAACATCAGGCCCAACAGGATGATCCGGGTCTGATCGCTCCACAGCTGGAAGTCGACGCTGGCATACCCGGTCGTCGTCAGGATCGACAGCGTCTGGAATAGCCCGTGCCGGAACGCTACCGTGAGCTCGCCGCCGGCGTGCCACAGGAACCCGGTGACGAGCAGCGCGGCCACCAGGACGATGCCCGTGTACGCCCGGAACTCCTCGTCGCGGACGAGCACGCCCGGGCGTCCCAGAAGCGCCCGATACTGCAGGGCGAAGTTCACTCCGGCCACGAACATGAAGACACAGATGATCCACTCGACCGCGGCGTTGTCGTACCCGGCGATTGAGAGCGCATGGGGCGAAAACCCGCCGGCGGCCAGCGTCGTCATCGCATGGCAGAGGCTGTCGTAGACCGGCATCCCGGCCACCCACAATGCCAGAAACTCCGCCAGCGTCAAGCCGGCGTAGAGCCGCCAGAGCACCACGGCGGTCTGGCGAATGTGCGGCGTGAGCTTCTCGTCGGTCGGCCCGGGCGCTTCGGCGAAGAAGATCCGCCCGACCCCCATCGCCAGCCGCGGCAGGATCGCCACGAAGAGCGTGATGACCCCCATGCCCCCGAGCCACTGGGTGAGCGAGCGCCAGAACAGCAGACCCCGGCCGAACAGACTGAAGTCGGTGAAGATGGTGGCGCCGGTCGTGGTGAACCCGGACATCGACTCGAACACCGCATCGACCGGCGCCAGCCCGACCCAGAGGTAGGGCACCGACCCGAGCAGCGCGACCACGAGCCAGGTACCCGCCACGACCGCGAGCGCCTCGATGCGCCGGAGGTCCGGTTCCCGCTCCCGGCCGGCAAGCCACATCGCCTGGCCGATCGACGCCGCCAGCACACCCGCCAGCGCGAACCCCCCGAGGTCGGTCCACTCCTCGTAGTAGGCCACCACCGCCATCGGCCAGAGAAACATCAGCCCAAAGACACGGAGGATGCCACCCGTAACCTTGATGATGATGGACAGCCGCATGGGTGATCGGGTCGCTCTCAGGCCTGTCCGCCATAGTTTTGGCGGAGGCGGAAGGCAGGCGGCAGGAGGCCGGCAGGAGGAGACATGTTGGCTTCGGCGGCTTCCCTTCAGTCCAACGGGTCCTACTGGCCGGTGGTGAACAACTCTCGGATCTCCTCGGCCGAGCTGCCGGTCGCGCAGACCAGCAGGTGGTCACCCGGTTCGATGCGGTCCTCGCCCCGCGGCACGATCACCTGGCCACCCCGAACGATCGACCCGATGATCGCCCCGTTCGGGACCCCGAGGTTGCGCAGCGCGGTCGCCGGGAACCCGGTCGGCACCGTCAGCTCGATGACCTTTGCCTGCCCTTCCTCCAACACCGCGAGCAGGCTGGAGCGTCCTCCGTCGATCTGGTGAAGGACCGAGGCGACCGCCGCACCGCGTGCCGACAGTGCCACGTCGATGCCGACACGCTCGAACAGCCGTAAGTTGGCCGGCGTGCTGACCCGGGTGATGACCGACCCGACACCGAGCTGCCGCCCGATCAGGCAGGCCAGCAGGTTGCGCTCGTCGTTGTCGATCACCGAGACCAGCACGTCGCTACGTCCGATTTCTTCGCTCTCGAGCAAACTCAGGTCGGTGCCGTCGCCTTCGAGAATGAGCGCGTTGCCAAGCGTGGCGGCCAGCATCTCGCCACGCGCGTGGTCGTGCTCCACCACGCAGAGCTGGATTCCCGGCTCGGAGTCGAGGTGCTGCGCAAGCCGGAGCCCGACGTCGCCGCCGCCGATGATGGTGACCCGCCGTAACCGCCTCTTCGCGGCGTCGGGCGCCAACTGCCCCTGGAGCGCCTTCATCCCCTTGCGGGTGCCCATCAGCACGACCTTGTCGCCGGGGTCCAGCACCGTGCGGCCGTGCGGAATCGAGGTGGTCTCGCCATGATGCACCGCGACAATGACAACCCCGTAGGGCAGATCGAGGGCGGAGATCGGCCTGCCGACCAGCGGCGAGTCAGACCCGAGCCGGAACTCGAGCAACCGGATCTCTCCACCGACGAACACACCGGCGTCCACCGACCCGGGGGCCATGATGATTCGCTCGATCGCGTCCGCCAGCTGCGCCTCGGGCCAGACGACCTGGTCTATGCCGAAGTGCTCGTTCAAGCTCTCGCGTCCTTCAGGGGTGTGCACGAAGTCCTCCTTGGACACGAAGCAGATCGTACGACGGCATCCCAGCTGGCTGCCGATCGAGCAGGCGACGATGTTGACCTCGTCGAGCCCGGTGCAGCCGATCAGCAGGTCGCATGTGCTGACCCGCGCGCGCTCGAGCAAACTGCTGCTGGTGCCGCTCCCGGTCAGGAGCTCGACGTCGAGCAGACCGAACCGGTCCGCCACGCCCGGCTCGGTATCGAGCACGCACAGCTCGTGGTCGGACGCCAGCGTCTTGGCGAGCGCATACCCGATCTCGCCTCCCCCGATGATGATGATCTGCACTACGGTACGCCCAAGAAGTCAGAAATCAGAGGGCGGCAGTCAGAAGCTTGCGGACATCCCACCCTACGTTAAGTGTCGGCCTGGCCGGCGCCCGCGTCCAGCCTTTCTTCTGCCTTCTGCCGTCTGACTTCTGACTTCTTCGAGCACCCGCGCTATACTCCCGCCCGACATGGACCTCTTCAGCTCAGTGGATCCGGTCGCGGCGATCTCACTCGGCGCGTTGCTCGTGGCCATCGTCGTCAGCTGCACGATCCGTCTGCACGTCGGTTTCCTGGCGATCTCGCTGGCCTGGGTCGTCGGGGTCTACGTGGCCGGGATGAGCGCGCGCGAGGTGATGTCGGGGTTCCCGACGCGATTATTCCTGACGCTGGCCGGGGTCACCCTGTTGTTCTCGCAAGCGCAGATTAACGGCACCCTCGCCCGGGTGGCGTACCGAGCCGTGAAATACGCGCGGGGCAACGTCGGCGTCATGCCGATGATGTTCTTCCTGCTGGCGTTCGGGCTCGCCTCGATTGGTCCTGGCAACATCGCCGCGACCGCGCTGGTCGCCCCGATGGCCATGGCAGTCTCCTGGCAGGTCGGGGTACCCCCGTTCCTCATGGCGATCATGGTCGGTATGGGCGCCAACGCCGGGTCGCTGTCGCCGATTGCACCCACCGGCGTGATCGTCAACGCCGTGATGGATCAGATCGGCCTGGGCGGATTCGAAATCCACACGTATCTGAACAACATGATGGCGCACACGCTCGTCGTCTTCGTGGCCTACTTCGCCCTCGGCGGCTTGCCGCTGCTCAGGCGTCGTCATGAAGGCGCCGTCCTCGTGCCAACCAGCGGAGGCGACTCGGAACCGGGCGGAGACGGCGCCGCCAGCATGGACTTCGACCGCACCCACCTGACGACGCTGGCGATGATCGCGGCGCTCATCCTCAGCGTGATCTTTCTCGGCGTCGACGTCGGGCTCGGCGCCTTCGCCGGCGCGGTGCTGCTCAGCCTGTTGAAGGCAGGCGACGAGATGGAGGCCGTGAAGGTGATGCCATGGCGGGTCATCATGATGGTCTGCGGCGTCACCGTGCTGATCTCGGTGCTCGACGCCACTGGCGGTCTCGCGTTGTTCACCGACATCCTCACCCGAGCGTCGGCGGTCGCGCCCACGTTCATCATCGCGGCCTCGACCGGGTTCATCTCGATTTACAGCAGCACCTCCGGCGTCGTGCTCCCGGCGTTCCTCCCGACCGTCCCTGGGCTCGCTGAAAATCTCGGCGTGGCACCGCTCGCGCTGGCGTCGGCGATGAACGTCGGGGGGCATCTGGTCGACGTTTCGCCGCTGTCGACTCTCGGCGCTCTCTGCATGGCCGCCGCCCACCCCAGCGTGGACAGCCGCGACCTCTTCAACAAACTGATGATCTGGGGTCTGTCGATGACGGTCGTCGGCGGAGCGGTCTGCTATCTGCTGTTCACCGTGCTCGAGATCGGCCTGGGCTAGGTTGTCCTGGCGAGACGTCCGCCTGGACGGCGTTGCTTCGTCGGTCACAGCCCGCCTGGCTGCTCCCTCTTCGCGCCTTGCCAGACGCACGCCTCGCCAGGACAACCGATCTTCGGGGCTTGGCAGGGCGTCCGCCTGGACGGCGTTGCTTCGTCGGTCACAGCCCGCCTGGCTGCTCCCTCTTCCGCGCCTG
>JADFPE010000044.1 GCA_022562495.1 Acidobacteriota bacterium
CGACCGAGCATATCGGGCAATATGCGAGGGAAGAGCAACGCTGCCAGCCGGGATGCATCGCTGGCCGAATGCCACCGTCATTACGAACGGGGCCACTTGGCGTCCCGTTCGAAATGATGGTGATGCACCGAGGGCCGTGAGGCGCCTGGCTGGCAAGGCGCGACGACCGAGCATTCGGGCAAATATGCGACCCCGCTGAGCAGCAGTCGAGCGCCGTCCCTGGCGGGATGTATCGGCGACCAGACATGTGAAGTGGTTCTTGCGTGGGCCCTGAGCTCCAGCGTCGGACCACGCCCATCATGAGGACGCATCTCCGCTCGTTTCTCGAGTATCTGCGTCTCAATCGCAATCTGTCGGCGCACACGGTGCGCGCCTACGAGGGCGACCTGACACAGTATCTGACATTCCTGGAGCGGTATCTCGACCGTCCAGCGGAGCGGATCGCGCCGGGCGAGGTCGACCAGTACGCCATTCGGGCGTTCATGGGCGAGCTCTACGACCGTGGGCACGCGCGGGCGTCGTCGGCGCGGCGGCTGGCGGCGATCCGGTCGTTCGGCCGGTATCTGCGACGCGAGCAACACATGGACACCGATCCGGGGGCCCTGGTGGCGACGCCCAAGCAGGAGCGGAAGGTGCCGCCGCGTCTCGACATACGAGAGGTCGAGCAGCTGCTCGCCGGTCCTGACGCCACGACGCCTCTCGGGCGGCGCGACCGGGCGATTCTCGAGCTGTTCTATGCGTCGGGCTTGCGGCTGAGCGAGCTGGTCGGGCTCGATCTGGAGGACGTCACCCTCAGTAGCCGACTCGTGCGGGTGTTGGGCAAGGGTGGCAAGGAGCGCATCGTGCCATTCAACCGCAACGCGGCGGCGGCGCTGCGTGCCTATCTGGGGGATCGGGCGGCGCTGGTCGCGGGTGCGCCCACGCGGGAGGTGCCACGCCGTCGCGGTAGACGGCCCACAGAGCCGCTGTTCGTCAATTATCGAGGCGGGCGACTATCGACGCGGAGCGTCGATAGACTCGTTCGGCGGTATGTCGCCGCGACGAGCAGGCGCTACGGCATCGGCCCACACGCACTGCGGCATTCCTTTGCCACCCACTTGCTGGAGCGCGGGGCAGACCTGCGCTCTATCCAGGAGTTGCTCGGTCACGCCCGTCTGAGCACCACGCAGCGCTATACCCACGTGACCGTCGCGCAACTGATGTCGCTCTACAAGAAGACGCATCCGAGGGCGTAGTCCTTCGCCCACGGCACTCGGGCACGCTGCTCAGGGTGTGCGGGCTCAGAGACCGGAGATCGGCGACCGGGTCCACGGGCTGCGAGCGGTCCTGGGACCCGGGGCCGCGAGCGCTCCACGCCCAGAGCCGACAGTTGACGCGCACGCGTCAGGTGCTGATTGCCGCCGCGCGCCGGTGTCGCGGTATCTCGATGCTGAGTGTCTTGATTTTGTAGTTCATCACACGCGGCGTGATCGACAGTAACTCAGCGGCGTCCTTCTGGACCCAGTTCGACATGGTCAGCGCCTCGACCACCGCCTGTCGTTCGACCTCCTCCAGCGGGATACCGGTCGGTGGAATCTTCACCACGCTCGCGACGTTGGATCCGTTGAACGCCGGGGACTGCTCTCCGAGCCGCAGGTCGTCCGGCGTGATGACGTCGCCCTCGGCCAGCAGCACCGCCCGCTCGATCGCGTTCTCCAGCTCGCGAATGTTGCCGGGCCAGTTGTGGCGATGTAGCAGCTTCTCGGCGGCCGGATCGAGCCCTGTGACCTGCTTCCGAAGTTCTCCGCAGAACCGCCGGATGAATGTCTGGGTCAGTGCGTTGATGTCCTCCTTCCGCTCGCGCAGCGGCGGGATATCGACCGCCATGACGTTGAGCCGGTAGTACAGGTCCTCTCGGAACTCGCCGGTGGCGACCATCTCGGCCAGATTGCGGTTTGTCGCCGTGATCAGCCGGACATCGACGCTGATCGTGCGGGTGCCGCCGAGCCGCTCGAACTCCTGCTCTTGGAGCACGCGCAGAATCTTCGCCTGAGTGTTCGGGCTCATGTCGCCGACCTCGTCGAGGAACAGGCTGCCCCTGTCGGCCTGCTCGAACCGGCCGATCCGCTGGCGGTCGGCGCCGGTGAACGCCCCCTTCTCGTGACCGAACAGCTCGGATTCGAGCAGGTTCTCCTGGAGGGCGGCGCAGTTGACCCGCACGAAGTTCTGGTCCGCTCGCAGCGAGTTGTGATGCAGCGCTCCGGCGATCAGCTCCTTGCCGGTGCCGGTCTCGCCGCGGATCAGCACGGTCGTGTTGGTCTTGGCGACCTTGCGGACGATGTCGAGCACCCGCTGCAAGGCGCCGCTGGCCCCCACGATACGGTCGAAGTCGTAGATGTCGGGTTGTGTGTGGCGCAGATAGTCGATCTCGTGCTTCAGCCGACGCACCTCGAGCGCCTTGTCAATCTTGAGCTCCATTTCCTCGATTTCGAACGGCTTCTGCACATAGTCGGACGCGCCGAGCTGCATCGCCTCGACCGCCGTCTGCACCGACCCGAAGGCGGTCATCAGGATCACGGCCGTTGTCGGGTGGAGCGCCTTGGCGGTGCGCAACACATCCAGACCGTCGCTGCCTCCCATTTTGAGATCGCACACGACGACGTCGAATTGCCCATTGTGCAGCTGTTCGATCGCGGCGTTGCCGTTCGCGGCTTCTTCTACGTCGTGCCCCGTCTCGCGCAGCGCGCGTATGATCCCTCGGCGCAGCGCATCGTGGTCGTCCGCGACGAGGATGCGTTCCTTAGACATGATTTCCCCCTGCTGCGCGGTCGCCTCCCGCGACCCGCACCGCCTCGACGTGGTGCGACACCGGCAGCCGCACCCTGAATGTCGCGCCGCCCCCGGCACGTGGTGTGACTTCGATCTGCCCGTCATGGGCGTCGATGATCTTGCGGACGATCGCGAGTCCCAGCCCGGACCCGCTCGGCTTGGTGGTGAAGAACGGGCTGAACAACTGGTCGGTGACGTCGACCGGCACGCCCGGACCGTCGTCCGCGACCTCGATGGTCACGTAGCCCACGTACTCGGGCGGCTCGGACGGTTCGGGTGATGCGTCGACGGTGGCGTAGGATGCGGTGATCCAGATGTGTCCTCCGCCGACGAGTGCTTCCATGGCATTGATGAGCAGATTGGTGAACACCTGACGCAACTGCAGCTGATCGGCGTCGAGGTCGGGCAGATCGGTGGCGCAGTCGGTGACGATCGTCGTGTGTCCGGCTTTGGGATGCCTACGCGCAGCCGCCACCGCGTCATCGAGCACGACCCTGACCGACACCGGGTCGACCTCCAGGCTGATCGGTCGCACAAAGTCGAGCACGTCGACGACAATCCGGTTCGCCATCTTGGCTTCGTGAATGATGTCGGTCAGTAGCTCGTGCGCGTCGGGCGAGTCCGGCAGCTGCCGCTTCAGCAACCCGGCCATGATCTGGATGCTGGCGAGCGGGTTCTTGACCTCGTGCGCGATCGCCGCCGCCATCTCGCCCAGGGCGGCCAGGCGATCCCGCAGCCGCTCGCGCTCTTCCAGCTGATCGACCCGGGTCAGGTCCTTGAAGAGCAGCGCCGCGCCAGACATCGTCCCATCGCGATCCACGATCCGGCACAGGGTAAAGCCGATCACTTTGCCCGACGATCGGAGACGCAGCTCGGCGCGGTTCGGAAGCGCCGCGTCGGTGAAGGCCAGCGCGAGTACGTCCACCAGATCGTGGTCGTTGCCCAGGACGTCGTGAAACGACCGGCCGATGTGCCCCGGGTCTGCGTCCAGACCGAGGATGCGATATGCGGCATCGTTCACGTCCGCGATGGACCCGTCGCGCCAGAGCGTGATTACTCCGTTGCGCAGGCTGTACACGACGTTGCGGTAGAACGCTTCTCGGTCAACCATCGGGTCGGGCACACTGTCAGACTGACCCGTGGTCGCCTTCAACAGGACACCCCGGCGGGGTCGGCGAACCTCTGATGCTGGACACGAAGGGTCCGCGCACGAATACCCTCCTCCGTTGTGGGGCGTCGAGGCGCCTGGCTGGCACGGCGCGAGGAGGGCGCAGACGGGCCATATTCGACCCCTGTAAGACGTGGTCCAACGCTGGCAGCTTCGGCATGTACCGGCGGCCGAACATGGGACGTTGTTCGTGCGTGGGCCCCAAGACCGTGTGTCGCTCGGACATCCGGGCGTGTGTCTGGCCAACCGGTCATCGTTATGCCAATAATGTCAGTCGGTGGCTCCTGCCACCGAGAATGTTCGCTGAAGTGTAGTTCTCACCACTTTCGAAGGAGAGCAAGACACATGCCCCAGAGATGTGGGCAGATGAGTCAGTCCGTTCGAGGGGTCCATAGCCCACACCAGTGGCGGTCGGCCATGGGTTCGATCGTGTAAGTATCTATGAATGAATATGTTGCGTTGCGATGACCGCTCTGGCTGGCTCAACGGACACAGTGCAAAGTGGGCGGCGGCGCTGCGGCGTCCGCATGCGAGACGATGGTTACATATTTGACCATGACAGAACAATACTGTAATCGACCAGCACTGCAGTCGAGCAGTGCATGGTGAAGAGCCAGCGGCCTTTCGTCACTGGCTGCTAGTCATCGGCGTCCGCACTGTCGATCTGTTGCAGCGCTTCCCACTGGCTCATCAGATCCCCGACCTCCCACATCAGGCTCTCGTGGCGGCTGACGACCGGCTGGGCTGCCTGACGGTCGTCATAGAAGCCTGGCGCGGCCATCACCTCCTCGATGTCTCGAATTTCGCGCTCGCGGTCGCCGATGCGCTGTTCCAGGGCGCCGATCCGCTTGTCTCTGGCGGCCTGTTCTCGCTTGAGGCGACGCTCGGACTGCGCTTCCCGGCGCCGCGCTTCCCGGCTGGCCACTGTGGAGCCACGTGGTGCCGTCTGTGCTCTCGGCGGCCGCCGTCCGGCATCGCCTCGTGCGGGCGCCGTGCGGCGGCCGGCATCGGGCCGGTGCGTGGTGCGCTGGGTCTTACTCCAGTGATACTCCTCATAGGTGCCGGGATACCGCACCGCGTCACCGTGGCCGATCTCGATGATCGCGGTGGCGATCCGCTCAACGAAATACCGGTCGTGTGACACGAAAACCAGGGTGCCACCGAAGTCCGCGAGCGCATCGAGCAAGACGTTCGTTGAATCGATGTCGAGATGGTTCGTTGGTTCGTCGAGGAGCAAGGTGTTGGACGGTCGCAGCAGCATCCGCGCGACGGCCAACCGGGTACGTTCGCCGCCGGACAGGATCCGCACCGGTTTGTGGACGTCATCTCCCGAGAACAGAAACCCGCCGAGGATGTTCCGGATCGCGGGCAGCATCTCGGTGGGCGAGCCGGACCCCAGCGTGTTGTAGACCGTCAGGTCGGGGTTGAGCCGGGTCGCCTCGTCCTGCGCGAAGTACTGGGCGACCAGATTGTGCCCCTCGATCCGGGTCCCGTCGTCTGGGGCTTCCACCCCGGACAACAGCCGCATCAGGGTTGACTTGCCGGCGCCGTTGGGGCCGACGAGCGCGATCCGGTCACCGCGGGCGACGTGGACGTCCACCCCGTCAAACACCACCGTTGACCCGTAGGCCTTGCGGATGCCCCGCAATTCGAGGGCGACCCGACCGCTCCGAGGACTGTCCGGGAAGGAGAAGTGGACGCGCTTGCGCTCAACCGGGACCTCGATCGGCGTGATCTTCTGGAGCATCTTCACGCGGCTCTGTACCTGCGCTGCCTTTGTCGCCTGGTAGCGGAACCGGTCGATGAACTGGCGGATCCGGGCGATCTCCTCGTCCTGCCGCTTCTTCTGCTCGCGGAGCACCGCGATCCGCGCATCTCGTTCGACCAGATACTCGGAATAGCTGCCCACGTATGACGTGATCGTCCGTAGCCCCACCTCGGCGATGCGTGTCACGACGCGGTCCAGGAAGTACCGGTCGTGCGACACCAGGATGAGGGCGTGGGGATAGCCTGCCAGGAAGTCCTCGAGCCAGTTGCGCGCCTCGAGGTCGAGGTGGTTCGTCGGCTCGTCGAGCAGCATGACGTGCGGCTGTCGCAGGACCAGCGTGGCGAGGGCGATCCGCATCTGCCAGCCGCCCGAGAAGGTGTCGGTCGGCTTCTCGAACTCGTCTGTGCCGAACCCGAGCCCGTTCAGCACGCCGGCGACCTTCAGGTCGATGGTGTAGCCGTCCTGGTCCCGGAACTGGTGCTGCAGCTCGCTGTAGCGCTCCAGGATGCCCTCATGCTCCTCGCGCGACCCCCGCTCGTCGGCGAGCTGGTGCTCGAGCTCGTGCATCGTCCGTTTGATGTCGAGTAGCGGTTGAAACGCGGTGCGCGCCTCGTCGACCAACGACCGCCCGGTGTGGATGAGCCCGTCCTGGGGAAGATATCCGACGGTCAGTCCGGTCCGTTTGGTGATCGTCCCGGCGTCCGGCTCCTCGAGCCCGGCCAGCATCCGCAGGAGCGTCGTCTTGCCGGCGCCGTTCGGGCCGCACAGCCCGACGCGGTCGCCGGCGGAGAGGCGCCAGGTCACGTTCTTGAACAGGGTGCGGTCGCCGAACCCCTTGGTCAGGGACGAGAGTTGGAGCATCCTCGGGTAGAGCGGGCAGGGAGCCGGCGGTGTGTGTCCCGTGTACTGTCAGTGCGGCCAGCGAAGCTATTCGCCGAGCGCTTTCGCTGCGACCGAGAGCACCTTCGGCACTTTGAACGGCTTCGTGAGATACCCCGACACGCCGAGATTGGCAGCCTCAATGGCGCTGGCCTCGGTCGAGAACCCGGTGACGATAATCACCGGCAGGTGCTCGTTTAACCGTCGTGCTTCGTGGATGACCGTCAGACCGTCCATGCCGGGCATGTTCAGGTCCGTGATGAGCAGGTCGTAGCTGACCTTCCGCATCCGTTCGAGCGCGGCCCGCCCGTCGTCCGCCACGTCGACGTCGTAGTCGGCCAGGGCCAGCATCTTCGATAGCAGATCGCGAATGCTGGCCTCATCGTCCACGACTAGCACACGGGGTCGCCCGTCCGGCTTGGCTGGCTGCGTTGGCGTGGGAGACGAGCGCACCGGAGGGATACTGTGCGAGCGCTCTCGCTCCAGCCAGGCGTCGATGTCGGTCTTGCGGAATCGCCATTGGCGACCCACCCTGACCGCCGGAATCTTGCCAGCCTTGATCAACCGGTAGACGGTTCTCAGGTTGACCTGCAGATACTCGAGAACTTCGTCCGTCGTCAGAAAGGTTTCGTCGATCATGACAATCCGACCACCAACACAGTCTGGCGGTCCGTGGTGACGGTCGAGCGACATTCGACCGTACGTCGTGTCCCGCCAGGCGACGTTGCGACTCGGTCAAGTAGTTGCCGGTACTCGCGCTGCGTCGCGTCTTGCGGAGTCCGGATGCGGCAGCTGTCACGACCGGTCTCGGTGCGACGCCTGACGCTCACGACGAGACGCTAGCGTAGCACCATTCGGCGAAGGGGCCCCCAGTTTTCCGTGTGCCGGTGGGGTGCTCGCGGCCCGTGGAGAAAGTCCAGCTGCATTCGACCGACGCCGCATCCTGCCTGTCTGCGTTGCTCCTCGGTCACATACGGTCGGTATGTTCCCGCGTCGCCTTGTCAGACAGGCACGTCACCGGTCTCGATGCAACGCGGGACTTTCACCACGGACTGCTTGACACCTCCTACGGGTGACATCGTAACATTCGACGCACGTTTTCATGACGCACGGAGATGTCTGGCCCCCGCGTCGCGGGGCTATAAGCACAGCGTCTGCGAGCGAAGTTGTGCCATGTTCGCTCGTCGGGTCGAGGCGCAGCTTCGCTCGCAGGGGCGCGCTGTGCCGCCCGGAATGATACCGTAGGCGCCGGCATGTCGACGTGCCTGGTGGGCACGACGGGGGCGCGCCGTCCCGGGGGAGATTGTCCCAGACCACGTCGGACCCTACGGCGTCTAATGACATACTGGTGACCCTGACCGAGGTCGGGTGACGGCACCGGCACGACGTGTGTCCCGCTTCCCCCGGGGCCACCTATGCTCACGACGCGATCGGCACACCATGAGCGGAGCCCAGACCGCCGTGTTCAGTATGCAGAGGACTGACGAAGAGCTCGTTGTGCTCTCGACCGCCGGCGACACGGACAGTTTCAACCAGCTCGTCGTGCGCTGGGAGCGGCCGATCTTCGCCCTGGCGTACCGTGTGCTCGGCCGCGAGGAGGACGCCAGAGACGTCTGCCAGGAAACGTTCATGCGGGCCTTTCGCGCGCTCAAGGGCTTCAAGGGCCAGGCCAAGTTCTCATCCTGGCTCTATCGGATCGCCCTGAACCTGTGCCGTGACTGGATCCGGCGCGAGCGGCGGTCCTCAATGGTTACGCCGCTCGACGCCGACACCGAGCCGGCAGCGGTCCACGGATCGGTGGAGACGGCCGAGGAGCTGGTGGTCCGGCGCGACCTCGGGCGGGTCATTACGCGCGCGATGACAGCCCTGTCGGAGGAGCAGCGGACCACGATCGTCCTGAAGGAATACCACGGGCTCACGTTCCAGGAGATCGCCGACCTGCAGGGATGCCCGCTGAGCACGGTCAAGACCCGGCTCTACCAGGGCCTCAGCGTGTTGCGGCGTCAGTTGCAGCGCAGCGGTGTGCAAGGCACGGCGAGCATCGTTGGGCTGCCGCCGACCGGATTGATGGCCAGAACCAGTCGCAAGGTGGTGAATCTAGATCGATGACCGAGACAAACAACTGTGTCGAGAAGGACGCGTTGATCGACTACCTGTATGGGGAGGTCGATCGAGACGCGCGGACTCGTGTCGAAGCCCACCTGCGCACCTGTGCGCGGTGTGCCGATGAGGCCAGGGGGCTGAAGGGTGTTCGCAGCACGCTCGAGGTGTGGGCCCCGCCGGAGGCCGAGCTCGGCTTTCGCGTGGTCTCCGACGCACATCCAGAGCATGCACCGGTGTCGTTCTGGGGCAGGCTCCGACACCCGCCGGCCTGGGGCCTCGCGACGGCGGCAATCGTGGTCTTGGCGGTCGCCGCAGGCGTTGCGAAACCGGAATTGGCGATCGGGCGGGGTGAGATGGTGCTCCGGATTGGTTGGAGGGAGACCGGGTCTGCCGGGGCGACGCAGCCCGACGCGGCGCCGGCGTCGCAGTCGGATCCGGCGCGCGTGCGGGTCGATCCGCGGCAGGAGATCGAGGCTCTGCGCGGCACGCCGGTCGCGGCGGGCCCGCGGGCGCGGGACATCCCGCCCGTTCGGGGGGGTGCTGACGTCTCCCGGGGGGCGGGCGCTGTGGCCGCCGCCGATGAGAGGTTGTTGCGGAGCGTGCGCCAGTTGCTTCGCGAGGAGGAGCGCATCGCCAACCAGCGACAGGCCGACCTGAGCGAGCTGCAGCGCGCGTTCGGCGAGTTCGAGGTGACCGGCGCCGAGCTAGCGCGGCAGCAGCTGATCGACGTCCTGAGCCGGGTCTCAGCGCAATAGCCGGTGTTGGGAGGCTCCCCTGTCTCCTGCTCCCAGGGGGAGAGGGCCGGGGTGAGGGCCACAGACTGCTCAGCATACAATATGCGCATGATCATGAGCATTCGTCTGGGCATCCTCCTGGGCGTGCTTGTCGTCGCCGGCTGCGCCGGGCCTCCCCTCGACATGCCGGCGTCGTTGCGGCTCACACAGGTCTCGAGCGGCTGGTTCGACGCCGGACCCGACAGCCTGGGTCGCAACAAGCTCGTACCATCGGTGTCGTTCCGGCTCGAGAACAGCACCGACGACACCATCCGCTACCTCCAGCTCAACGCCGTGTTCCGACGCCAGGGTGAAGAGGAGGATTGGGGCACCGCCTACGTCCGCGCGTTCGGCACCGAAGGCCTCGACGCGGGGCGGTCCACACAGGTGTTTCGGCTCCAGTCGGGGCGAGGCTACACCGGTGAGCAGGCGTGGTCCGAGATGTTGGCGCATCGAGATTTCGTCGACGTGGAGATGGATCTGTTCGTCAAGCACCGCGGCAACCAGTGGGTCCGTCTCGACTCGGTCTCTGTCGACCGCCGGCTGCTCATGCAGTGAGTGTCCTGACCCAGAGATGCGCTACAGGATTTCCGGGTGGGGCATCCCGCCACGGCCAGCGCTGGGCGTCAGCCCCGCGGGGTCACCCGTCCCCACAGTGCTCCGTGCCGCTGGCGGTGCTCCGGTTCCTCGACGACCTACGGTGACCATGTCTCGTGGGCGCGCCTGTCCAGCGACGATCGCTCGCCGCACCCGTCAACCCATTTCTGAGACGCACCACTAGGTGCCCGCCGCAGCTGGCGCCGTTGCTCCAGCGTCCGCACCCCTGCCGCCTGCGCTCGATCGCCGTCTCGGTCCGCTCGACGGTGCAGCCATCGTCGTCTCCAACGTCATCGGCGGCGGCATCTTCCTGGTGCCGGCGTCCGTCGCGCAGTTGGTGCCGCATCCCTGGGCGATGCTCGCCGTGTGGGGCGCCGGCGGCGCGCTGGCGTTCGCCGGGGCGATGGCCTACGCGGAGCTGGCCACGTTGCGGCCGCGGGCCGGCGGCGAGTACGTGTATCTGCGCGAGGCGTTCGGCCCGCTCGCGGCGTTTCTCACCGGATGGACCTCGTTCGTCGCGGGGTTCGCGGGCGCCATCGCCGCCAGCGCGGTCGGGCTGGCCAGCTATCTCGGCCGGTTCCTGCCGGTGGCCGGCGACACGACACCGCTCGTCACCCTGCCGCTCGGCCTCCTCGATCTCGTGGTCTCCCCACAGGCACTCGTGGCCATTTCGGTGATCGCCACGCTGTCGGGTGTGCACATCCTCGGTCTCGGTCCCGGCCGGATCGTCCAGAACCTCCTGGCCGGGACGAAGGTCGCACTCCTCGTCGCGTTCGTGGCGCTCGGATTCGGGCTCGGCCAGGGGGACACCGCACACTTCACCGCCGGTGCGGCCGTCGCGCCTGCGCTCTGGGTGCTGGCGCTGATCCCGGTCATGTTCAGTTACTCGGGATGGAACGCGGCCGCGTATCTGGCCGAGGAGATCCGGGACCCCAGCCGCAACGTGCCGCTGGCGCTTGGGGTGGGCACGTTTGCGGTGGTGGTGATCTATTTGCTCCTGAACGTGCTCTACGTCTATGCCTTGCCTGTGGCGGAGCTCGCCACGGTACAGGCCCGGGTCGTGGATGCGGTAGCCGACCGGCTCTTCGGGCCCACGGTCGCGGGTCCGGTCGCGGCCGCGACGGTGGTGATGATCGCCGCGAGCATCAGTGCCATGGTCATGGCGGGTCCGCGTGTCTACTACGCGATGGCGCGCGACGGACAGTTCCCGGCGATGGTCGCGCGGGTCGATTCCCGGTTCCGCACGCCGCTGGTCGCGATCGTGGCCCAGGGCGTCTGGGCCAGTGTGCTCGTGCTGACCGGTCGCTTCGACCAGCTTGTGGAGTACACCGGGTTCGCGGTGGTGCTGTTTGCCGGTGTTGCCGTGGCGTCGCTGTTCGTGTTGCGCCGACGGAACCCCCGCGAGCCTCGACCGTTCCGGGCGTGGGGGTATCCGGTCGCGCCGACCGTGTTTGTCGTGGCCAGCCTGCTCATCGTCCTGAGCGCGTTGTGGCGCAGTCCGGCTACCTCCGGCGCCGGTCTGCTGGTCATCGCCACCGGCGTGCCCATCTACCTCCTCATGCGCCGGATTAGCCGGAGCGGCGCGAAAGCGCCGGCATCGCAGGGCTAAAGCCCTGCGCCACTGTTAGAGGGAAACACCGGCATCGCAATGCTAGCCCTAGCTGTGGGCGTTCGGCCGACATGACGTCTATGGCGTCTGCTTTCCGCCCGACATCTGACTTCTGACTTCTTGGGTCCCCGCATTGACACGGTTTTCAGCATTTGGATAGGCTCGGCATATGATTCGAAGCACGACCGTGCTGTCGGTGCGTCACGAGAAGCAAGTCGTCATGGCCGGCGACGGACAGGTCACCTTCGGCGACACCGTGGTGAAACAGAGCGCCCGCAAGATCCGGCGGCTCTACCACGACAAAATCCTGGCTGGGTTCGCCGGCTCCGCCGCCGACTCGTTCGCGCTGTTCTCCCGGTTCGAGTCCAAGCTGGAGCAGTATCGCGGCAACCTGGAGCGCTCGGCGGTCGAGTTGGCCAAGGACTGGCGGACCGACCGTCTCCTCCGCCGGCTCGAGGCGATGCTCATCGTGCTCGACGCCGACGCGACGTTCCTGCTGTCGGGGAACGGCGATCTGATCGAGCCAGACGACGGCATCATCGCGATCGGCTCTGGGGGGGCCTACGCGATGGCAGCCGCCAAGGCGCTGGCGCGCCACACCAAGCTCGGAGCTCGGGAGATCGCCGAGCACGCGATGGGCATCGCCGCGTCCATTTGCATTTACACGAACGCCAATGTCACGATCGAAAGATTGTAGGCTCGTGCTCCACGTCAGCGCTTCCGCCCGGGTTCCTAGCAGGGTGCGGAGAAACACCAGCCAGGGCGCGCGGCAATGCGCGCCCCGCGGGCGCGGAGTGGGGCACTGGGGCCCCCTCGAGCGCCCGCGAGGGGTTCGGGGCGAAGCCCCGTTTGAGAACTAGATGCCCATCTACCTTCCCGAGTCGACCGAGGTGATCGAGTCGGCCCCGCCAGACGGGGCAATCGAGCCGTTGCTCGACACCCTGACCCCCCGGCAAATTGTCGCCGAGCTCGACAAATTCGTCATCTCGCAGACGCAGGCGAAGCGCGCCGTTGCCGTGGCGCTGCGCAACCGGATGCGGCGTCAGAAGCTGCCGCCGGATCTGGCCGAGGAGGTGGCGCCGAAGAACATTCTGATGATCGGCCCCACCGGTGTTGGCAAGACCGAGATCGCCCGGCGGCTGGCGCGTCTGGCGCAGTCGCCGTTCATCAAGGTCGAGGCCTCGAAGTACACCGAGGTCGGCTACGTGGGCCGCGATGTCGAGTCGATGGTGCGCGACCTCGTCGGGCTCGCGGTGGACATGGTGCGCGAGGAGCGGCTGGTCGGGGTGCGTGTGAAGGCTCGTCAAAGCGCCGAGGAGCGGCTGCTCGATCTGTTGTTACCGCCCCTGCCGCCCTCGGTCCGGGACAATGACCCCGGTCCGGCGCGTGAGCAGCATCAGCGGACACGAGAGCGGTTGCGCGCGCAGCGTGCCGAGGGGCGTCTCGACGATCGTGAGGTCGAGGTCGACGTCCCGCAGAAGAACTTCCCGTCGTTCGAGGTCATCTCCGGGTCCTCCATCGAGGAGATCGACATCAACATCAAGGATATGTTGCCGAACTTGTTCCAGGGGCGGTCGCGGAAGCGGCGCCTCAAAGTGCCGGAGGCGCTCGCCTATCTGGTGCAGGAGGAAGAACAGAAGCTCGTCGACAGCGAGAGTGTGGGCCAGGCAGCGGTGGAGCGGGTCGAGCAGGCGGGCATCATCTTCATCGACGAGATCGACAAGATTACCGGCCGCGAAGGTGGGCAGGGGCCGGACGTGAGCCGCGAGGGGGTGCAGCGGGACATCCTGCCGATCGTCGAGGGGACGACGGTCAACACCAAGCACGGCACGGTCCGCACCGACCACATCCTGTTCATCGCCGCCGGCGCGTTCCACGTCGCCAGCCCGTCGGACTTGATCCCGGAGCTGCAGGGGCGCTTTCCGATCCGGGTCGAGCTCGATTCGCTCGAGACTGGTGACTTCGTGCGGATCCTCACCGAGCCGCGGGGGTCGCTTGTCAAGCAGTACACGGCGCTCCTGGCAACCGAGGGCGTCACCCTGACCTTCAAGCCGGACGCGGTGGACCGTATCGCCGAGTTTGCGACCCGGGTCAACGAGCGCTCCGAGAACATCGGTGCGCGTCGTCTGCACACCGTCATGGAGAAACTGCTGGACGAGATTTCGTTCAACGCTCCTGAACTCGACGAGAAGACGATCGTCATCGATGCGGCCTATGTCGACAAGATGCTGGCCGACATCGTCAACGACGAGGACCTCTCCCGTTACATCCTGTGACCCTGGTCGGGCACGTGGCAGCCCGTGGTGGACGTCCCGGTGCATGCGGCTGGCGTTGCATCCGCCACGGGGTCTGTGCTGAGCGTTCCTCAGCGGGGTCGAGTACGGCCCGTATGCTTCCTCGTCACGCATTGCAGGGGCCCGGCGCGGCGTCGATCTCGACGACCCGCGGTGCGACGCCGGACGTCCACCACGGACTGCGAGCCACGCTCCTCGTCGGACTGGTGGTGATGGTGCAGCTCTGGGGCTGCGGCATGAGGGGCCCGCCGCTGGCGCCGTTCGTGCTGGTGCCGGCGCCGGTCACCGAGCTGGCGGTGCGCCGGATCGGCGGCACGGTGTATGTGGGCTTCACGCTCCCGACGCGGAATCGGGACGGTACCGATCCGGCCGATCTCGTCCGAGTGGACGTGTATGCGATGACCACGCAGCCGCGAGTGCGACCCGACCGGAGGCTCAACCTCGAGGAGTTCGAGGCGGCGGCCACCCTGGTCGCGTCGATTGAGGTGCGACCGTGGGAGACGCCGGCCGACGCGATCGCCGCGGACCCGGCGGGGGAGCCCCCTGACGACCCACGGCCAGGGCAGGGTTTTCCGGTCGTCGTATCGGAGACGCTGGCAGCGGCGACCCTGGTGCCCGTGGACCCGTGGGAGGACGAGCGGGACGACGAGGAGGACGATGACGAGACGCTGGAGACGCCGGTCATCGTGCCGCCGCTGATGACACCGCCGTTGCCCGGTCCGCTGCAGCGCGAGTATGTGGTGGTGGGCGTGTCCAGCAAGGGACGTGAGGCGGAATCCCAGCGAGTGGCCGTGCCGCTGATGATGCCGCCCGCGCCGCCTCCGGCGCCCGGGGTCACCTACACCGAGGAGGTGATCGACGTCACGTGGGAGCTTCCGCCCGGGGCACGCGCCACCGTGCAGGCGCCGACGACCTCGACCGGCGGGTCGGCTCCCGGGGCGCCCGCCGCGGGAGATGCGTCGGCCGCGACACCGGCGGACGCAGTAGCGAATACCACGACCGGCCAGACAGCGTTCGAGACGCCGGGCACGACTCCGCCGCGGCCCATCCTGCCGTCCCGCCCGATCGTCGAGTGGCCGCCCGCGTCCCGCTACGATCTCTACGAGATCGTCGAGTCGCACGATGGGCCGCCGGCGATGCCGCAGCCACTGAATACGATGCCGCTCACGATACCCGCGTACGCCGACGGCCGTGTCGAGTTCGGGGTCGAGCGCTGCTATGCGGTCAGCACGCTCGACGTCGTCGGCGGGCTCGACATGCGCAGCGGGTTGTCGGTACAGACCTGTGTCACCCTCGTCGACACCTTCCCACCGGCGGCGCCCGAGGGGCTGACCGGCGTCGGCAGCGACGGGGCGGTCAGTCTGATTTGGCAGCCGAACGACGAGGACGACCTGGCCGGGTATCTGGTCTTGCGCGGCGTGCCGCCAGGTGAGACACTGCAGCCGCTCACCCCGGCGCCGGTCCAGGAGAATACCTACCGGGACACGACCGCAGAGCCGGGTGTGCGTTACGTGTATGCCGTCCGCGCGGTCGACACCGTGACGCCACCCAACGTCAGCCCGCTCTCCAACCAGGTGGAGAACGCGGCCCGGTGACACGGAGCACCAACTGTCGGTGGCGCAGTGCCATGGACCCTATCTATCGGATCGAGCACGACGGACACCCCACACACGCCCTCCGGCGCGACGGCACCTGGCATGTCCTCGAGGGAGATCCGTTCGGGCGGTACACCGCTGGCGCGCGGGTGGTGGGACCGGAGCCGCGAGTGCTGGCGCCGGTGGTGCCGTCCAAGATCGTGGCCGTCGGGCTGAACTACAAGGACCATGCGGCCGAGATGCACAAGGCGTTGCCGGACGAGCCGCTGATCTTCCTGAAGCCCTCAACCGCCGTGATCGGCACGGGCGCGTCGATCGTCATTCCGCCCGGCGCCGGACGGGTCGACTACGAGGCCGAGGTGGGCGTGGTGATCGGGCGGACCGCGCGTAACGTGCCGGCCGCACGGGCGCATGAATATGTGCTCGGCCTCACCTGTGTCAACGACGTGACCGACCGCGATCTGCAGCGGCGCGACGTCCAGTACACCCGCGCCAAGGGCTTCGATACCTTCGCGCCGGTCGGGCCGTGCATCGCAGCCTGTGATCTCGACCGGCCGATCGCCATCGAATCCCACGTCAACGGCGAGCGCCGCCAGCACTCGAGCACGCGGGAGCTGATCTTTCCGATTCGGCGCCTGGTCGAGTTCGTCACCGCGGTGATGACCCTCTTGCCCGGCGACATCATCTCGACCGGCACACCGCCGGGTGTCGGGCCGATCGTGCCAGGCGATCGGGTCGTGGTCACCGTCGAGGGTGTCGGTGAGCTGGTCAACGACGTCGTCGCGGCCAGCGAGGGTGCGTCTCGGATCGACGAGCGCAGCCGGGTGCAGCGTCGCTAGCCGGAGCATGACTTTCACCACGGGCGGCTAGACATCTTCTCGAGGCGACGAACGTGACGTCCAACGTTACAATGTGGTCCCGTGGTGATGTCTCGCAGGAGTGACAAGAGGATGAAACTGTTTATCGACACCGCGAACGTGGAGGACATCGAGGCGCTCGCGCCGCTCGGTATCATCGACGGCGTGACCACCAATCCGTCGCTGCTGGCCAAGGTCGGGGGCGATCCCCGCGCCGTGTTGAAGCGGATCTGCGATGTCGTGCAGGGGCCGGTGAGCGCCGAGGTCGTCGCGACCGACAGCGATGGCATGGTGCGTGAAGGCCGCGAGCTGGCGGCAATCGACCCGCACATCGTCGTCAAGGTGCCGTTCGGCAAGGCCGGGGTGCAGGCCTGTCGCACCCTGACCACAGAAGGGACCCGCGTCAATGTGACCTTGATTTTCTCAGCGGCACAGGCGCTGCTGGCGGCGAAGGTCGGCGCGTCGTTCGTCAGCCCGTTCGTCGGGCGGCTCGATGACATCGGCACCTCCGGGATGGATCTCATCGCGCAGATCGTGGAGATCTTCGAGAATTTCGACTTCTCCACCGAGGTACTGGTTGCCAGTATCCGCGGGCCGATCCATGTCATCGAGTCCGCCCGCATAGGCGCCGACGTCTGCACCTGCCCGCCCAAAGCGATCGAGGCGCTGTTCACCCACCCGTTGACCGGAATCGGGCTGGAAAAGTTCCTGGCGGATTGGGACAAGGCCCAGCAGCCGGTGGGCTAGACTCCTTGTCACTACGAAACCGCCGTTCAAGGAGTCTAGCCCCCGCGTAGCGGGGCTGTGAGCATAGCGTGGCTAGCGGGGCGGAGGCGACCGGGGTGGGATGGTCTGAGGCGGAGCCTCGCTAGCGCGCGGCCGCCGCTGCATCTCGTCTTGCGGCGTTGCGTCCTCGGTCACAGTTGCCCAATCTGTTCCCTCGTCGCGCTTTGCACTGGCCGAACGCGGCGTTCATACGACGCCCGAACGGAGGCTGGTGTACGGTCACGACTGTGGGAAGCCGGTGATGGATAAGCGGAAGCAGCTCGAGGACTACGAGCGACGCGCGCTGGTCGGCGGTGGCGAGGAGCGCCTCGCCCGCCAGCATGCTGCGGGCAAGCTCAGCGCGCGGGAGCGGATCGATCTGTTCTTCGACCCCGGCACGTTCCACGAGGTAGACAAGCTCGTGACCCATCGGTGCCGCGACTTCGGGATGGCGGATCAGGTCGTGCCGGGTGACGGTGTCGTCGCCGGGCGCGGCCGCGTCGATGGACGTCTCGTCTACGCGTTCGCGCAGGACTTCACCGTCTTTGGCGGGTCGCTGTCGGAAACCAACGCCGCCAAGATCGTCAAGATCATGGATCTGGCGATGGCGACGGGGGCGCCGATCATCGGGCTGAACGACTCAGGCGGCGCGCGGATCCAGGAGGGGGTGCTGTCGCTCGGCGGCTATGCCGATATCTTTCTCCGCAACACGTTGGCATCCGGGGTCGTGCCGCAGATCTCCGCCATCATGGGTCCCTGCGCCGGCGGCGCAGTGTACTCGCCAGCCATCACCGATTTCACGGTCATGGTGGACCGGACGAGCTACATGTTCATCACCGGGCCGGACGTCGTCAAGACGGTGACCGGCGAGGATGTGACCAAGGAGGAGCTCGGCGGCGCGATGACCCACAACGCGAAGAGCGGGGTGGCGCACTTCATCGTGCCGGACGACCAGGAGTGTCTCGCGCTGCTCCGCACGCTGCTCGGGTTCCTGCCCTCCAACAACCTGGACGACCCGCCGCGCGGCGCGGCGACCGACCCGGTCGACCGCGAGGACCCGGCGCTCGACGACCTGGTGCCGGAGCAGGCCAGCCAGCCCTATGACATGCGCGATTTGGTCCGCGCCATTGCCGATCAGGGTGAGTTCCTCGAGGTGCAGGAGCACTACGCCCGGAACATCCTCGTCGGCTTCGCGCGGCTTGGCGGTCAGTCGGTCGGCGTCGTCGCCAACCAGCCGGCGCATCTCGCCGGCACGCTCGACATCGACGCGTCGGTCAAGGGCGCGCGTTTCGTCCGTTTCTGCGACGCATTCAACATCCCGCTCGTCACACTCGAGGACGTCCCTGGTTTCCTGCCCGGCACCCAGCAGGAGTTCGGTGGCATCATCCGTCATGGCGCCAAGCTGCTGTTCGCCTTCGCCGAGGCCACCGTGCCGAAGGTGACCGTCATCACCCGCAAGGCCTACGGCGGCGCCTATTGCGTGATGTCCAGCAAGCACATCCGCACCGACGTCAACTTCGCCTGGCCCAGCGCGGAGATCGCCGTGATGGGCCCAGAGGGTGCTGTCAACATCCTCTACAAGCACGAGCTCGCTGCCGCCGCCGACCCTGTCGCCCTGCACGCCGAGAAGGTCGCCGAGTTCCGCGACAAGCTTGCCAATCCCTTCGCCGCCGCCGCCCACGGGTTCATCGACGAGGTGATCCAGCCCCGCGCGACACGTCCCAAGCTGATTGCCGCGCTGCGGAGCCTGGCAGGGAAGCGGGACACGAACCCGGCGAAGAAGCACGGGAATATTCCGCTGTAGCAAAGGGTCCCGCGTCAGCGCGCTCCGGCCATCCCCTCTCTCTCCGGGAGAAGGGCGGGGTGAGGGCTGGGCGGCGACGCCGCATGGGTCGAATGCAACGGCACTCAGCGAGCTGGGTCGTCCACCGCGAAGACCGTCGTTGCGGCCCCCAACCAGCAGCCCGCATAGCCGGTCGCCAGCACGAGCAGCGTCACGCTCAGATCGACCCCACGGTCCAGATCGAACGCGGTCACACCCCCCATCCCGACAGCCTAGACGATCAGGGTGGCCACCAGCATCGCGGGGCGGGCACGTCGTGAGCTCAGGGTGCCCGGAAACCTGCCATCCCGCACGACGGCTGGCATGAGACCGGCGATGGCTCCAAAGCTCAGCCCGATGCAGGCCGCAGCCAGGGGCGGAGTACCCACCGGGACAACGAGACCGCTTCCCACCAGCCCGGCGACGATGACCGTCAGCACAGCGAATTGTCCGGTGAACATGTGTCCTTCGTGCGCCGGTCACGCCGGCGAGGTGTTGTGATCGAATCTGAAGGACGAGGGAGCACCACGTGCACGTCAGACCCGTTCAGACTCCTGGCAGACGATGTCGCCCAGAATAGCACCACCGGCTGTCTGGCGTACCAGCCATAAGTGTTAGGATAATAAACAGATCGCCCTGTCCTGAAGCTCGGCGTCTCGCCCCGCGGCGCCGGGTGATCGGGGTGTGTGCAGGCTGCCAGCGAAGTTGCGTCTCAAACCGCCCAGACGACGGACGGCACAGCCTCGCTAGCAGAAGCTTTTCTCACAGCCCCGCTACGCGGGGGCTAGACATCTCCCAGTATCACGAAAACTTGCTTCAAATGTCACGATGTTACCCATAGGAGACGTCTAGGCCCGACCGCGCCTCCGGTGTCGGAAGACTCAACTTTCACGTGAAGATTCTCGTCGCCAATCGAGGCGAAATCGCCGTGCGTATCCTGCGGGCCTGTCGCGAGATGGGGGTGCCCTCGGTCGCGGTCTATTCCGAGTGCGACCGGACCGCGCCGCATGTCCGGCAGGCGGACGCGGCGGTCGCCATCGGGCCGAGTGCGCCGGCCGACAGCTACCTGAACATCGGGCGCATCGTTGACGCCGCGCGCGGGACGGGCGCCACGGCCATTCATCCCGGGTACGGATTCCTGGCCGAGAACGCGGCGTTCGCGCGCGCCTGCCGGGAGGCCGGGCTGGTGTTCATCGGCCCGGAGGCCGACGTCATCGACACGATGGGCGGCAAGACGGCGGCGCGACGGGCCGCCGTCGACGCAGGGGTGCCGGTGGTGCCGGGAACCGAGGCGTTGGTGGACACGCTGTCGGACGACGAGCTGTGCGCCCGCGCCGACGAGGTCGGCTATCCGCTGTTCGTCAAGGCGGTGGCCGGCGGCGGCGGCCGCGGGATGCGCCGTGTCGCCGAGACCGATGCGGTGGTGGCCGGCGTCGAGGCCGCCCGGTCCGAAGCGAGCACCGCTTTTGGCGAGTCGACCGTCTACTTCGAGCGGCTGCTGGAGGGCACGCGTCACGTGGAAGTCCAGGTGCTGGGCGACGAGCATGGCACCGTCGTGCCGTTCGTCGAGCGCGAGTGCTCGATCCAGCGGCGGCACCAGAAGGTCATCGAAGAGTCGCCGTCGGTGGCGGTGACGCTGGAGGTGCGCGCGGCGCTGGCCGCGGCGGCGGTTGCGCTGTCGTCCGCCGTGAACTACACGAACGCGGGCACGCTGGAGTTCCTGCTCGACGCCGATGGGCACTTCTACTTCTTGGAGATGAACACGCGGCTCCAGGTCGAGCATGCGGTCACGGAGATGGTGACCGGGGTGGACCTGGTGCAGTGGCAGATCCGGATCGCGCACGGCGAGCGGCTGACGGTGGACCGCCGCCAGGCGCTCACGCCCGTCGGGCACGCCCTCGAGTGCCGGGTGTATGCCGAGGACCCCGACGCCGGGTTCATGCCGGCGCCTGGGCGGATCACAGCGCTACGCAGCCCGTCTGGACCGGGTGTGCGCAACGACAGCGGGGTCGAGGCGGGGTTCGAGGTGCCGGTCTTCTACGACTCGATGATCTCGAAGGTCGTCGCCTGGGCGCCTGACCGCGCCGGCGCGATCGCCCGGATGCGGCGCGCGTTGACCGAGTATGAGGTCGTCGGCATCACGACCGCGATCCCAGCGCTGCTGTGGGTGTTGGGCCACGAGGCGTTCGTCAGTGGCCGGTTCGACACCACCTTCCTCGACCAGGCGCTGGCCGAACGCCATGGGCGATCGTTCTCCGACCTGTCTGCCGAGGAGACGGATCTGGCGGTGATGGCCGCCGCGCTGTTCGCCTATTTTTCAGCCGCCGATACACTGGGGAGGGGTGTGGACGGGACCGGGCCGACACCGTGGCGCCACGCCGCACGTCTGAACGGGCTGCGACGCTGATGGCGACCGCTGCGGGTCGCGGTCCGGTGCGGCTGTATGTCGAGGTGGCGGGTGAGCGGCGACTGGTGACGGTTGAGCCGGTTGGCCCGGTCGACAGCGACGGGTCGCGGTTCACGCTGCGCTGGAACGACACCACCTACGAGGTGGACGTGTCGCGGCTTCGATCGGGCGCGCTGTCCCTGATCGTCCCGTCGGCCGGGCACGCGAGCCACGAGGTGACCTGTCACGAGACGGCGCCGGGCGAGCTGGCGCTCGGGGTCGCCGGCCGGCACGTCCGCGATTCGGCCCTGGACCCAAGACAGCGGTACTTATTGGTTTTGTTTTCTGGTTGGGCGGAGTATTCCTGGCAGTTGTTAGCTACGGGATGATGGGCATGTTCCCAATGGGCATGCTCGCTCAATGGGCGGCGATCACACTCGTGGGGATTCTCGCCTCGACAGTTGTTGGAGCCTGGATCTATCGTGAATAAGTCTGTGCCACCGATGCAGTCGGACGCGGCTTCGCCGCGCAGCTGATCGAGGCGTTATATTTCATGAAAAACAAAATTATTATTTTTGCCATAGGAATTTTAGTCGGGGCTGCAAGCTGGGGAGTTGTAAGTTTAGTATCAGATAGATATGAACCCTTTGATAGTGGCCTTGGTTTTTATATTGGCCAGTTTATTCTATCCATTATTGCCTTTTGGGTGGGTTACAAAAAGAGATTTAGAGATTTAGCCGTTTACCTTATAGGCGCATACATAGGCATGAATGCGTATGCGTATATTTTCGGTGGTTCTGAGCAAAGAGCATGGGCATCGCTTGGTATGGTTACAACAATCACTCTTGTCGTATTTCCACTGGTATTTGGAGTAATCGGAATAATTGTCAGCTCTCTACAGCAAAAATATAACAAGGCCAATTGAGACGGACTGGTCTTTAAGTAGCTGCGCTGCGCCGAAGCGTTAAGCTAGCTGGGCGAAGCCCAGTTTGAAGATCACCACGCCGATCATCAGGAAGGCGATGGCCAGTTTGGTTGCGGTTGCGACCACCATGCCCAACCACGCGCCGAGACCGGACCGGCCTGACTTGAGCAAGTCGCTGCCGACGCTGAGCTCACCCAGCACAGCGCCGATGAAGGGCCCGAGTACGATGCCTGGCAGGCCAAAGAAAATTCCCACGATGGCGCCGAATCCAGCACCCCAGAGTGCCCGGGAACTGGCGCCGAGATATCTTGCGCCGAGTACGCTGGCTAAAAAGTCCACAGCCCAGGCCACGATGGTCAGCATGGCCAGTACGCCAACCGTTAACCAACTGATCGTTTCGAAATGCCCAATCCAGGCGCCCACGAACAGGCCGGCGAACACCAGCGGCACACCTGGAAGCACGGGAATCACGGTGCCGGCGAGACCGGCGATGACAAGCAGGCTTGCCAGCAGCCACCAGAGTATTGACCAGTCCATTGAACCCCCTCAAAGCTAGTACACCTTGAAGGAAATATCACCTTGAAGGATTACTAAGCTTCTTTTACTAGAGCATAAAACCCGATTACTTGTGCGGCCAGTCATCCAAATGGACGTCCTTGCGAATCACCTGGGAAGGCGCGCCCACGATCAGCGGGTCGGGGCCGTGAACGACATCGGCATCCTTGTCTGGATAATCCAGATGAGCCAAAAAGTGCTGCATGCAGTTAAGCCGGGCACGTTTCTTGTCGTCCGATTTGATGATGGTCCACGGACACGAAGCGGTATCCGTATAGAAAAACATGGCTTCCTTGGCGCGTGTGTATTCGCTCCACAGGGTCACGGCCGCCTTGTCCACCGGGCTCATCTTCCATTGTTTCAGTGGATCATGTTCCCTGGCGGCAAAGCGCGCGCGCTGTTCTTTTTTGGTGACAGAGAAATAATACTTGAACAGCTTGATGCCGGAGTTCACCAGCATGCGTTCGAAGTCCGGGCACTGGCGCATGAATTCGAGATATTCGTTTGAGTCACAAAAGCCCATCACCCGTTCCACACCGGCACGGTTGTACCAGGATCGATCAAGGAACAGGATTTCACCGCGGGTAGGTAGGTGCACAACGTAGCGTTGAAAATACCATTGTCCCTGTTCCTGCTCGCTGGGTTTTTCCAGCGCCACGACCTTGGCGGCACGGGGATTCAGGTGTTCCATGAAACGCTTG
>JADFPE010000288.1 GCA_022562495.1 Acidobacteriota bacterium
GGAACGGAGGGCGACTGGAGGGCGACTGGAGGCGTCGGCCCCGCGACCACGTCCCGCGCGCCCGACAGGGACCGCGGTGGCGGCCTTGAGGACAGGTAATGACAGGTTCTGCGCGCCCTGCTGTCTGGCTGTCTTGCCTGGCCTCCGACGACAGCGGCAACCGAACCTGGAAGATCACTGCGGCACTTGGGTCAACTCCTGCACCCGCGCGCCGGTGAGGATGTTCAGGAGCCCGTAGTTGCCTTCGTGGCAGGCGTACTCGAACATCGGACCCTCGCTACGCGCCCAGGGAGATGAGCCGGTCCACGGTCTGGACCAGGTATTGGGAGCGTCGACCGTGAACTCATAGTCGAGGATGTCGGGTCCAATCCGGGTGAATCGCTCGACGACGCGGAGCGCATCTGTTGGTTCCCAGTTCGTTCCCCCTTGAGGTGTCGGCCCCGGAATGAACAAGAAGCCCTTCTTGCGGAAGTTGGTCGTTTCGACGACGAGCGTGTCACCCGCCCAGTGGCCCCGGGAGTCGCCCCGCAGCTGCGGGATGCGTTCGCTTGCATGCGGACGGCCGTCCAACGGGATCACGCGGGTGTCGTGAATGTGCTCTTGGAGAATCACCACGTAGTCGGGTGTCTGGAACAGGTGATAATTGTTGTTGTACGCCGTGGAGAACGTCGGGATACCACGGTACCAGATGCACCGGTCGTTCAGATCGAGTTGCTCGTACGAATCGGGATCCAAACGTGCCAGCTGGATGTCGAGGATTCGCTGCGCCTCCGGCGACGCGAGTCGGCGCGCGGTGTCCGGCGTCAAGGCTGGCAGCCGGCCATTCGGTGGGTCGATGATGATCGACGTGCGCCGTGTCGGGACGACCTTGGTCCCGCGGTCCAACCAGAAGCTGTTGTATGCGCCCACATTGCCGCCCACCGGCAGCGGCTCGGTTCGCACCACGCTGGGGGCGTTCGCGCGCGCGTTGCCGTCGACAACCGCACGTTCGGTGGCCGCGACCTCCTCAGCGGTGAGAAACGCCTCGGTCTGACCCTCTGGACGCTCGACCGGTGTCACAGTGGAGCTGTTCCAGAGTCCTCCGATGTCCGGGTCGCCCCAAGGCGTACGCGGAGCCTCGAAGCTACTCGACTGTGTTGTTTGCGCCTGCACCGAAGCTCCCAGCGCAACGATAAGGGCGACCACTAGGGCACGATCCATTTGATCTCCTCCCGGCTCCCGCGCCGGCCATCGCCTTGGGCACTGTCCCGTCCCGCCCTGTCTTGGGAAAGCGTGACTCGCAGCAGCCTACCACCCAGTTCCGATGCGGGGCTATAGTGACAGTGGAGCCAGCGGAAACACACACACTGCCTGAGGCGCTCAGGATCGCTGGCGAAGGCGTCGGGGAGGATCTTCAGCCCGACCTGGCGGTTCAGTTGGGTGTCGGTGGCCTGCCAGACCTGGCCCATGCCGCCTTCCCCGAGCAGGGAGGTGACGTCGTAGTGGCCGAGGAGGGTGCCTGGACTCAGGGGCATCTGGCTCGTTATCGACGGCGCTTACGCCTACTCTGGCAAGGCGAACACGAAGAGGTTGTTACCGGCGCTGGGGCGTAGCTCGGGCGTCAGTCCCTCGCGTCTGGCACCAGTGCTCGCCACTACATATTGCCGTCCGTCGACGGCGTAAGTGATCGGAAAACCGGTGACCGGCGACCCCAGGTTGATCTCCCACAGCACCTCACCGGTCTCCTGGTCGAATGCCCGGAAGCGTCCATTCCCGTCGCCACCGAACAGCAGTCCGCCGCCGGTCGTGACCAGCGCCTGGGTGGCGGCCCGCTGCTCGTAGAGCCAAGTCGTCTCGCCCGTTTCCGCCGAGATCGCCCACACGGCGCCGAGCTGGTCGGTCCCCGGCGCCAGCTGGAAGCGGGACGCGAGCTGGTAGATCGCCAGCCCTTCGTCCGGGGTCGCCAGCACGCGGGCGCAGGTGTTCTGCATCGGGAAGTACATCGTGTTGGTCAACGGGCTGTACGCGCCGGCCGGCCAGTTCTTTCCGCCGCCCCAGCCAGGGCACGACAACACCTCCTGCCCGTACGCGCTGAAGATCAACTCCCCGTTCTCAGTCACCTCGCCGGTTTCCCCGTCGATATTGGTGATGACGTTCTGCGCGATCGTCGGGGTCGCCCAGAGAAACTCCCCGGTCTCACGGTCGAGGGTGTACACCACCCCGGTCTTGCCCGGAATGCCCGTCACGACCTTGCGCACCTCGCCGGGTTGGAGCCTCGGGTTGATCCAGCGCACGGCGCTCGCGTCGGGTGTCACCGCCGTGTCGACGAGCAAGCGCTCGAACGGGTGGTCGAGATCCCAGTGGTCGTTCAGGTGTTGGTAGTACCACCGAATCTCTCCGGTGTCGCCGTCGAGGGCGAGCGTGGAGTTGTGATACAGGTGCTGATAGGCGGCACCGCCCAGCAGAAACTTCGGTGCCGGTGACGTCACCGATGTTCCCACGTAGACGAGGTCGAGCTCTGGGTCGTAGCTCGGCACCATCCACGACCCCACGTGCAGCCGCTCTTCGTACGGCACGCCGCCCCACGTCTCATCGCCCGGCTCGCCCGGTGCGGGTATCAGCGGCCTTCGCCAGAGCTCTTCGCCGGTCGTGGCATCGTGCGCGACAATGACACACGAGACCGGCCCGGCTCGCGGGCGGCAGCTCCGCCCAGAGATCACCTTGCCGTTCGCGATGATCGGACCGGACGTATGCCGGACTGGCGCCACGTCGTAGTCGAAGATCTCCGTCTCCCACGCCACCTTGCCCGTGACCGCGTCGACGGCATAGACGTATCCGTCGTTGCCCGTATCGATGATCACATTGCCGTAGATCGCCACGTTCCGGTTGACGGAGACGAGCCCCGCCCCGCCCAGTACGTCCGCGGCATCGTCGGGGATCTCCCGCCGATACTCCCACTTGAGATCGCCGGTCACGGCGTCGATGGCCTGTAGGTGGTCGTTCGGATTGGGAAAGTACAGGGTGCCGCCGTAGGCCAGCGGCGTGGCCTCCTGGTTGCCGGACGCCAGGCCGCGGGTCCACACCATCTCCAGGTCACCCACATTGTCGCGATTGATCTGGTCGAGCGGGCTGTAGCCCCAGCCGTTCGGCGTGCGGCGCCACGTCAGCCAATCACCGGCCGCCGGATCCTCGAGCATGGCGTCGGTGACGGGGACGAAGTCGCGATCCTGAGCGCCGGCCACCGCGCTCCCCACGAAAATGAGCAGAACCGCGGCCAATACGTGTCGACACCAATCTGTCCTCACGCCAACTCCTTTCTCCAGCCGCTGGGCCAGCGGCTCCCCGTCGAGATACTCCATGACCAGGAAGTCGATCCCGTCCCGGCTGCCGATGTCGTGCAGATGTGCGGATGGTTCAGGCTGGAAATGGTCTTCGCCTCGTGCTCGAACCGCTGCTTGAGGTCGGGGTCCGAGGCGACATGCTCGGGGAGCACCTTGATGGCGACAGTGCGGTCGAGGCGCGTGTCGCGGGCCTTGTAGACCTCACCCATCCCCCCCGCGCCGATGGGCGAGAGGATCTCGTAGGGGCCGAGCGTGGTGCCGCGTTGTAAGGACATTGGCTACAAAACGGGCCGGTCAGCGCCGCCTGCCCGTGAAGGTCCCGCCGCCGAGGCCCCCAAGGTCGATCTGGCCTGAAAGCGTGCCGTCGTCTTGTAGGGTGCCGGTGTAGGTCACCTCGATGTCGACCCCCCCTGCACTCGCGCTCAACGAGAACACGACGTCGTTCCCGCTCACGCTGCCCTTCACCTCGGCCTCGCCTAGCGTCTCAGACGAATAGTGCCCGGTCAGCTCCGACCCGTTCTGCTCGAGCATCACGCTCGGCGTCGTGGTGCCCTGGTCGGTCTCGACCGTCAGCGCCCAGTCCCCTGCCACGTCGGCCGGCGTCTGACCGGTCACGGTCAGCCCCGTCCCCATCATGACGGCCAACGTGGCCGCAATCCCAACCGCCAGGCGCATCGTCATCCACCGCATTGCTCGCTGATTCATTATGTGCTCCTTCATTCACGACATGCCCACACTCTGGTGGCTCACGCGTATCGGCGGCCCGGACCATCCGGCTCGCTCGTGGTGTTCAACACGCGTCATCCTCACTGAGCACCTTGGCTTCCCGCTCGAAGCGGGCCAGCCGGTCGGGGTCGGACGTGAACGCCTCGGGCAGCACCTTGAGCGCCACGTCCCGGTCGAGCTTGGTGTCGCGGGCTTGATACACCTCGCCCATGCCGCCTTCGCCGATCTTGGCGGTGACCTCGTAGACGCCAAGGCGTGTGCCGGGGCTCAGGGCCATGCCTTGCAGAGAGTCGATTATGTCGGCAGGCCGGTTCTGGGCGCCCAGAAAAGACGCACCGAGTGGGCCAGTCCTGCATCGATTGGCTCCCTGTCTGGTCACTGGATCATAGCCCAGTTGCGGATCCGGCGGCAGGACCATAGACTGGGGTCCGGAGTCCCATGACCGGAGTCCCATGATGGAGAAACAACCTGCATCGCGCGTCGTCATCCGAGTGCTGGCCGTCGTCGGCTGTTTGCTGCTGATACCGGTGACCGCCGTCGTCACCTCCGCAGCCAAGGCCCGAACGGCGGACGGCCCGAATGTCTTCTTCTCGGGTGGTCCGCTGGTTGCGGGCGACCTGCACCGCGGCGCCGATCCCGACTGGGGCTTCCTCGACGACATCCAGACCATCGAGCTGCAGCTGGCCGATCCGCCGCGGTCGCGGCGGATCTGGGCCACCCACCACGATGGCAAGCTCTATGTCTGGTCCGGCTACATGAGCACCACCGTCGGCCGGCTCTGGAAGGGTTGGCCGGTCGACGCCGAACGCGACGGCCGCGCGGTGCTTCGTATAGGCGGGACACGTTACGAGCGGCAGCTGCAGCGGATCACGTCGGGTCCCGAGCTCGACGGCATCACCGCCGCCATCCGGGACAAGTACCCGTCACAGCTCACCCGCGAGGGCGTCGAGGCCGGCGGCTCCTGGCTGTTCGAGGCGGCGCCGCGATGAAGCAGTTCTACCGGGGGATCGCCGTCGCGTTGGTCCTCACCGTCCTGGTGGTCTGGTTCGTGCCCGGCGCGGCCGACTGGGTGGAGCGGACCATGCAGAGCTACGTCGGGCGGGCCGCCCGCTGAGCCTGAAGCTCGCTCGAGTTGCCTCCTCGGTGTTGATGAGCTGCGTTGACGCCGAGCTGTGCCGGCCTTTCGCACACTGCCGTCGAGCACTGTCTTT
>JADFPE010000045.1 GCA_022562495.1 Acidobacteriota bacterium
CTGCCGGTCTGCTCCCTCGTCTCGCTTTGCCAGGCCGGCGCATCGCCACCCTCGGTGCGACGCCGGACTGTCACCACGGACTGCTTAGGGTAGCGTGAACGCCAGGAGCTGCCCCGGGGTGTTGACATCCCCGGACGACACCAGGAGATACTGCTTGCCCTCGAACATGTAGGTGACCGGGGGCGCGATGGTGCCCGCCGGGAGCTCGGTCTGCCACACGACGTCGCCGGTGGCCTTGTCATACGCGCGGAACCAGCGGCCCCCGGCGTTGGTCACGATCTCTGGCGGCATCCCCTCCATGACCCGCGCGCCGCCCGGACGGTTGGTCGACCCCTCGCCCAGAAACAGTAGTGTCCTGGTCAACAGCGGCGCCGGTCGGCCCGGTGTCCCGAGCGGACCCAGGTTGAGATGTCTGATGGCCGGGTGATGCCGCGGTCCGTCCCCATTGGCTGTCATCCAGACGATTTCGCCGCGGTTCATGTCGATGGCGGTCACGCGCCCGTAGGGCGGCTTGAACAGCGGCAACCCACGCGGGCCGCCGATCCACTGCCGGCTGCCCTTCACATAGCGCAGGTTGGTGCGGTCGGGATTCCCCTCGACGATGTCCGCCACGAACGGTGCGGTGATCGACGGGATATACAGAATACCGGTCTCTGGGTCGAACGCACCGCCCTGCACGTCGGCGCCCCCCTGTGAGCCCGGGAGCTGGATCGTGCCCCGCGTGTCGTTCGGGCCGTCCCCGCGAATCGACGGCGGGGTGAACAGCGGTCCGGTGACATAGCGGTTCGTGATGGCGATCGCCTCGGCCCGCAGCTCCGGGGTGAAATCGATCAGGTTGTCCTCGGTCGCCCCCTGCCGGTCGAACGCCGGGGGCCTGGTGGGAAACGGCTGGGTCCGCGAGGTCCGCTCACCCGGGCTGCCCGACTGCGGCACCGGTCGTTCCTCGATCGGCCAGACCGGCTCGCCGGTCGCCCGGTCGAACACGAAGACGAATGCCTGCTTGGTCAGCTGGGCCACCGCCTTGATCGACCGGCCGTCGACGGTGATGTCCATCAGGATCGGCGCCGTCGGCGGGTCGTAGTCCCACAGCCCGTGGTGCACGAGCTGAAAGTGCCAGACGCGCTCTCCCGTCTCGGCGTCGACGCACACGAGGCTCTGACCAAACAGGTTGTCACCCCCGCGATGCCCGCCATACATGTCGTTGGTCGGCGAGGTGACCGGCATGTAGATGTAGCCGAGCTCCGCGTCCGCGCTGAACAGCGACCAGACCGGGGCATGCCCCGAGTACTCCCAGGCGTCGTCCTCCCAGCTGTCGGTGCCAAACTCGCCGGCCTGTGGGATGGTGTGGAACTGCCACCGGAGGGCGCCGGTACGCACGTCGAAGGCCCGCACATCGCCACGAATGGCCTCCTTCGTCTCGAACGTGTCCGACATCGACTGCCCCACGACGACCACGTCCCGCACGACCATCGGGACGCTGCCCCAGCGATACCGCGCCCCCTCCCCGAGCCCGACCGTCAAGTCCACGCGCCCGCCGTCCCCGAAGTCGGGAAACGTCTCGCCCGTCTCCGGGTCGAGCGCATACAGATATTCGCCACGGTGCACCAGAATGCGGGCACTGGTCCCGTCGGTCCAGTAGGCCACCCCGCGTATCCCGGTCCCACGCAATTCGTCCGGACCGCCGAACGGCTGCTGCCCCCAGAGGGTCTCGCCGGTGCCGATGTCGAACGCCTCGACCAGCCCGATCGCATTCGGGACATACCCGACGCCGTCCACGATCAGGGGCGCGGCGCGCGAGACATTGGAAAAGCGGAGCTCCGGATCCACCGCCAGATACGCGGCGTCGACCAGCGGTCGCCGCCACGCGACGCGCAGCGTGTCGACGTTGTCCGCGTCGATCTGGTCGAGCGCAGAGTATTTCGTGCTGCCCAGGTCGCCAGCGAAGCTCCGCCATTCGCCATCGACGGCGCCCTGCTGGGCGAAGGCGGCCGACGCCGCGAGCACGAACACGGCAACAGTCATACAGAACGTCGGACGAGGACGCATGTGCGGATCCTCCTTTGCGGACACCGATTGTATCGACGAAGCTCCGATTATACCCATAGGCTCACGACCGTCGTGCCGTGTCCGGAGCATTCCGACACGACGCCAGCGAGGCTCGCGCCGTCTTCGCTCGTCGGGGTGAGGCGCCGCGTCGCTAACAGCGCGGGGTCGCGACCGTCCGGGGTAGACGCTTCACGATGCCACTGTAGTTCAGCAGGGTGCGGTCGCCGGCCGTGACCTGCCCACGCACGAACGTCAGCGATCGGGCGCGCCGCACCACCTCTGCGGTCGACTCGATGAAATCCCCCACCTCAGCGGACGCGGTGAACTCGCAGCTCAGCGACACGGTGACACAGCGCTCGCCGGGCAGACCGTGAATGGCGGCCAGACAGAGCGCAAAGTCGGCGAACGTCATGAGCATGCCACCGTGGATCTGCCCCGAAGTGTTGGCGTGATGCGGTGTGGCCTCGAAGGCGAATCGCAAGTGGCCGTCCTCGTCTTCCTTGACACACAGTGGTCCGACCAGCTCTTCGAACGGGTCGACGAACTCGAAGAGCCGGTATCCCTCTGGGATCTGCATCGCTTCAGGCCTCGGGCTTCTGGCTTCGGGCTCGCTCTGTGCCAATCATCTGTGAGACAACCTCCCTGATGAGATTAGTGTAGGGACGGGGAGGGTTGGAGAGATGACTCGCATGCCAGAGGCCGTGGAAATGGACGTGGTCGCGGGGTCGGGAGCGGAGGGCGCCCGGCGGGCGCCTGCAGCCTGCAGCCTGAAGCCCACAGCCGCAGGACGAGCCGTCGGGGCGTGTGGGTTGGGCGCTCATCTTCGGTATCAGGAACACGCGAGCTGGAGAATCTGCTCGGGACACTCCAGCCAGTAGTCCGGCGCGTGCGGCTCGAGCGTCTCGCGGGAGAACGGGCCCCACAGCGCAGCTGCCGTCGACACACCGGCCGCCTTCCCCGCCAGGCAGTCGTAGGGCGAGTCGCCGATGAAGACGGTCCGCTCGGCCGAGGCGTCGAGCTGCGTCAGTGCCTCGAGCACCGGTGCAGGCCCGGGCTTGTGCTCCGTGGTGTCGTCCGACGTCACGAGCACCGCGAAGAACCGATCGAGCCCGCAATGCCGCAGCCCATGCTCTGTCGCCGCCCGGTTCTTGCTGGTCACGACGCCCAGCGTCGCCCCCTGATCGATCAATCGCCCGACGACCTCGTGGATGCCGGCATAGGGCTGCACGAGCCGATCGTGGTGCACGCGGTTGTGCCCGCGGTATGTGGCGACCATCTCCGCCACCTGGTCCGGGTCGCGCGCGTAGCGCAGCAGCTGGGACCGCAACGGTCTGCCGAAGCCGGCACGCCATTCCGCATCGGGTGGGACCGTGCCGAGGTGCGTGCGCATGGTGTGGCGAAACGATGCCATGATCAGCTCGATCGAGTCGATCAGCGTCCCATCGAGATCGAAGAGATAGGTGGGGAAGCCGGGCATCTGAGGGGCCACGGTCAAAAATGCGGCCGCAGTCGGCCGCCGATGCATCCCGCCAGGGACGGCGTTCGGCTTCTGCGCAGCGGGGTCGAATGCTGCCGGTCTGCTCCCTCCTCGCGCCTGGCCAGCCGGGCGCCTCGCCACCCTCGGTGCGTTACCGTAATTATGACCGGGACCACTAAGCTGGCGGATTATACCCTTCCGCCGCGGCCACGGCAGCGGCCTGTCTGGGTGGACAACCGCTTGGGAGTGGCCGGCCGGTGCGGCTGTTCCGTGGCGCGGCGTCGCTAAAAGCTCACGCTGGTCGCGACGTGGAGGCGGGCGCCGCCGCGGAGGTCGTGGGCCAGGTCGAGTTGCAGGTTCACGAACGCCGCGCTCAGAAACACCCCGCCACCGACACCCTGGCTGAACCTGGTCTTGCGCAGGCGCTCATCCACATCCCAGACGGCGCCGGTGTCGACGAACAGCCGCACGCCCGCTCTCCCGAAGCTCAGCGGCGAATTCATCGGAAACCGCAGCTCGGCCGAGGCGGCCGCGAGCCGGTCCCCGGCCCGCGTGCCCACCCGATGTCCTCGTACCGAGCCGGCACCGCCGAGCAGCGGCTGCGCGTAGGCCGGCACCGCCGCGCTTGCGCCCTGATACTGCGCGCGGAACGCCAGCACCGACTGTCCGAACAGGCCGATGAACCCGCGCACATCCAGCTGAGGCTGGGACATCGCGGCCGCGCCCCCGGCCGCGTCCAGCCACTGCCAGACGGCCCGTGCGAACACGGCGTCACGCGGGAACCCGATGTTACGCCGCGTGTCCAGCTCGAGCCCGACCCGGTACGTCACGAGCCGGTCGGATATCAGCCCGAACCGGACGTCGCTCCAGGCGGCGTGCGCCGAGACCCGCAGGGCGTCGACGACCTGCCGGTCGGCGCCGACCCACACCTCGGTCCGGCGGTCGTCCACCCGGTAGTGCTGGTGCTCCCGACGGGACGTGGAGAGGCCACCGCGGACGGCGTGCACCACGCCCGCGTCGAACCGCTTCTCGAGCTCGAGGGCCGCCTGCCGAGTGCCGCCCAGCGTGAGCGGCACCGTCAGCCTGCCCCGCTCACCCAGCACATCGACCAGACTGAACCGAGCCCCGTAGGTCACCCCGTTGCCCTCGGTATAGTCGAGAATCGGCATGAAGAGCGTCTGGTGAGACGCCGCGTATAGCGCTCGAACCACCCGGTTGCCCGTCGCCGGCGCCGGCCGCTCGCGCACCACCAGAATCAGCGTCACCTCCTCGCTCCGGCTGAGCGACCTGTAGCGCTTACGCACCTCCACATCGTCGAAACGCTTTGTCGCACGCAGACGCGCGACGATGGCGTCCAGCGTCTCGGGACCGATCCGGTCACCCGGTGCGATCCCCGCCATCTGCATCACGTCGGCATCCGGCACCGAGTAGTTCCCGTGAATCCGCAGCTCCGTCACCACCTCGGACGACGGCGCCGGTTGGGCGGCGACACGCGGGACGATCAGCACGATCAGCGCGCCCGCGCTCATCGCGTGGCGCAGGCTCATCGCGGCGCCCCGGCATCGATGAGCCTGCCGCCCGTTTCCGCCTCGCGGTAGTCGAAGAACTCGCGCGTGAATCTCACCTCGAAGTCGCCGAGCGCCATCGTGGCGCGTCCAGAGACCGTCACGCGGAGCGGCAACCACACGTTGCCGATCGGCTGGTCCATCTCCATCGACGCCTGAAGATCGTCGATACGCAGCAGCCACCGGCCCGGGAGAAAATCGAGCCCGGTGTTGTCGAAGGTCTGCTTCACGATCTGGTAGGCCTCGGGGTCGATCCAGAGCGTGACGAGCGTCGTCTTGTTGAAGCCCCGGTTGATGCGCGCGCCGAGATCCGAGTCGTCCGACTCCGGTCCGTCGTCGAAGAGATCGGTCGGGTAATACTCGATCTTCACGACCTCGCGGCCAGCCAGCGTCTCGCGACCCGCGAAGTAGTAGTTGCCCGGCTCGAACGAGAACTCCATGAAGTAGGACTCGGAAATGAACCGGGGCTCCAGGCGCGCCGAATCCAACAGGACGGTGTCGTCGTCGGCCACGCCCGCGGTCTGCGCCTCCGTGGTGCGCTCGACGAGCCGGCTCCGGATCTGGTCGAGCCTCGCGGCCTGGTCGTCGTGTCCCCGTGCCTCGAGCTGGCGGGCCGCCCGATCGACGTACGGTGCCAGGTCGCGCCGGTCGAGCTCGAAGCGTGCTCCGAGCTCGGCCAGCTCGACGAACCCCTCCAGCGCATTGGCGTCCGCCAGGTCGATTCGATCGACCAGGCTGGCGAGTGGCCGGCGTAGCGCGCGCGCCACCTCGGTCGCCGTCAACCGGTCTGTCTCGAGCATGACAAACAGATCACGCGTGTGGGCCACCGCCGCACCGAACCCGACCGCCTCGACGCCGCCCAGTTCCTCGAGGATGGCGCCGGTGTTGAGCGTGATCGCCGCCTGGTCGTCGCCAATCAGGTTCGCGTCGGCAGCAATCCGCTCCCGGAGCGGCTCGCCCACCTCCGCGCCCCACGACCGCTCGATCGCGATCGCGACGTTGTCCTCCGTGTCGCGCCGGCTCATGGTGCGGCGCCGGCCGTCACGCCGACCGCGTCGACGCCGTTCCTGCCGGAGCCAGTCTGCTTCGTATTCCCGCCGCGTCTGCTCGTCGATCTCGACACCATCGAACCGCACCGGACTGCGCACCACCACGTCGTCCCGGACATACCACTCGTAGTCGTGCCGGAACCCGGAGAGCGGAATCCCGAGCGGCGCCACGACTTCGAAGGTCTCGGTCTCGCGCAAGATGAAGTCGCCCAGACGGCGCCAGGACGCGTCGCGATTGTCGAGCACCCGCGCCATGAACAGATCGATCTCGTTGCCGGCCTGCGTCGCACGCGACGCCCTCCCCCTGGCAGGATCAGCTGTGGTCTGGGCGAGCGCGGGCGAAGACGCGGCCACAAGGACCGCTGCCCAGCAGAGGCAGTGACAGAGCAGACGTCGCGCACGGCGCCAGCCAGCCAGCCATGCGGGACCAGCGAGCACGCGTCCGCATCGGTCGTATGTCACTGACACGGCACGACGAGCCCCCGCGTCGCGGGGCCGTCGGAACAGCGGTCGAGCGGAGCGGAGCCGTCCCGCAAGTTTAGATGCCCTCGAAGCTGTGCGGTGGAGCGTCCCTGGTGCCATGATGCAGCGCCCCGGGCAGGCAGGCTCTTTCATGCTAGCAGCACCCCGGCCGGTAGAATGGGGACGACGCGCGGGACCGACATCGTGAACGCCTCGGGCAGAGCCGCACGTTCGATCGCTCGTCTAGACGACTGAGTTGCCACGTAAGTTCCGTGGCAGAGTTGCGAAGTGCGCATCTATCTCGATTTCAACGCCAGCACACCGGTTGCGCCGGAAGTGGCCGCCGTCATGCGGCCCTTGCTCGACAGCCACTTCGGCAACCCGTCGAGTGGCCACTGGGCCGGCCAGCCGGCCCGGGACGCGGTCGAGACCGCGCGCCGTGAGATCGCGTCCTTGCTGCAGTGTGATGCGGACGAGGTGCTGCTGACCAGCGGCGGGAGCGAGGCCAACAACCACGTCATCAAGGGCACCGTGTTCGGCGCGTCGTCTCCGACGCCGCACCTGATCACGACGGCGGTGGAACACCCGGCCGTGGTCGAACCCTGCCGCTTCGTCGAACGGTTCGGTGCGCAGGTCACCACGGTGCCGGTCGACCGGCACGGTCTCGTCGACCCCGACGACATCCGCCGCGCGATCAGGCCCGAGACCGTCCTGATCAGCGTGATGCACGCCAACAACGAGGTTGGCACGATCCAACCGATCGCGGCGATTGCCCGGATCGCGCGTGAGCACGGCATCCGGTGTCACACGGATGCGGCGCAATCGGTGGCCAAGATCCCGACCCGCGTCGACGAGCTCGGTGTCGATCTGCTGAGCATCGCGGGGCACAAGCTCTACGCGCCGAAGGGGATCGGCGCGCTCTATGTCCGCCGTGGCGTCACGCTGGCGCCGCTCATCCATGGCGGCGGTCACGAACGTGGTCAGCGCGCCGGCACCGAGAGCGCGCTGCTGGCAGCCGGGCTGGGCGCCGCCTGCCGTCTGGCCGAGGCGAACCCCTGCGGCGACCGGCTGCTGGCCCTCCGGGAACGGTTCTGGACCGGGTTACGCGGCGCGTTCGGCGACCGCGTCGTGTTGAACGGTCACCCGACCGCACGGCTGCCAAACACCCTCAGCGTGGCGTTCCCCGGCCGGCTCGGGGACGAGATCCTCGCCCGGCTCGACGGGGTCGCCGCCTCCACGGGGTCGGCCTGCCACACCGGCGCCCGCACCATGTCGCCGGTGCTGGCCGCCATGGGCACGTCGACCGAGGTAGGGCTGGGCACCCTCCGGTTCAGCCTGGGCCGCACGACCACCGAGGCGGAGATCGACCAGGTGGTCCGCCAGTTGGAGGGCTGCGTGTGATGGCCCCGTCCTCTCGACTTGCGTCGTGCGGCGGTCGAGCCCGTAGGAAGCGTCCACTGGACTTTCACCGCGGACTGCTAGCGAGGCTGCACCTCACACCGACGAGAACAACAGAGCGCAGCATCCCTAGCAGAGGCTTGTCTTACCGCCCCGCGACGCGCGGGTTAGACATCTGCCGCGTGATGACACGTGGGGGATGTCTAGCGGTCATGCTGCTCCTGGGGTGCGGACCGGGCGTGCCCGCCGACCAGCCGGTGCTGACGACGCGCGCGGAACGCACACGCTACGAGCAGACCACCGGCTACGGCGAGGTCGTGCAGTTCATGGAGCGGGCCGCCGCGCTGTCCGACCGAGTGCATTTCACGACGTTCGGGGAGACCGTCGAGGGACGACCGCTGCCGCTGGTGGTCGTGGGCGACGCGCGGGACGCGCGTCCCGAGTCGGTGATGGCGCTCGACCGGACCCGTGTGTGGCTACAGGCCACTATCCATGGCGGCGAGGTGTGCGGCAAGGAGGCGCTGCTGATGGTGCTCCGCGACCTGGTGGCCGGCGAGCACGACGACTGGCTTTCCTCGCTGACCCTGTTGATCGCGCCGATCTACAACGCCGACGGCAGCGATCGCATCGCACCGGACACCCGACGGTTCCAGCTCGGGCCGATTGGCGGGATGGGTGGGCGGGCCAACGCGCGGGGACTCGACCTGAACCGCGACCACATGAAGCTGGAGTCGCCCGAGGCGCGCGCGCTCTCACGCGCCTACCAGGACTACGACCCGCACGTGGTCGTCGACCTGCACACCACCAACGGCACCCAGCACGCCTATCACCTGACGTACGCGCCGCCGCTGCACCCGAACACCCATCCCGCAATCGACGCGTTGCTCCGTGACGAGTGGCTGCCGGCGGTGCGGGAGGCGGTCGAGACGACCGACGGCTGGGACTTCTACTACTACGGCAACGTGCCCCGGGCTGCCGGTACCGAGCCGAGCTGGCGCACGTTCGACCACCGCCCGCGGTTCAACAACAACTACGTCGGGTTGCGCAACCGGTTCGCCATCCTCAGCGAAGCGTACGCGTACGCCTCCTTCCGGGAACGGGTCGCCGCCACGCGCCGGTTCGTCGAGGAGATCCTCGCGTTCGCCCACGACCGCGCCGACGCGATCGCCACGCTGGTGGACCAGGTCGACCGCGAGTCGGTCGTCGGCACCCGACTGGCGACCCGCGCCGCGCCGCGGCGCTCTGCCGAGCCGGTCGAGATACTGCTCGGCGACACCGAAGAGGTGCTGAACCCCTACACGCGCGCGCCGATGCGCCGCCGTCTGGACGTGGTCAGGCCGACGCTCATGTATGAGTACGGCACGTTCGCCGCGTCGCATGACGAGATCGCGCCCGGCGCCTACTACGTCCCGGCGGACCTGACACCGGTGGTCGATTTGCTGGCCGCGCACGGTGTCGACGGCACCCCGCTCGACAGGGAGACCGCCATTACCGCCGAGCGGTTCGTCATCACCCGATCGTCCCTCGCGGACCGCGCGGTCGAGGGACACCGCGAGCGGATGGTCGAGGGCGCCTGGGAAAGGGTGGAGCGCACCGTCCCCGCCGGGACGCTCGTCGTCCCGGTCGACCAGCCCCTCGGACGCCTGATCTTCACGCTGCTCGAACCGCGCTCCGACGACGGTGTCGTGAATTGGAATCTGCTGGACGGCCAGGTCGAGGCAGGCTCGGTCTACCCCATCCTCCGGGTGATGGGCGACCCGGTCGCGCGACCGTAGCGGAGTGGCGGCTCGAGTGCGAGCGCAGAGTCCCGTACACCGACACGGTCTTCCGTCACGCCAGGCTTCCTAGATCCAGCCGCCGATCATCGGGACGACGACGAGTCCGGCGAGATACACGACATACAGCCCGAGCAGGAGCAGGCCGCCGCGCCGGTGGACGTGACCGGTCGTGGCCAGGCCGATGAACACGGTGAAGAACACCGCAAGCGAGCCATAGGAATAGAACTGGGTGAAGCGGTCGAGCGTCAGCGGGTTGATCGTGCCGGACACCCCGATGATCAGGAAGAGGTTGAGGATGTTGGCGCCGATGATGTTGCCAAGCGACAGATCCGGGACGCCCTTCCGCGCCGCCGACACCCCGGTGACGAGCTCGGGCAGCGATGTGCCGATGGCAACCACCGACAACCCGATGATGATGGACGGCACGCCGAGCGCCGCCGCCAGCGATCGCCCCGAGTCGACCAGCAGGTGGCTGCCGAACACGATGAGCACCGCGCCGAGCGCGAACAGGGTGACCGCCCTGGTCAGTCCGCTCGTGTCCGGCGATTCCCCGTCGACCGCCTGTCGGCGCCCGCGCCGGATACCGACGTAGTCCCACGCCAGATACGCGAACGAGAACGCCAGCAACAGTAACGCCAGCGGACGGCTGAGCGTGCGGTCCCACGTGAACAGGACGACGAGCACCGCGGCGGAGACCATCCAGGCGGCCCGGCTGACAAAGCCGCGCTTCTCCACCTCCACCGGCGTCAGCAACGCGACGGTGCCGATGATCAGCCCGATGTTGCAGATGCAGGAGCCGATGGCGTTGCCCAGCGCGATCCCGGAGTCGCCGACGCTGCTGGCCATCGCCGACACCACCAGCTCGGGTGTCGTCGTCGCCAGACTGACCAGCGTGCCACCGATGACGAACCGGGGTACACGCAGCGCGTGTCCGATGTCGATGCTCGAGTCGACGAACAGATCCCCGCCCTTGGCGACCAGACCGAGCCCGATGACGATGAGGACGACGTCGTACAGCACAGTGGCACTCCGCTCGCAGCACGCGCCCGCCGGTACGGTCGGGCTCCAGCGGCGCAGTCTATCGCACTTGCGGGGGAACGGTCAGGACACCGCCGTCGATCACGCGCGGCGAGCGATGCGGAGCCGACTGGGTCCGGGCGGCTCGAGGCGGAGGTTCGCTAGAACGGACCGGGTAGGGAGGAGGTGTCGAGCACCTCGATTGAGCGGACACGTGAGGTGATGATCCAGCCACCCACGAAGTGAAATTCCATATGGAGCCCGACGCCGAACCATGCGAGCTTCAGACAGCTCCCACCGAAGCTGGACCCACCGAAGCTCGCCTCGGTCGTCTCCGGAAAGAAGCGACCGCCCCGCACGAACACGACCGACCGCGGCGGCACGGGCACCGTGATCTCATAGAGTGTGTTCTCGGTCTGGACCCGCAGGGTGGTGATGGGGTCGAGGTCGCGCAGATACACACCCTCGGTGCGCGCCACCTCGGCAGTGAAGCCATCGAGCGTGCAGCGTTTCGGAACAAGGACCCCGCTGTCCCGCGGCCGTGCCGGTCCATGCGTGACGGTGTCCATCGAGCCGAAGGGCCGGTCCGCACTCTGGGCCATCGGGAATCCGTCCGGTCAGACGGTTGCATTATAACAGACGCTGGATGCGGGACCAGACGCGTCCGCGCGCGAGGTGCCGGACGACCTCAGCGAGCCGACCCGCCCTGGAACCGCCGTTCCCTGTGTCGAGTGCCGAGATCGGCGCCGACACGGTCGCTTCCCACACCCTCAGGGCCCTGCACCGGCTCCGTTTCGTCAGCGGCGCGCAGGGCCGGATCGATCAGCTGATCGAACGCCACCACGCCTGGCTGACGCCCGCGCTGCAGCAGGCGATGAAGATGCCGCTATGTGGTGGGTGTCATCACGAGAGGGGCTCACACCCATCGTCGTGGTGTGGAGCCTCTGCGACCAGATCGCCCCTGAGAGCACGCCAGGCTGTGCTGCTAGATCCTGAGAAACAGCACCGCGGCGCCGCTCGCGGCGATGGTCAGGCCGGCCAGCAGGTCGATCCGCCGCTCGAACCTCCCCAGCCGCGCGTGGGTCAGGCCCAGGTAGCCCAGCGTGACCGCGGCCAGCATGGTGCCGAGGGTGACAAACCCGAAGACGCCGATGACGGCGGCCAGCACGAGCCAGGACCGCTCCACCGCGGGCACCATCATCAGCGGAATCAGCGGCTCGCACGGACCGAACGCAAAGATGAGAAACAGCGCCCAGGGTGTGACCCCCCGGCCGATGTCGTGCGGGTGCAGGTGCTCGCCATGATGGTCGTGCGGGTGGGTGTGGACGGTCCCGTCGGCGTGCGCATGGAGATGCGTGTGGGTGTGCCCGCGGAGTCTACGCCAGAACGCCCAGGCGGCATAGGCCAGACCGAACCCGATCATCAGCCCCGCCGCGACCTGTCCGCGTGCCGACTCCAGCCAGCTCAGCCGGTCGAGCGTGACCCCCAGGAGCACGCCGAGGGACCCGATGAGCACCGACGACGCGACGTGCGCCAGGCCGCAGGCGCCGGTCACCCCGAGCGTGCGCCGAAGCGACCACCCGCGCGCCCGGCCCAGGACGATGAACGGAATCGAGTGGTCCACCCCGATCAGGGTGTGGAACGAGGCGAGCACGGCGGCGGTGCCGAGCAGCAGCGAGACGGTGCCATCCAACGGGGTGAGCATCAGTGTGCGGGGCCAGGAGGCTCCCTGACTGACACTCCGTTCGGACTATACTGGTGCCCGGGTGGAATTGCGCCTCGAACCGCCCTGGATCCATTCTATGCCGAGTCTGGACGACAAGATCACGCGGCTGCGCGACCTGCTCGCCGGTCTGGACCGCGTCGTCGTCTGCTTCTCCGGCGGCGTCGACTCCGGCTATCTGCTGGCCGAGGCGGTCGGCACCCTCGGGGACCGGGCAACCGCGCTGACCGCGGTCTCGCCGAGTCTGGCGCCCGAGGAAGGCGCCGACGCGACACGGCTCGCCGAACAGCTGGGCGCCCGACACGTGCTGGTCGACACCTACGAGCTCGACGATGCGCGGTACGCGGCCAACCCGGTCAACCGGTGTTACTTCTGCAAGACAGAGGTCTACGCGAGGGCGGTGGCGGAGGCGGGTCGTCTGGGCGCGACACACGTGCTCGACGGCTTCAACGTCGACGACCGGGGCGACCACCGGCCCGGCCGGCACGCGGCGCGGGAGCACGGTGTGCGTTCACCGCTGGACGAGCTGGGGTTCACCAAGACCGACATCCGCGAGGCCGCCCGCCGTCTCGGGCTGCCGATCTGGAACAAGCCGGCGCTCGCCTGTCTCTCCAGCCGGTTCCCGTATGGCGTCGCGATCACGCCGGAGCGGCTCACCCGCGTCGCGACCTGCGAGCGCACACTTCGCGGTCTCGGATTTCATGTGTGCCGGGTCCGCTTCCACGACACGATGGCGCGGATCGAGGTCGAGCGCGACGAGATCCCCCGGCTCGAGACACCCGAGGTGCACGCCGAAGTGCTCCGCCGATTTCGCGACGCCGGCTTCGAGACCGTCACCGTGGACCCCCGCGGCTATCGCACCGGTTCGTTGAATGAACGCCTCCCCGTCACGGTGGTCGATGTGACGCCCACCGCACTCGGCAGTGCGTGACGAGAGTCCAACGCCGCAGCCCGTTCATCGAGGCGCTCAACGCGCCGTGCTCGCCGTCGTCCACGGCATCCGGCTGCTTCCTGTCTCCTCCGAGCGGTCGGCTATGTGGACGCGCCAGCCGTGCTCAGTTCGTCTGCGGTCGCTGGTCTTTCCGGACGATGTTGAAGAACGCGAAGATCTTCTCGAGCGTGTCCGCGTTCGCATTGATGAACCGTGAATGGTCGCCACCCTGCACTTCGACATAGACGTGCGCCATGCCGAGCTCCTTCATCTTCGCCACCCACTCGCGGGTCGTCGTGACCAGCCGGTCCTCGTCACCCTGCAGCACGATAATCGGGACATGCGTGAAGCTCTCGAGCTGGTCGGGGTCGACGGACGGTGCCGGTGCGGCGACGCCGAGCGCGGCCCAGAGGTCGGGATACGTCGCTGCCAGATGGTACGTGCCGGCACCCCCCATCGAGTGCCCCCAGAGATACAGCCGGTTCGCGTCGATGTTGAACTCGTCGCGAACGATCTCGAACACGTTCATCACGTCCTGCTCGCTCAGCTCGCCCAGGTTCGCCGGCAGCGACTCGGTCGCGTCCGTGGCCCGCCGCATCTGGGGGATGCCCGGACCCCGGCTGCCATACCAGCCGCGCGGGTGGTAGCCGAGCGGCGCGACCATGAGGTAGCCGTCCCGTTCGGCGAAGTCGATAATCCCCTCGTACCCCAGCATCCAGTCGTAGGGGCGCCCGAGCCCGTGCAAGGTGACGATGAGCGGCCACGCATGCGACGCGTCATACCCGGACGGTACGAACAACGCGTAGGGCACCTCCAGACCGGTGCCCGGAAACGTGTAGGTGCGTCCCTGGACTCGCGCGTCGCGCGCGACCACCGACCCCGGCGCCTGTGCCGCCGCCGGCACAGCGCCGATCGCGCACACCGCCACCAGCGTCGCCACTCCCCGCAAGCGCTCGTTCATGATGTCTCCTCTTCTGCTCGAAGCCCTCAGGCTGCGGGCTGCAGGACGAATGACGACCACGGCCGCGCGGCGCTTTCACAGCCGCGGCGTATTGGTCCCGGCGTCAACCGAGCGCCCGTAGCCTGTAGCCCGAAGCCAGCGGCTGATGTAGCTCGATCAGCCCCCTAGCAGCCCGTGGTGAAAGTCCCCCGGCATTCGGCTGGCGCTGCATCCGCCCTGCCTGCGTTGTTCCTCGGTCGAATACTGCCCGTATGCTCCCTCGTCTCGCCTTGACAGGCCGGCGCATCGCCACCCTCGGTGCATCGCGCGACTTTCACCACGGACTGCTAGCTCACCTCCACGAACATCTCCCCGGCCGGCACCACGCGCACCCGGTCCCTGTTGATCGCGAGCGGATACGACCTGATCGCCTCATCCTCGGCGAGTATCGCCTCGCCCACCTCGGTGTTGTAGGTCACCGTGGACGGCTCCCCTGACAGCAACGCGTCCCGGAACGCCTCGGCGTCGCGGGTCACAATCGCCACCGCCAGATTGTCCGCCTGCAGATGCCGTCTGATGGCGGCATTCACCTCGGTCACGGTCAGCGATTCCAGCCGGGTGCGGATCTCGTCGATGAAGAACCCGGTGTCGAAGAACCGCGAATCCATGGCGTACCCGAGCCGGCGACTGGCGGTCTGGACATACAGCTTCGAATAATTGACCAGATACTCCCGGGTTGCCTCGAAGTCCTCCTGCGAGAGGCCGTGCTCGACCAGCAACGCGAGCTCGCGGACCGCCTGCCGCAACGCGAACGCCGCATTGTGATGCGGGACCGGCCGGATCCAGATACTGAAGAACTGCTGGCGCCGGGGGATGTTCGGCACCGGGAACGTGGACCCGCCGTCCTGGATGAAGCTCTCGATGTAGGAGTAGTCCCCGTAGTTCAGACCGCGCATCCCCCGCATCTGGTTCATCAACCGTCCATTGAAGGTCCGGTGCTCCCCAAAATACGAGTTGGCCACCATCAACGGGTAGAAGTCGTCGTCGGCGCGGGTGATGTCGATCGGGAACCCGATCGAGATGGCGGTCGCGATCGCGTCCTTCTCGACCAGCAGCAGCTCGATGCCATCGAGGGTGCGAGGCGGCGGGAGCGCGCGCCTGGCGGCCGCACCGTCACCCGCCGGGAGCCCCCCGGCCAGGTCGCGCTCGACCCGCTCCAGGAACCTGTCGGGATACCCGCCCGCCACGCCGACGAGCACGCGGTCTTGGGTATACAGCTGACGGTGGAACGCCCGCACGTCGTCGAGCGTGATCGACGCCAGGCCGCGTTCGGTGCCCATTTCGGTCGCCTCATACGGGTGCGCGTCATAGAGCAGCGCGTTGAGCGTCTGCTTGCCCAGCGCTTCGTCATCGTTGCCACGCAAGGTGGCGACGATGGCGTTGGTCAGAAAGTCGCGGTTCCGCTCGAAATCGGTCGCGTCGAGCCGGGGCGCGACGATGAGGTCCCTGAAGATCTCGTAGAACGGCTCCAGGTGATCGCGATGCACCTCGCCGATGATCGTGGTGACCTCCTTGTCGTATTGCACGCCGATCGACGCGGCCCAGGGGTAGAGCGTCGTCGTCAGCTCCTCGTAGGTCAGCGCCGCCGTGCCACCCCGCCCGATCATCAGGGCGGTCAGGGCGTTCAACCCGTTCTTGCCAGCAGGGTCATCCACCGATCCGGTGTCGACCATCACGCGGAGGGTGACCAGCGGTGAGCTCGGCGTCTGCAGACCGATGCCTCGAGGCTGTCGAGAGGCATCCCCTGCACCGCCGCACCCCGCCGCCAGCACGACGCACGCCAGTACGAGACATCCTCGACAGGCGACAACGTGACACGTGACACCCGTTTGAGGTCGCCTCGGAAAGATGGTGAGTCCCCGCGTCGCGGGGCTCTGAGCAACGCCTCTGCTAGCGAGGCGGAGCCACCACGCGGGTCTTGTCGGTCTGAGGCGGAGTCTCGTTCGTGCTAGCTGCCAGTCCCTCAGCCACATCACGGCCCCTCCTCCCTCAGCAGGACGACCGTGCGGTTCGTCTCGGCGAAGTACGTGGCCGCGACCGCGAGGATGTCGTCCGCGGACACTGCATCGTAGAGCGCGTAGACCCGGTTCACCGTCTCCGGGTCGCCGGTCAGCTGCAGGTAATGCGCGAGCGTCTGGGCGATTGCACCGGGGCTATCGAGACCACGCGCGAACGCGTAGCGCATGGCCGACTTGGTGTCGGCCAGCACCGCCGCGTCGACCGGCTCGGTCTTCATCCGTTCGATCTCGGCCAGGATGGCGTCGCGGACGTAGTCGACCCGGTCCGGTTTGGTGATCCGAACCGTGATCTCGAACAGCGGCGGGTCGCGATGGTCGACCGCGCCACCCGACAGCACGTCGACCACCTGGTCCCGCAGATACAGTTGCTTGAAGAGCGGCGCGTTCTGCGAGAACAGCAGCTGCGACAGCACGTCCATGACCGGCATGTCGATCGCCTGGTCCGAGAACGCCGGCGCGTGATACCCGATCATCAGCAGCGGCAGCGTCGGGTTGGACCAGGTGACCTCGGCGGTCCGCTCCGCAGTTTGCGGCGGCTCGACCGGGATCGTCGGCGCGAAGCTGCCCGGCTCCCAGTCACGGTAGTACTGCGTGGCCAGCCGTTCGAGCTCGGCCGGATCGAAGTCGCCAACCACGACGATGATACAGTTGTTCGGCCGGTAATACCGGTCGTAGAACTCGACGCTGTAGTCGTAGTGGTCGGGCATCGCCTCGATGTCCTCGAGCAGCCCGATGGTGGTGTGCTGGTAGGGATGCGCGGTGAAGGCGAGGTCGCGCAGCGTTTCGCGCAACAGCGAGACCGGGTTCGAGAAGTTGAGGTTGTATTCGCCAAGGATGGCGCCCGCCTCGGTGCGGTAGTCGTCGACCGAGTAGCTCAGGTTCAGGAACCGGTCGGACTCGAGATCCATGATGGTCTCCAGCGCGTCGGCGCTCGCCACCGTGTGATACGTGGTCCAGTCGTCGGTGGTGAACGCGTTCGAGTCCGCGCCCAGCCGCTTGATCACGTCGTTGTAGGCATCGGTGGGGTACTTCTCCGTGCCGCGAAACATCATGTGCTCGAAGAAGTGGGCGTACCCGGAAAAACCGGGCTCGACCTCGTTCCGGGACCCGGTACGCACCACCGTGTAGTAGGCGATGATGCCGGGGCTGTCGTACTCGACCCCCACCACCGTCAGGCCGTTGTCGAGCTGGAACACGCTGAGGGGGAACGGAAAGATTTTCTCGGGGGGCTCTGCCCCGCCCGTCGTCGACGCTAGCGTGATGGCGAACAGCGCCAGCATCGCGCGGATCCGCGATCGGGTCATCGGGTTCGCTCCTTCTCGTGAGTGCCGCCGGAGACACGATGCCGTCAGTATAATCACATTCAGATGGCCGTCCCGCCCACATCCCGTGCGCGGACCGGGACCGTCGCGGTGCCGCGGGCCCTGCTGATCGTCCTGTCCGGCATGCTGCTGGCCACGCTGCTCGCGGTCGCTTTCCTGCTCGGCCGCGAGGCCGGACGGGCGGAGAGCGCAGCTCCCGATCTGCTCGCCGAGGCATCCCCGGGCCCGGTCGAGCCGGCGCCTGCCCGGCGCACGGCGCCGCGGCCGCGACCCGCTCCCGCGCCCCGCCCGCCACGCGACGACCCGGAACCTGCCCCACCGTCTCCGCCGATGACACCGCCGCCTCCCGCGCCGACGGCGCCCGCCGCAGCGGCCGTCGATCCACGCGAACGGGCCGCCGTGGCGCGCTACTTCGAGGAGTTCGACGAGATCGCCGGGAGCAACGCCGGCGCGGGCAACCCGGAGACGATGGCGATGGCGCTGCTCAGCCAGGCCACCGGCGGCGACTGGAGCCAGTTCGACGAGCTCGGTGACACGCAGCAGTCGATGCTGCGGCGGCTGCGACGTCTCCGGGTCCCGCCGGTGTGCCGGGAATACCACCAGACGATGGTCACGCTGCTCGCAGCGGGCGCCGCCCTGCTGGACGACGTCCGGCAGGGCGTGCAGTCCGGCAACCTGGGTGCCCTGAGCACCCTCACGACGACCGCCCAGCGGTTGCAGGCTGACGCCGAGGCGGCCAAACGCCTGGCCGCCGCCATCCAGCAGCGCTACCAACTCTAGCGAGGCTCTGCCTCAGACCGACCCGGCTGGCTCCGCCTCGCTAGCGTTGGTAGCGCTTTTCTCACAGCCCCGCTACGCGGGGGCGAGACTCCTTGAACGGAGGCTATCGTGGTGAGAGTCTCGCGGGCCCACGGCGCTGCCCGCTACCCACAGTCCTTGTCGAACGCCTCGATCTGCTGCCGCGACCCGAAGACCACCAGCACGTCGCCTACCTGCAGGGTGAAATCGTCCGGCGGATTGGCCACGACCTCGCCGTCCCGCTGCACGGCCACCACACCGAGCCCCCAGCGCTGTCGCACGTTCGCCTCAGCCAACGTCTGCCCCACCAGCGGGTTGCTCGCGCCGAGCGAGGTCTAGTCGAGCTGCAGGTCCGACCCGTCGACCGAGGCGTCGAAGAATTTCACGATCGCCGGCTTCACCACCAGATGCGCCAGCCGCGCGCCACGATGAACAGATTGGGGTTCAGGGTGCGCGCCGTCAGCACGGTGTAGACGTTGTGCGCGTCGTCGCTCAAACAGGACACCAGCCCACGCGCGTGCTGTACGTTGGCAGACAGCAGTGTCGCCTCCAGCGTGGCGTCACCGGCCACCGTCGGCACCCCGGTCTCGGCCAGCTCTTGCATCCGCAATACTCGGCTGTCAACCACGACCACCTGGCGACCCGCATGCCGTAGCTCCTCGACGACCGTCCGGCCAGTGCGTCCGTACCCGCAGACAATCTCGTGGCCGCTCATTCGCTCGATCATGCGGGACCTCCGTATACGCCCCAAATAGTGGCGCAGCTCCCCTTCCATGACTGACCGACCGATCTCGGATGCCAGGAAGAAGAAGATCCCGAGGCCGGCGACGAGCAGCACGACCGTCAGCACCTCGCCGACCTGCGAGAGCGGGAACTGCTCCGCGAACCCGACGGTCGTGATCGTGATGACCGTCATATAGAACGCGTCCCACCAGGGGGCGCCCTCGACCACCCGGTAGCCGAGGGTGCCGATCAGGAACAGGCCGGCCACCAACGCCGTCGCGCGGAACAGCCGCGCGGGGGTGTCGACGAGCATCGCGGTGCCGGTGGCGACGACATCCTCTGACCTGGCCATGACAAGCGTTCCGGCACGGGGCAGCGCTGGGCTTCAACCGAGCGGGGTCACATGCCGACTTGGGATTATGTGCCGAACGTCCCCGGTCGAATGCAGCGGGACTTTCACCACGGGCTGCTCAGGGCCCACGCAAGAATACCTTCCCGTTTTCGACCGCCGATGCATCCCGTCTGGCGGCGTTGCGCGTCGGTCGCATACGGCCCGTATGCTCCCTCCTCGCGCCTGGCCAGCCGGGCGCCTCAACGCCCACACATGCGAACGTCTCCTTGCGCGGACCCTCAGGCTGACGACCCGATGGTCTGTCCTCATCCTTCAGATCGGCGTCGACGCCGAGGCCCTCGCCGGTGAGACCCTTCGGTGCCCAGATGATCTGACCGGTGTGCTGCGCGAGGTGCTCGACGACGCGGGTGCATCGCCCATATCTCGTGTTCCGAGACAGACGTCCGCACGGGTTATTGTGGCCCGTTCGGATCAACGTCACAATAGGTTGCCGATGCCAACCGCCGCTCGCCAGCTCGTCACGATGCTGCGCCGGCTCGACGTGGACCGGGTCTTCTGCGTGCCTGGCGAGAGCTATCTACCGGTGCTCGATGCGCTGGCCGATGAACCGGCCATCGACCTGGTGACCTGCCGGCACGAGAGCGGGGCCGGGCTGATGGCGGTCGCCGACGCGAAGATGACCGACCGCGCCGGCGTGGCCTTCGTCAGCCGGGGGCCCGGCGCCACCAACGCCGCGCTGGCCGTGCACATGGCCGAGCAGGACGGCGCACCGCTGGTGCTCTTCATCGGCCAGCTCCCGCGCACGAACCTCGGACGCGGCGTGTTTCAGAAGATCGACTACGAGCGGACGTTCTCCGACATGGCGAAGTGGACCGTCGAGGTGCACGACGCCGGACGCCTCGCCGAGACGGCGGCCGAGGCGTTCCGGGTGGCGAGGGACGGCACACCGGGCCCGGTCGTCATCTCGGTGCCCGAGGATGTCTTCGACGAACCGGTCGGCGACGCGCTGCCCGAGCCGCCGCGCCCCTCACCCACCGCGCCCACACCGGACGAGGTGACGGCGGTCGCCGACCGGCTCGGGGCGGCGACGCGCCCGCTGCTGATGGTCGGTGGCCAGGCGCGGAGCGCACGAGGCCGGGCGGCGCTGGCCGCCTGTGTGAACCGGTGGCAGGTGCCGGTCGCCACCAGCTACAAGCACCAGGACCTGTTCGACAACCGCCATCCCTGCTTCGCCGGACATCTCGGGTTCGGCCTGCCACCGGCCGCCTGGCAGCATCTGACCGAGGCCGATCTCATTGTCGCGGTCGGCACACGGCTGAACGAGATCACCACACAGTGCTACCAGCTCCCCAGGGCGCCGGCGCCGGACCAGCCGCTGATACACATCCACCCGGACCCGGCCCAGATCGGTCGCGTGTTCGAGACCACGGTGCGCATCGTGGCTGACACGATTCCGTTTCTCGAGGCGCTGGCCGCGCGAACGCCGCCGGCGCCGCCGGCACCGTCCGCGCGCAACGCGTGGCGGAACCGGCTCCACACCGCCGTGCTGGACCTTGCGCGCTGGACGCCGTCGGACGCGCCCGATGGGGTCGACTTCGGACATGTCGTGGCGGCGCTGAACGACCAGCTGCCATCCGACGCGGTGCTGGCCATGGACGCCGGCAATTTCGGCGGCTGGCTGCACCGGCATTTCCTGTTCCGGTCCACGCACCTCCTGCTGGGCGCCATCTCCGGCGCCATGGGGCTGGGGACGCCGGCCGCGGTGGCGGCGGCGCTACGGTATCCCGACCGGCAGGTGGTGTGCGTCGTCGGCGACGGCGGATTCCTGATGACCGGCAACGAGCTCGCGACCGCGGTGCAGTACGGCGCCCGTGTTCGGCTGTTCGTGGCCAACAACAGGAGCTACGGCACGATCCGGCTGCACCAGGAGAAGCTCTTCCCGGGACGGGTCGCCGGAACTGACCTGACCAACCCCGACTTCGCCGCGCTGGCCGAGGCATTCGGCGCGCGCGGGCTGGTGCTCGATACACCCCAGGACACGCCGTCGGTGGTCCGAGAGGCGCTCGGTCACGACGGTCCGGTCGTGGTGGACGTGCGGACCAGCCTGGAGCACCTCTCGACCTTCTCGACGCTGACGTCCCTCGCGGCGGCGGCCTCCGACAGAGGACACTAGCTCATGACACAGCGCAGACTCGTCGGCCTCGTGGCGGGCATCTTCGCCCTGGGCCTGGCGGGGTCCACGACCGCACAGCTCCCGGACTTCGAGCAGGCCCGTGACGACGCGGTCGGGCTGCTCCAGGCGCTCATCCGCATCGACACCAGTAGCCCGCCTGGCAACGAGACCCTCGCCGCCGAGTATCTGAACACCCTGTTCGACGAGGCGGGCATCCCGTCGAAGATCCTGGCGCTCGACCCGACACGTGGGAACCTCGTGGCACGGCTGGAGGGCAACGGATCGAAGCGGCCGATTCTGTTGATGGCGCATACCGACGTGGTTGGCGTCGAGCGGAATGCCTGGACGGTCGACCCCTTCGGCGGCGTGATCAGGAACGGGTATCTCTATGGCCGTGGCGCGTCGGACGACAAGGGTCAGCTCGCGGCGATGGTGCAGGTGATACTGCTGCTACACCGCAGCCAAGTGCCGCTGGCCCGCGACGTCATCCTGCTCGCCGAGGCGGGCGAAGAAGGTACGACCGAGGTCGGCATCGACTTCATGGTCGCCCGCCACTGGCACGAGATCGACGCCGAGTTCGCGCTGAACGAGGGCGGACGGGTGAGTGCGCCGGACGGCACGGTCGAGATCGTGACCATCGCCACCACCGAGAAGGTGCCGTGGCGCGGCATCACGCTGGTCGCGCGCGGGACCGCCGGTCACGGCTCCGCGCCGCGGCTCGACAATCCGATCGTCCACCTGGCCGCGGCGGTCGCCAAGGTGGGCGCCTACCAGTCGCCGATGCGGCTGAACGAGACCACCCGGATCTACCTGGAACGGCTGGCGACGATCAGCCCGCCGGACATGGCGTTCCGATACCGGAATCTGGAGAACCCGCGGTTGAGCGAGATGATCCAGACGCAGCTTCGCGAATCGGACATCGCCACCAACGCGATGCTCCGCACCAGCATCTCGCCGAACATCATCATCGGCGGCTTCCGCCGCAACGTGATCCCGGCCGAGGCGGAGGCGGAGCTCGACGTCCGCGCCCTGCCGGATGAGGACCTCGAGGAGTTTCTGACGACCTTGCGCGACCTGATCGACGACCCGGCAGTGGAGGTGACCGCGCCCACCAGCATGCGCCCGGCGGCGCCCCCCTCACGTCTCGACACCGAGCTGTTTCACGCGCTGGAACAGGTCCAACACGAGATGTTCCCTGACGCGATTACGCTGCCGACGATGCTGGTGGCGGCAACCGACTCCGCGCAGCTTCGGGCCAAGGGGGTACAGGCCTACGGGGTCGGCATGATACGCGATGACCTGAGCGGCGTGCACGGAAACGACGAACGGATCTCGGTCGACGGGCTCGGCCTGTTCATCGAGTATCTGTATCGGGTCGTGGTCGCGGTGGCGGGCGCCGAGTGAGTGCGGGGGCCGAGCAGGTCGCTGAAAAACGGTGGTGACGGTTGTCCTGGCGAGGCGTTCGCCTGGCAAGGCGCGACGAGGGAGCAGCCAGGCAGGCTGTGACCAAGGAAGCAACGCCGTCCAGGCGGGCGGGTAGTC
>JADFPE010000289.1 GCA_022562495.1 Acidobacteriota bacterium
GGACCCGACGTCGCTCATGTCAGACATGCAGCTTAGTGGCTCCGGTCATAATTACGGTAGCATTCGGCTGGCGATGCATCCCGCCTGGACGGCGTTGCTCCTCGGTCACAATCCCCCAAATTTGCTCCCTCGTCGCGCCTTGCCAGCCGGGCGCCTCGCCACCCTCGGTACGTTACCGTAATTATGATCGGGACCACTAAGGGTGACATAGTAACGTTTGAAGCAAGTTGTCATGACACGCGGCGCTGTCGAGCCCCCGGGTAGCGGGGCTGTGAGACAAGCTTCTGCGATCGAGGCGGAGCCTCGCTGGCAGGTCTCGAGGTTACCCAAAGAGGGCCACGACGACCACAAATGTCAACAGGAGCAGTAACCCAATCTGCTGGCGCCGTGTCGGCAGCGGCATGCGGGTCATACGCGGCGGGGGACGATCCTACCGGCCGGGCGGCCGCTCGTTGAAATAGAAGGTCACCGTGAAGAACACCGCGTCGTCCGGATACTCCGGTGGCAGGGGTGGCGTCGGGTTCGACAGGCGGAGCGCGTTGTGCGCGGAGTTCGTGAAGCCGTCGACGGTGGAGGGTTCAATGAGCGTCAGGTCGGTCATCGCCCCGTCGGTATGCACGTTGAACGTCAGGACGACGTGGCCGGACATCGACCAGATGGCATAGGGGAGGGCCCAGTTACGATAGATCAGGGCGCGGAAGCGTCGCATCCAGGACCCGAAATCGACTCCCTTCGTATCGAACTGGATCTCGGGACCGTACTGGTCGGTCCGGCCCCTGGGGTTGTCAAACGTCCGAGTGCGGGCAACGCCGTCAAGCCCGCGTAACGCCTGGTTCAGGATCGTGGCTGGGCGCTCGGTGGGCGGCCTCTCCCGCAACGGGTCACCCCGATCCGCCAGGAAGGGATTGGCCAGGCCGTCGCCGTCACCCGGGATCGCCTCTGGCACCTCCGGCTCGGGCGCATCGGCAAGACCGTCGTCCGCGCCGTCGGCCGCCTCGACCTCGGTCGTCTCCAGCGCCTCGCCTGACTCGGCCACCGGGTCCAGACCGTCGGACGGATCCTCCGCCTCGACGAGCTCGAACGAATTCCCGTCGGCGTTCGGCAGATCGTTGATGGGGGTCTCGGCCTGCGATGGCGACTGCGCGAGCCGGTCACTGTCGGAGAGGTCCGCCTGTGGCGGCGGCGCCGGTGCCGGCATGTCGACGAGAGGCTGCACGAAGATGAATTCGGGCTCGTCCTGCATCTGCAGCAGCGCCAGTTGCTGCTCCTCGACCATCTCGGCCAACCGCTCGGCGCGACGCTCCGCCGCGTCCTGCACGAACTGCAGCCGTGGCACCACGAGTACCGCCACCGCGGCCAGCAAATGGACGAACAGGGCCAGCAGGCTCCGCTCGCGCCAGGACATGGCCGACTCGATCGTCGGGGTATCGAAGCGGCGGTCCTCAAAATCGAAATACATGAGCGGATGGTGCGCCCCGCGGTCAGTATACCAGCCGGTTTCTAGCGACGCTGTGCCTGACACCGCCCACACGACGGTCGGCACAGCATCGCTAGGCGGCGTTACGTACGGCCCCGCGCCGCGGGGCCAGACATCGTCCAGAGGCGACCCACAACGGCACCCCAACAGACGTCTGGCGCCGCTGCGCCTTGCAGTCGGACGTACCCGTCCCGCGTCGCCCCGAGCCCGGTCGTCATCGATGCTGCGCGCGGCCAGGACACGGCACAACGAGGGAGCCTACCGACCGTATTCGACCGAGGAGCAACGCGGTCAGCCGGGATGCTGCGGGACTCTCATCACGGGCTGCCACATCGTCACGAAGGCGGCCGGCACCTGTGTCACATCACAATGGCGCCCTCGGTAGACGTCTTCGCGGGCATCGGCGCGTCCGGTCAGGACTCGGCCGGCTTCCGACCCACATAGAGATAGACGACGCCGTAGGTCAAACGGTCTACGCGCACCTCGGAAAAACCGGACGCCCGCAGCAGGGCCGCGAGCGCGTCGGGGGTGAGAAACGCGCTGACCGAGGCCGGCAGATAGGCATACGCCTCGGTGTGTTTCGACAGCAGACGGCCGATCAGGGGCAGGACCCGTCGAAAATACCACAGGTAGATCGTCCGGATCATCGGCACACGGGGCTCTCCGAACTCCAGGATCGCCAGTCGTCCACCAGGCTTCAGCACCCGGAACATCTCCTCGACGGCCCGCCCCGTCTCCGCCACGTTGCGGATTCCGAACCCGACGGTCACGGCATCGATCGTCTCCGACGCGCACGGCAGGCGGCAGGCGTCACCGCGCACAAGCCGCACGACCCGGCCCAGTCCGGCTGCCTGCAACTTCCGTTGGCCCAACGCCAACATCGCGCCGGCGAAGTCGACACCGAGCACGGCGCGAGGCGCCGGCTGATAGCGGCATGCGGTCATCGCCAGATCGGCCGTGCCGGTGCAGACGTCGAGCACACGGGCACCAGCGCGCAGGTCGAGCGCCGCCACCGCCACGCGCCGCCACCGACGGTCGAGCCCGGCGCTGAGCAGGTGGTTCAGCCGGTCGTATCGATGCGCGATGGCATCGAACATCCCCGCGATCCGGCGGGGGTCCTTGTCGAGCGACGGTGCGCCGGGCCCGGTGGCGGGTCCCACCGGTGGCGCGGCGCTCATCCGGTCCACGGAGGATACAACTCGTGGGAAAAGCCCAGTCCGCCGAGAATCTTGCCGGCCATGAAATCGGCCAGATCGTCGAGCGTGCGTGGTCCCTGGTAGAAGGCTGGCATCGCCGGCAGGACCAGCGCGCCCGCCTCCGCCGACGCCACCATATTGCGCAACTGCGGCAGGCTCATCGGGGTCTCGCGCGGGACGATCACCAGCACACGACGCTCCTTGAGCATGACATCGGCGGCCCGTTCGATGAGCGTACGAGACAGACCGTGCGCCACGCCGGCCAGCGTCTTCATCGAGCACGGCACGATCACCATCGCCTCGCATGGGTAGCTGCCGCTCGCGATCGAGGCGCCGACGTCGCGATTGCGATGCAATGTGAGCGTTCCGGCCCGCACACTGTCGCCATATCGGGTCACCAGATACTCGAGCAGGCCGTCGAGCACCGCCGTGTCGCCCAGCTCGTCCCGGAGCAGCCGGCGGCCGAAGTCGGACGCAACCAGCTCGACCTGGCACCCGCGAGACAACAGCGCGGCGACCGTGCGCACGGCATAGAGCGCGCCGCTCGCCCCGGTAATCCCCACCGCGATGCGACGTCCCGGCTCATCCGACATAGATCGCTGCGGCAGTGGCCGTCAGATAGAAGAGCCCAACGTAGCCGTTGAGATCGAACGCCTGCTGCACCCGGGAGAGATCGTCTGGCCGCACGAGCGACTGCTCATATGCGAGCAGCAGCGCGACACCGGCCACCCCGGCGAGATACCAGCTGCCGAGCGGCGCGACCAGCGCCACCGCCGCCAGCGCCGCCACGGTGAACAGATGCAGGCAGCGCGCGATCCTCAGCGAGACCCGGACACCAAACCGCGCCGGTATCGAGCGCAGCCCCTGGGCGCAGTCGAACTCGAGGTCCTGGCAGGCGTAGAAGATATCGAATCCGGCGACCCACGCGCCCGTCGCGAGCGCCAGTAGCCACGGCTCCCATCCGCCGCGTCCGCCGGCCGCCAGCCATCCTCCGACCGGCGCGACCGCCAGGGCAAGCCCAAGAAACAGCTGGGTATACGTCGTGAAGCGCTTGGCCAGCGAATACCAGAACACGATGCCGAGCGCGACGGGCGACAGCGCCAGGCAGATCCAGCCAAGCTGGGTGGTCACGAGGACGAAGGCGATCGAGGCACCGACAACCAGCGCCACCGCCTCGCGGGACGACATGACCCTGCGAGGCAACTCGCGGTTCGCCGTGCGCGGATTCAACGCGTCGAACCGGGCGTCGACCACCCGGTTGAACCCCATCGCCGCGGTGCGCGCGGTCACCATGGCCGCGACGATCCACAGGACCCGCGTCAGGGTGACCGGTGTCTGCCGGGCCGCAAGCAGGGCACCCACCAGGGCGAACGGCAGGGCGAACACCGAGTGCCCGAGTCGCACGAAGGAGGCGTAGGTGCGGAGACGACGCAACATGAGCGGACCTTGTGTCAGTAGAACTCGTGCACCCTGGTGTCTCAGGTCGTAGGTCGTTCCCTCAGGTCTCCCCTCCGACGTAAGACCTGACACGTGAGTCGCAGGGCTGGCTTGTTCAGCGGCCTGCTGATGCCCGATCGTCGAGCCAGGTCACCTGGTCCGGGGCGATGCCGCCAACAAGGTATTCTTCCACATCGCTCACATCCCGAGGAACACGCACCCCGATCAGAGCCGCGCGCCTGCCAGGCGCAATCTGGCCGAGCTCGTCGGCGAACCCGAGCGCCTCGGCGCCGCGTATGGTGGCGCAGGCGAGCAGTCGGCGGGCGGAGACCGACGGCGCAAGCCGCCGCATCAGCTCGAGCTCGGCGAACACGTTGAGATCGGGCGCGCTGGCGAGACTGTCGGTGCCAAGCGCCAACCGCACGCCCGAACGAAGGAACCGGTCGATCGGGGGATGGCCGACCCCCGTCCAGACGTTGCTGCGCGGACAGGTCACCAGGGTCACGCCCCGCGCCACGAGCAGCGCCAGCTCTCCATCGGTCAGCTGCACACCGTGGACGGCGATCAGCCCGGGACGCAGCCACCCCATTCGGTCCAGGTATTCGACCGGCCCACAGGCCGGTGGCACCCACCCCGGATCCCAGGCGCCAAGGCGCTCGAGTAGGTCGCGCCAGGCCCCGCGGCCGGTGAGCAGAAACTCCAACTCGTCGCGCGACTCCGCCAGATGGATGCACCGAGGCCCATCGAACGACGCCCGGATGGCGGCGTCGAGCGCCGTAAACCCGACTCGACCGACTGAGAACGGCGCGTGCGCTGCCAACCCGACCCGTACCCGCTCCGTCGTGGCGACCGCGCGGGTCTCTTTGACGGCCGCCTCCACGACCGCCACCGCCCCGCCGTCCGGAAACGCCAGCACCTCGCGGAACACCCGAGCCGCCACGCCGGCAGTTGCCAGGACCGGCACGGCAGCCAGGGTGTTGCCGACGTCGCCGAAGAGCCCGGTTCCGGACGCCCGCGCCGCGTCGATTGCCTGCCGGATCGCGGTCGCGTCCGGGGGACCCGACTCGGCGCGACGCGCCAGCAGCGCCTCCACCCACTCGGGCATCGACGCGGCGGGCGGCACCGTCCCCCGCAA
>JADFPE010000046.1 GCA_022562495.1 Acidobacteriota bacterium
TGTATAGGAGGGCCTCTCCGGACTCATGGTCCGACCGAGCACTTCCCGGCATCGTATGTATAGGTGAGGGCGAGACCGAAGGAACCGGGTCCCGCCCCTCGAAACACGGCGAATCTCAGGTTGGAGTGGCCCGAATCATGAAGGGATTTCTCGCGACGCTGGTACTGATCCTGGCACTGGGGCTGGCGGCAGCTTTATTGGGCTTCGGACCTAACCCACAGGACGGGGACTCGGCGTCAGCAAAGCACAAGTCCGAGGGTAGGGTTTCTGGCCGCGCCGTCGTGGGAAGAGTCGCCGCCACTTCGACGGGCGAGGACGCGGGCTCGGTCATATCGGCCATAGCCAAGGGCTCCCCTGCCACCTTGACCGTCATGACGCGCCGCGGGGAAATTTTGGTGCGGGTAGACGAGAACACCCGGGTCTCTTCTCCCGGTGGGCAGGAGCGTCTGCTCGAACGTATCCGCAGGGGCCTGCCTGTGCGGGTGGCGATACTGGCCGACAGTCGCCCCGAGTGGACGATCACCGACCTGGCGACGCTGACAGCCGGCGCCGTGACCGTCCCGGTGTATGCGACCCTGCCGGCCGGCCAGGTCGGCTATATCCTGGCCGATGCCGGGGCGCGGGTCGTGGTGGTGGAGGACGACCTTCAGGCAGCCAAAGTCCACGCGGAGCGACACCGGTTGCCCGATCTCGAGACCGTGATCGTCATGGACCCCAGGGCCGAGGGTGTCCAGTCGGGCGAGCGCTCACTGGCCGAGGTCGTCGACCGCGGGCACCGACGGCTGATGAAGGAGAACGGGCTCGGTCGGCTCTACAAGGAGCGTAGCCAGTCGATCGACGCGGACGCGCTGGCCACCATCATCTACACGTCCGGCACCACCGGGCACCCCAAAGGGGTGATGCTCTCGCATCACAACGTCGTGGCGAACATGGTTGATGTCGACCAGGTGATCGACATTACGGACGACGATACGGCGCTGTCGTTCTTGCCGCTCAGTCATGCGTTCGAGCGGCTGGTGGTCTATCTCTATCTCTACAAAGGCGCCACCATCGCGTTCGGCGAGGCGATCGAGACGCTCGGGCGCGACATGCAGCAGGTGCGACCGACGATCATGACCGGCGTGCCCCGCGTCTACGAGAAGCTGCGTGCGCGCATCATCGGTGCGGTAGCGGAGGCGCCGCGGGTCCGCCAGGGTCTGTTCGCCTGGGCCGTGGGCGTGGGGCATGCCGCCGCGCGTGCGCGTCTGGCCGGTCGCGAGCCGGGGCTGTTGACGCGCGCGCAGGAGGGGGTGGCCGACCGCCTGGTGCTGTCGAAGATTCGCGCACGGATGGGGGGGCGTCTGCGGTTCGTCGTGTCGGGCAGCGCACCGCTCAGCCGGGAGGTGGCCGAGTTTCTGTACGCCGTGGGGTTGCCGGTGGTCGAGGGCTACGGTCTCACCGAGACCTCACCGGTCTTGACCACCACGCCGCTCGGCGCCGGTCGGATCGGCACGGTGGGAACGGCGTTACCCCAGGTGGAGCTGCGGATCGCCGCCGACGGCGAGATCCTGGCGCGTGGCCCCAATGTGATGATCGGCTACTACAACAACCCGGAGGCCACGGCGGCGGTCATCCGCGACGGCTGGTTCTATACCGGCGACATCGGTCGGATCGACGCCGACGGGTATCTGTCGATCACCGATCGCAAGAAGGAGCTCATCGTCACCGCCGGCGGCAAGAACGTGGCGCCGCAGCCGATCGAAGGACTGCTCAAACGCGACCCGCTCGTGGCCGAGGCGGTGCTGGTCGGCGACCGCCGCCGCTTTGTGTCCGTGCTGCTGGTGCCGGACTTCCCGATCCTCGAGCAGCGGCTCGCGGTGGACGGGCTGGCGCCGGGACCTCCCGCCGAACTGGTGGGTCGCGAGGACGTCCAGCGGATCTTCCAGCCGATCGTCGACCAGGCCAACAGCGACCTGGCGAGCTACGAGCAGGTGAAGCGGTTCGCCCTGTTGCCCGCCGAGTTCTCGGTGGCCACCGGCGAGCTCACACCCACCCTGAAGGTGAAGCGCCGCGTGGTGGAAGATCGGTGGCAGGACGTGATCGAAGGAATCTACGCGGCGTCCCAAAACCCGAAGCCCGAAGCCTGAAGCCCGAGGAGCCGCCGAGATGTCTCGTCGGCTGCTAAAACAGCGTGGCGGTTGTCAGTGGCCACCAGCGGAGCTGGACCTTCCCGATGACGTACTTTTCCGGCACCTGACCCCAGTGCCGGCTGTCCGAGCTGTTGTTCCGGTGGTCTCCCATGACGAAATACTGGGCCGGTCCCACCTTCTCCGGGCCATGGTTCTCGTGGCTTCGGAAGTCGGGCGGCACATATTCGTCCGAGAGGAGGACGTCGTTGACATACACCCGCCCGTCCTCGATCCGGACCGTGTCGCCTTCCATGGCGATCACGCGCTTCACGAACGATTTGTCCGGGTCGCGGGGATAGTACAGCATGACGATGTCGCCCGGTTGTGGGGGACTGAAGAAGCGATAGAGTGCTTTGTTGACGATCAGCCGGTCCTGGTCGGCCAGCGTCGGCTCCATGCTCTTGCCCTCGACCCGGGCGACCTGGAACCCGAAGGTGACGATCAACGTGGCGTAGACGGCCGCAGACGCGAAGGTCTTGAGCCACGCCAAGATCTCCTCGCCGACCCGTGACAGCAGGGCCGAGCGTTGTGAGCGGCGCTCGATGTCGTAGGCCTGGCTGGGCGAGAGCAGATTGGGGGGGGGACCGGCGTCGTCCGGTCCCGGTGCCGTCACCGGGAGCGTGCCCGCCGTGGACGCTGGCGCCGGACCGCTCAACAGGCTGGGCTCGGCGAGCGACGCTAGAGGCTCAGATACTCCCGGAGACGCTTGGTCTGCGTCCGGCTGACCGGAATCTCCGTGCTCTTCCCGTCTTTCATCCTCAGGATGTAATTTCGACTGAACCAGGGGACTATCTCCTTGACTTTGTTGATGTTGACAACATGGGATCGGTGCACGCGCCAAAACACCGCCGGGTCCAGATGCGAGTGTAGCTCATCGAGCGTGCGATAGTTCGATGTGCCGACCACCGAGCTGGTCACGATCGTGATCACCTCGTCGGCGAGCGAGGCATACACGATGTCCTCGGCCTGGACGAGCAGGAAGCGCTCGCCCACCTTGATCGCCAGCCGATCCCGCCGGCTTTGTCGCTCCGCTACATATTGGACGATCCGTTCGAGCTCTTTGTTTGCAATCGGTCCGTCCGCGTTGTTCCGTTCAGCGGCGACGAGCCGTCGCACCCGCTGGATCATCTGGGCGAGCCGCGCGGGCTCGACCGGTTTCAGCAGGTAGTCGACGGCGCTGACCTCGAACGCCTCGATCGCGTACTGATCGAACGCGGTGACGAACACGACATGGCTCCCCACCCCACGTTCCAGCAGCTGGCGCGCCACCTCGAACCCGGTGAGCCCCGGCATCTGGATATCGAGGAGCACCACGTCCGGCGCCAGCGCTTCCGCCAGCGAGACAGCCTGGAGCCCGTCGGTCGCCTGGTCGACAATCTCGACGTCGTCGAGCTGCTCGAGCTGAAAAGACAGCTCGCTGCGGGCCGGTTGCTCGTCGTCGGCAATCAGGATCCGCAAGGGCATTGCTAGCAGGACCGGCTCAGGCGGGGTGTTGCAGGATGCGGCGAAGCCTTCCGGCTGCTCCTGTCTCCAGTCTCCTGCCTCCGGTCTCCTCGAGCATGTGCCTAGGCGGACGTCTGTTGCGGCACCACCAGCTCTGGAATCTCGATTCGGGCGCAGGTCCCTTCGCCGGGGGTGCTGCTGAGCTTCAGATGATAGTTCGCGCCGTAGATGACCCGGAGCCGCTCGTCCACGTTACGCAGACCGATGCCGGTGCTCGGTTTGGAGCTGTCGGTCGTGATGCCCATGCCGTCGTCGATGATCTCGATCACGGTGTGTCCGTTGGCCCGTTCGCTCGAGATCGTGATCCGGCCGCCACCCACCTTCCGCGAGATCCCGTGCTTGATCGAGTTCTCCACCAGCGGTTGCAGGAGCATGCTCGGCACCATCTGGTCCAGAGTCTCGGGGGCTATCTGTTTTTCCACCACGAGCGTGGCGCCGAACCGGACGGTCTCGATGTCGAGATACTCGTCGATCGAGGCGAGCTCCTCCCGTAGCGTGACGAAATGCTCCTGACTTCGCAAGAGCCGTCGCAGCAGTCCCGACAGCTTGGTGATCAGCATGCGGGCCGTGTCCGGGTGCGAGCGGATCAGCGATGAGATCGACGTCAGCGTGTTGAACAGAAAATGCGGGTTGATCTGGCTGGCCAGCGCCTCGAGCCGCGCGGTCAGCAGCAGCTTCTCCTGCTCCTGGAGCCGGTGCTCGATCCGCGCGGTATTCCAGATCTTGATCGGCACAGCGACCGAGAGCACCGTGGTCAGCACCACCAACCCGAACAGCCCGATGTTGGTCGGTTCCAGGTAGTACAACCGCTGGACGCCGAACCGCATGCCGAGGCCTTGTCGCAGCAGCTCGAGACAGATCGGCGCCGCCAGCAGGGTGATCTGCCAGTCGATCCGGACGCGCCCGAACAGCTTCCAGGTATGCCGGCGCAGGGCGGTGACGAGCAACGGCGTCACGTGCCAGATCGCTTCCTTTGGCGAGACCTCGCGGAGACCTCCGCCGGCGAAGCCGCACCCGACCGACAAGAGAATCGCGATCCACTCGCCCGCGGCCAGCGCGGGCAGCCCGACCAGACAGCCGACGATCGCGCCGGCGTAAGGACCGGCAATCAGCCCGGCCAGGAACGGGCCGGCGACCGACAGGTCTCCCGCGTTGTAGCCGAGCAGCAGACGCGAGACGACGCCGATGCAGACCGGGATGCCGAACGCGAAGGCAAAGGTGAGCCGTTCACGCCAGGCGCGTTTCTCGGTGAGCAGGATGCGTCGGAATTGTCCGAACCGGACCAGCATCGTCGCCAGGATCGCCGCCACCGCGACCTTGACGACCAGGGTGATGAGCAGCAGCTGCTCGGCGGGGAGGGATCCGACTTGCTGTGGCACAGTATATACGCTCCACTATACCGGCGGCCTACCAGGGTGTCAAACGGACGATGGCTGTCAAGCTGTTATGATTGAAGGAGTTACGCGAATGTCTTTTCTCGAGGCTCTCCACGATCGGGTGCTCGTCTGTGACGGGGCGATGGGCAGCATGCTCTACGACCGCGGGGTCTTCGTGAACCAGTCGTTCGAGGCGCTCAACCTGACCCGGCCGGAGCTGGTCGTCGAGGTCCACCGGGCGTATGTCGACGCGGGTGCCGACGTCATCGAGACCAATACCTTCTGCGCCAACCGGATGAAGCTGGCCGGGTTCGGGTTGGCCGACCGGTTCGCGGAGATCAACGTCGCGGGGGTGCGGCTGGCCCGGCAGGCGGCCGGGGCGTCCGGCTACGTGGCCGGGGCGATCGGCCCGCTCGGGGTCACGGTGGGAGACGGCGGATCGACGACCGTCGAGACGGCCGAGTCGCACTTCGCCGAGCAGGCTGCCGCGCTGATCGAGGGGGGTGTCGACCTCCTGCTGCTCGAGACCTTCGGCACGGTCGAAGAACTCGAGGCCGCGGTCCGTGCCGTTCGACGCCTGTCCGCGCTGCCGGTCGTCGCGCAGATGGCGACGGGCGAGGATGGGCGGAGTCTCGACGGTGTCGCCCCAGAGCAGTTCGCCCGCACCCTCTCGGCCCACGGCGCGACCATGGTCGGGGTGAACTGCGGCGCCGGCCCGGCGGCGACGCTCGAATCGGTCGAGCAGATGGCGGAGGCGACCGACGCGCCGCTCTCGGCACAGCCGAACGCCGGTGGGCCGAAGGAGGTGGAGGGCAGGCGTCTCGTCCTGTCGTCGCCTGAGTTCCTGGCCTCCTATGCCCGTCGCTATGTCGCCGTGGGCGTCGGTCTGGTCGGAGGGTGCTGTGGCACCACGCCCGCGCATATCGCCCGTATCAAGCAGGCAGTCATGGCGCTGTCGGCGCCGCGGTCGGTGCCGGCGTGGTCACCGGCCTCGGTGTGAGCCGGCGTGGCGTCCATCGGTTGGCCGCGTACTCGACGCCCGCCACCACGGGCTGATCGCAGTCGGTGGTGGCGGGCGTCGCACCGATCGTCCGCTCATCTGATGGCTCGATACACGAATGCCGGAGGCATGTTTCGCCACACGGTTGGCGTTCGCTCGATCTGACTGAACCGGCTGTACAGCTTTTTCCTGAACATCTTGCCGCGCCGCAACAGCACACTATGAAGATAAGCAAAGGTGACGAACGTCCCGCCGGGCGTCAGCGCGTCGACCACCGCATCCAAAATCTCATCCTGCACGCTCTCAGGAAACGCCGCCCACGGTAAGCCGCTGACCACGGCGTCACAGTGTTGGATTCCCAGTGCGTTCAAATGCTTCCTGGCGTGCGCAGCCGAGTCGTGGAAGACCTTGCACTGGGGACAACGCAGTCTCGTGGCGTCAACGAACCGCAGGTTGATCTCCAGAGCAAAGAAGATGCAAGGCTCCCGGATCTTCTCCAGGATCTTCTCCGTGAACACCCCTGTCCCCGGACCCAGTTCGATGACGACTTTGGCCGAGTCGAGCGACGCGAGGTCGGTGATGAGCTCTGCAAGCCCCTGGGAACTGCTCGCAACGGCTCCGGTCTCCCTGACGATGGCTGGGCGCCGTATCGCCAGTTCACCCAGGCGGTCAATCAATCCTGTCTCGCCCTTCTCGTTGTCCTCATTGGGTAGATGCCAACCAAGAGCGTTGATGATAGCAAAGACCGGCCGGCAATCTAGGAGAAAGACAGTCTGCAGGCCACGGCCTTGCCAGCAAACGGCGACGCCTTCCGGTGTTGCTCTGACTGCTACCTTCTGACTTCTGACTGCGTGACGCCTGTGCCGAGATACTCCGCCAGCCCGCGCGCAACCACCTGCGCACCGTCTGTCGCCGGGCGTGCCGCGAGCGGCGGTTGGTCCAGCACCTGCCGCACAACGGGCGCCCATCGGCCGGCGAACAGGTCGCGTTGCTCGATGTAGGCGCAGCGCAGCAACCGCGGCATCGCCTCGACCAGCACGGCGTACTCGGCGAAGTCGCCGCGGGAGGCATAGACCAGTGCCGTGTCGTTGGCGGCGCACTCGGCGATGATGCCGTAGCCTGGCTTGGTGAGCACCACATCGACCGCGGCCACGAGGTCCTCGTAGCGGAACCCCTGGTCCAACATCGCCGCGATGTCGACCTCGAACAGGGCACCATGCCCGTTCGCCCCCGACAGGGTCGGCCCGGTGTCGACCGGGTCGCGGGTCACGATGACGCCGAGATCGTGCTGTTGTGCCACCGTCGCCCAGTCGACGGCGCCGAGGCCGTAACGTCCGAAGGAGACGAGCACCAGCGGGCGGTCAGCCGGCAGCTCGAGCATCCGACGGGTCTCGGCTGGTGCCCGGCGCGCGTGTCGCGCGACGAGCGGCACATCGACGACGCGGGGAAACGAGGCGAACCCGCCCGCCATCGGCAGTCGCCACGCCCGATCTGCCGTCGCATAGGCGTTCCGGATCACGGGGAGCAGATCGGGGGTGGCGGCCACCTGCTCGTGGTAGTGCTCGTAGATCCAGTCCCACGTGAAGTTCCCGATGGCGACGGCCGGTACGCCGGCGGCGGCCGCCGCGGCGAAAGCGAGGGGCGGGATGTCGCCGGCCACCAGGGTCGCGTCGTGGCGCTCGAGCAGGCGGGCCTCGGTCTTCGCCCGTGCATCGAGGGTGCGGTGGAAGTCCCAGGCGCGGCCGATCGAGGCGGCCGCGTCCACCTCGAGGCTGTCGATCTGCACCACCCCTGTGTCCGGTTCGCCGTGGGCGAACGAGAACGGCCGTGTCACCGCCAGATCGAACAGCCAGCGGGGTGCGCTGGTCCGGATCACGATCCGGAGGTGGGGCCGGATCGCCCTCAGCGCGTTGATGATCTCGATCTGCCGCGAGGCATGACCGAAGCCATGCCCCGAGATGTAGAAGACGGTGGTGTCGAGCCGTGTCATGCCCGTCCCAAGACGCGAGCGGTGTGCTCGGGAATGCGGCGAAGCCCTCCCGCCTTCGCCAAGGCTTCGGCGGACAGGCCGGCATCCGCTGCCGCCTGTCTCCTGAGAGCTCTCTCCAGGTATCATCTTCACATGTCACGCCACGAGCGCGAGTTCTTCACTGAGAAACAGGAACACAAGCCGGCGATGTTCACCTGCCCGAAGTGTCGGCACCGGGCGGAATATCAGGTGCGCTGGATCCGCCGTGTCAAGAAGGACCGGCCGCCGCAGGGTTCCGACGCCCAGGATCGCGAGATGCACCGGAAGCTGCGCGACTACATGGTGCGGGTGGACGACATGCTGTTCTGTCAGCAGTGTCGCCGTCGGTTCGAGATTCCGTCACAGCAGTCGGTGGTGTTCCTCGATCGGGACACGGGGAACCAGGACACGGGGAACCAGGACACGGGGAACCAGGACACGGGAAACCGGGACACGGGAAACCGGGACACGGGAAACCGGGACACGGGAAACCGGGACACGGGAAACAGAGATCCCCGGAGGGCAGCCGGAAGGCGTCGTCAGCCTCGGGGTCGGAGCACGGGTTGGGTATGATCGAGTCACGGATGAGACACACCGGAGGAGGTACGAACCGCGTCCTCTCCGCTGCGCTGTGCGCCATGCTCGTCTGGCCCGCCGCGGCGTCGGCCCAGCGCCGATACACGCAGGCGCAAGAGGAGCAGTTTCACCGCGCGGCGACACGGGCACTCGCGCATGGCGCCTACGACGAGGCGCGCGAGCTGGCAAACGCCCGCGATGCCGCCGACCCGTCGGCCGCCGCGCTGTTGGCCCGGCTGGATGTTCTGGCCGGGGACTACGCCGCCGCCGAGTCGCGCCTGGCGCCGATTGCGGCGACCACTCCGGTCAGCGCCGCGGGGCTCGAGCTGGCGCTGCTGCAGCACTATCTCGGACGGCGGGACGAGGCGACCCCGCGTCTCACCACGCTCGTCGACCGGTTGCAACGGTCCCGCGAGCCGCTCGACCAGTATCGCGCCGCCCTCGCGGCACGGGCGCTCGGTGAGTATCGGCTGGCCAACAGCTTGGTCCGGAACGCCGCGCTCGCCGCGCCGGACGATCCCGCCTTCCAGACCCTGTGGGGCGAGCTGTTCGGCGAGAAATACGACCAGCTGGAGGCGTCCAAGTCGTTCAACGCGGCGCTGGCGCTCGACGACCAGTGGGCCCCCGCCCATCTGGGGATGGCCCGTGCCCTGGCCGACACGGACCCGTCGACCGCCCGCACCTTTGCCGAGGCCGCGCTCGAGATTGACCCCGACTATCTGGAGGCGCACCTGTTCCTCGCGCAACGCGACCTCGACGACCGCGAGGCGACCGAGGCCCGGGTTTCGCTCGACCGGGCGCTCGCCATCAACGACCAGAGCCTCGAGGCACGGTCGCTGGTCGCCGCGGTGGCGTACGTCGAGGACCGACTGGACGACTTCGAGGTCGCGGTCGAACGGGTCCTGGCGATCAACCCGGTCTACGGCGATGTCTACCGCGTGGCCGGCAACCTCACTGCACGCCGCTACCGGTTCGAAGAGGCGGTGGCTCTCGTCCGTCGTGGGCTGGAGATCGACCCCGACAACACCCGCAGCTACGCCGAGCTGGGGATGCACCTGCTGCGGACCGGCGACGAGCCGGGGGCGCGCCAGGCACTCGAGCGGTCGTTCGCCGAGGACCCGTTCGATGTCGTCACGTTCAACCTGCTCGACATGCTCGACTCGTTGGACGAGTTCGTGACGTTCGAGGAGGGAGACCTGGTGGTCCGGCTCCATCGGGACGAGGCGGCGGTGCTCAAGGACTATGTCCTGCCGCTGGCGCAGCGGGCGCTCGACGACCTCTCGGCGCGGTACGAGTTTCGACCCGAGGGCCCGATCCTGATCGAGGTATTCCCCCGCCACGACGACTTTGCGGTGCGCACCCTCGGGCTACCGGGGATGATCGGGGCGCTGGGCGCCTGCTTCGGGAAGGTCGTGACGCTCGACTCGCCACGCGCGCGGACGCCGGGCGAGTTCAACTGGCAGGCGACGCTGTGGCACGAGATGGCGCACGTCATCGCGCTGCAGATGTCGAACCAGCGGGTGCCCCGGTGGCTGACCGAGGGGCTCTCGACCTACGAGGAAAAGCGCGCGCGTCCAGACTGGGCGCGCGATCAGGATCTCCGATTCGCGACGGCGCTCAACGAAGACAACGTCCTGTCGCTCCGTGATCTGAATGGCGGGTTCTCGCGGCCCGAGACGATCTCGATGGCCTATTTCCAGGCATCCGTACTCGTCGAACACATCATCGAGGCGTACGGCGAGTCAACCATCCATCGGCTGCTCCGGGCCTACGGTGACGGGCTCGACACCGAGGCGGCGCTCGATCGGGTCGGGCTCGGGTTCGACACGCTGCAAGCGTCGTTCGATGTCGCGGTCGAGGCCCGGTTCGGCGAGCTGCGGCGGGCGATGCAGGGGCCAGACGAGCGGATGCCCGAGTTGGGGTCGAGCGACCGGCTCGCGACGCTACGCGAGCTGGTCGAAGAATACCCAGGCAGCTTCGCGGTCCAGATGGCGTTCGGGAGCGCGCTGCGCGCGGCCGGCGAGACCGACGAGGCCACGGCGGCGTTCGAGCGGGCCGTCACACTGGCGCCGATGGCGACCGGCGCCAGCAGCCCCCACCTGCCGCTGGCGGACATCGCCGCCGAGCACGGGGACCGGGCGCTGGCGATGGTCCATCTCGAGGCCCACCTCGATCACGACCATCGCGATATCGACGCCGCCCGGCGGCTGGCGGCGCTGGCGGAGGAGGCGGGCGATGCGGCGCGGATGCGCCGCGCCTACGAGCTGATTATCGAGGTCGACCCGTTCGACTCGATTCCCCACCAGGCGCTCGGGCGGTTGGCGATGGCGCGGGCGGACTATGTCGCCGCCGCCCGCGAGTTCGCGGTCACCCTCGCCATCGGTCCACTGGACCGCGTGGCGGCGAACGTCGACCTTGCGGAGAGCCACCTGGCGGGGGGTCGACCGGACGAGGCGAAACGCGCGGTGATCGCGGCGCTCGAGATTGCCCCGACCTACGAGCGCGCACAGGAGCTGCTGCTGCGGCTCGTGGGGGTGGGTCAGTGAGCCCGGGGTGGCGCCGCGGCGCGACGCTCGTCCTGATGGTTGCCGCGCTTGCGCTCGTGGGCGCGCCGCGCGGCCGCGCGCAGGCTGCTGGGCAGCCGGGCGGGCTGCCCAGCGAGCAGCTCGATGGGCTCGACTGGACCTTCGTCCGCATCCGCTACAGCTCGTGGGAGGAGAAGCTCCGGGTCTTCCGGGCGACCTACTGGAGCGACCCGTGGGCGATCGACGGTCCGGTCGCCGAACAGAACCTGTCGCGACGGCTGGGGAGCGTGACGTCGGTGCACGTCAACGACCCGATCACGCTCACGCTCGAGGACGATCTGCTGTGGGAGTATCCCTGGATCTACTTCGTCGAGCCGGGCAATCTCCGGTTCACACCGGCGGAGGTGGGGATCGTCCGGGAATTCCTGTTGCGCGGCGGGACCGCGACGTTCGACGATTTCCACGGCCCCATCGAGTGGGACGTCTTCCAGGGTGAGATGCGGCGGGTGTTTCCAGACCGTGACATCGTGCAACTGACCCCGGACCATCCGGTGTTCGGCTGCTTCTACCAGCTGACGGAGTACCCGCAGATTCCTGGGCTCGGCTCCTTTTTCAACGGCGTCACCTGGGAGAAGGGCGGGTACGAGGCGGGGTTGCACGCGATCCTGGACGACGACGGGCGCGCGATGGTGCTCATCAACCACAACACCGACATGGGCGATGGCTGGGAGTGGTCCAACGCCGAGGACTACCCGGGGTATGTCAAATACACCGCGCAGGCCTACCGCATGATGATCAACGAGGTCGTCTACGCACTCACGCATTGACGCCACGCGCGGCCCCGGGCTGGACCCGGCGCCGCGCCACCCGAGGAGGCAGGAGGCAGGAGACGCCGGCTCGCCCGCCGCAGCCTCGGCGAAGGCGGGAGAGCGTCGCCGCGGTCTTCAGCAAGTTGCTCGAGCATGGACGCAGCGACCACGGACGCCGCGGCCGGCGCCGAATTCCTGACCCAGAGTCGAGACCGGATCCTCGCCGAGCTCCGGAAGGTGATCGTCGGGCAGGACGCCGTGATCGACCTTGTACTGACGGCGCTCTTCACCGGCGGACATTGCCTGATTACCGGGGTGCCGGGGCTGGCGAAGACCCGGCTGATCAAGACGCTGGCCGCCATTCTGGATCTGCGCTTCAAGCGGATTCAGTTCACACCCGATCTCATGCCGGCGGACATCACTGGCACTGAGATCCTGGAAGAGACCGGCGGGGGACATCGGGCGCTGACGTTCGTGGAGGGGCCGATCTTCGCGCAGATTCTCCTTGCCGACGAGATCAACCGGACGCCGCCCAAGACCCAGGCGGCGCTGCTGGAGGCGATGCAGGAGTATCACGTGACCGCCTCGGGGCGCACGTATCCGCTGCAGCGTCCGTTCTTCGTGCTGGCGACCCAGAACCCGATCGAGCTCGAGGGCACCTATCCGTTGCCCGAGGCGCAGCTGGACCGGTTCATGTTCAACGTCGTCATCGGGTATCTCTCCGAGGATGACGAGGTGCGCGTCGTCACCGCCACGACGGGTGACGAGGAGCCCACGCTGACACGTGTGCTGACGGGTGACGAGATCCTTGCGGCGCAGCGGCTCGTTCGACGGGTACCGATTGCTGACGAGGTGGCCCGCTATGCGGTCCGGCTGGTCGACGCCTCACGGCCCGGTCGACCGAACAGTCCGGAGTTCGTCGAGAAGTGGGTCAAGTGGGGCGCCAGCCTGCGCGCCTCGCAGGCGCTGGTCCTCGGCGGCAAGGCCCGCGCCCTGATTCACGGCCGATATCACGTCTCGGTCAACGACGTCCGGGCGCTGGCGCCGGCGGTCTTGCGCCACCGCATCGTGACCAATTTCTATGCCGAGTCCGACGGCGCGGACGCCAACACGGTCATCACCCGGCTGCTCGAGACGGTGCCCGCGCCGGCCAGCGGGATGTGATGTCGCGCGTGGCCGGCAACGAGCTGTCCTTGCTCGACCCCGCCATCGTGGCGCGCATCGGGTCGCTCGAGCTGATTGCGCGCACCATCGTCGAAGGGGTCCTCGTCGGCCTGCACCGGAGCCCGTTTCAGGGCTTCAGCGTCGAGTTCAGCGAGTATCGGCAGTATCTGCCTGGTGACGACCCGACCACGATCGACTGGAAGCTCTTCGCGCGGAGCGACCGCTACTGCGTCAAGAAGTTCGAGGAGGAAACCAACCTCACGTGTCATCTGTTGCTCGACGTCAGCGCGTCGATGGGCTACGGCTCGCACCCGGTCGCCAAGCTGCAGTATGGCGCGTTTCTGGCGGCATCCCTGGCCTATCTGATGCACCGGCAGCGCGACGGCGTCGGTCTCACGTTGTTCGACGAGCGGGTGGTGGAGTCCGTCCCCGTTGGCACCCGGGGCGAGCATCTGCGCCGGGTGCTGGCCACGCTGAGTCGTGCAGCGGTCGGAGCGCGGTCCGACGTGGCGATGCCGCTCAACCAGCTGGCGGCCCGGCTGACGCGGCGCGGGCTCGTGGTGCTGATCTCGGACCTGCTCGATGACCCGACCGGAATCATCGACGGGTTGAAGCATCTCCGGTTTCGCGGCTCCGAAGTGCTGGTGTTCCACACGCTCGACCCGTTCGAGTTGACGTTCGCGTTCGAGCATGCGGCGCGGTTCGAGGATCTGGAGACCGCCGACGAGGTGCTGGTGGTGCCGGCGCAGGTGCGCGAGCACTACCTCGAGCAGATCCAGGGCCTGGTGGAGCGCTATCGCCGCGAGCTGCGGCTCGCCGACATCGACTATTACTTGGTGGACACGGCCAGACCGCTCGACACGGCGCTGCTGGCCTATCTCTCGACGCGTGGTCGCCGTTGGTGAGTGGGCGAATGCGTCAGAAGGCAGAAGGCAGAAGGCAGAAGGCAGAAGGCAGGAGTCAGCATGAAATCTGCGCGCTGCGCGGACAGCCCTTGCATGCAGCCAAGTGCACCCAGGTCTGATTCGACCGGCGTTCTGAATCGAAGGCGGCGTAGCCGTCCGGTGTCATTCTGACTGCTGACTCCTGACTTCTCGAGTGTGTTGCTGAATGTCGTTTCTCTTCCCCGCGTTCCTGATCGGTGGTCTCGCCGTGGCCGTGCCGATCGTGCTGCACCTGCTGCGACGGGAGCACCTGCCCCGGGTCCCGTTCAGCGACATCCGGTTTCTGCAGGCGGCGCGCGTCGAGCAGGCACGCCGCAGACGGCTGCGCGAACTGTGGCTGCTGGCGCTGCGGGTCGTCGCGTTGCTCCTGCTGGCACTCGCGTTCGCCCGACCGTTTCTCACCGACGCCGCGGCGCCCGATCGTCCGGCCACCGTCGTGCTGATCGACACCTCGTTCAGCCTGTCCGCGCCAGGCCAATGGGCACGGGTGCGAGCGCAGGCGCTCGAGGCGATCGCGGCCGTACCCGCCGACCATCTCGTCGGCGTCGTGGCGTTCGATGATACCGCCCGGGTGGTCGCCGACCTCGCCGGCGCACGAGCCGCCGCGCGCGCCGCAGTCGAGGTCTTGTCCCCGGGGGTGCACGGCACGCGGTATCGCGTGGGGTTGGCCGCAGCCTCGGCGCTGATCGGGCTCCGCGATGGGCGCATCGTCGTCGTGACCGACCTGCAGGCGAGCGGATGGGACCTGGGTGCGGGTGCCATCTCGCCGGAGGTCGATGTCGAGATCCGCGACGTGCCCCCCCCGGCCGGCAACCTCGCGGTGGTGGGCATCGAACCGGAGCCGGCGGCGACCGCCGCGGTGTTGTTCCAGGCGGGCGCGTCCGCCGGAGAGACCCGGGTGTCGCTTGCGGTGGATGGGAACCGGGTATCCGAGATCCAGGTCACGCCGGGGCCCGGCCGTACCACGGTCCGGTTTCCGGTCGTGCTCCCCTCGGTCGGTGTCGCCATGGTCTCGGTGGTCGACCCGGTCGGCTATGCGGTCGACAACCGGCGGTATCGGCTGCTGGATCCCCCCGAGCCGGTGTCGGTGCTCGTCGTGACCAGCGACTCGCGGGCGCGCGATGCGGTCTTCTATCTGGAGCGCGCGCTGGCGCCGGGAGAGGAGGCAGGCCCGTTCTCGGTGGACACCGTGGCGGCGGCGGCGATCGCGGCGCGACCGGAGCAACTGGATCGGGTGCGCGCCGTCGTCCTTGTCGGCGCTCTGGGTCTCGACCGGCGCGGTCGGAACCGGCTCGCGGCATTCGTGCGTGGCGGGGGCGGGCTGCTCGTGGTCGCCGGTCCGACGCTTGACCCAGCGCTCGTGACCGACCTGTTCAGCGCCATCGACGGCCCCCCCCTGGGACTGGGGACGACCCGCATCCACGACACGCCGGTCACCCTTGCGCCGACCGACCTCCGGCACCCGATCATTCGGGGCTTCGGCAGTCTGGTCGGCAACCTCGGACGTGCACGGTTCAACCGCACGCTCACCCTACACGACGCCGGCGACGACGCTGGCACCGTGATCGTGCGTTTCGACGACGGGAGCCCGGCCCTGGTAGAGCACGTGGTGGGCGCGGGACGGGTCCTGGTCTTCGCGTCGGACCTGGGCAACGTCTGGAACGATTTTCCGCGACGGCCGACCTTCGTGCCGTTTCTGCACGAGACCCTCGGCTACCTGACGACCCACCGCGCGCAGCCGCGCGAGTTCCTTGTCGGGGACGCCCCACCCGGCGCACCAGACGAGCCCGGCGTCGTCACGCTGGCGAACGATGTCAGCCGGGTGGTGCTCAACGTCGATCCTCGGGAATCGGACCCGACCCCGATCGCGCCCGAGCTGTTCGAGGCGTCGGTCGGCCGCCTCTCACGAGCGGCGGCGCGGGAGGCGCGGGACGCGGCCGGGGAGCGAGAGGCGGGCCAGCATCTGTGGCGGTACGCCTTGATGCTCATGGCGCTCGTGCTCGTCGCCGAGGGTCTGTTGGGCGGCCGGACGGCGTAGCGATGTCGGCCGGCGTCGTCTCTCGAGGCCACGGGCCTGGCCTGCGCGTGCTTGTCGTGCCAGGTGCTCTGTGACGAGGACAGGACCGTGCGTGCCATCAGTCGGCTGGAGGGCACCGGCAGGACAGGCACTACTCCTCCGCGTCGCGAGCGCGCCCGCGCAGTTCCTTCACTCGGCTCCGTCGCCGCTTCACGTCGAGCCGTTTCTCACGGGCGGCCGGACGAGGCGTGGTTGGTCGCCGTATCTTCGGACGCCTCGATGCCCGCTCCAGCAGTTCGGCGAGGCGTGCGCGAGCCGCGAGGCGGTTCTGCCCCTGGGTCCGGTGCTCGCGGCTATCGATCACCAGCATGCCATCCGATGAGACTCGACGACCAGCCTGCGCGATCAGGCGCGCCTTGATGTCGGGCGCGAGGGACGACTTCGTCACGTCGAACCGAAGCTCGACGGCCGTCGCGACCTTATTGACGTTCTGCCCTCCAGGACCAGACGCGCGCACGAAGCGCTCCTTCAATGCATGCGCGTCGACCGCCACTGTGTCTGAGAGCTTGATCATGGCCGCTGGTCCCCGCCACGCGACCGCCGACGAGTGCGGGTCAGTGCTCAGCCACCGGCAACTTCGAAGGCGCCAGGTGGACCTGACGTGCACCCTTCAGGCGCCCGACGCCTCTGCGGCCTGCGGCCGTGTTCCGGAGGCTCTCCACACCTGTGTTGACCGCCACGTCACGACACCACTCGCACGCGATGCTCGCCGATGGGTACCTCGAGGGTGGTATTAGGAACCGCCAGAAATGGTCAACGAATCATACCGCGATGCGGTCAACGTTCAGGGTTCAGCGGCGGGGGCTGAGCGGCGAGCGTACCAGAGTCCGCTGCAACCCGTGGTTAGGTCTCTTTGTGTGTTGCGAGTTCGTCAATCAATCGTATTTCGTTCTTCACGATCTGATTAACTACGTCTCCGATATCTCTCCCGGTCCGAGTTGCCAGGCTCTCAACCTGATCCTGCAGCTTCGCACCCAGGTATATCGGAAGCCGCAGGGTTGCGCCCTTGCGGTAGAATCTACCGCGCTTCGCCGTCGAGAAGTCGTACTGTGGTTTCATTGTTCGTAGTCCCTCGCTTCGTGCCGGACGGCCTTCCGGGCCGAGAAAATCCGGATGGTGGCACCGTGCTCGCTCTCATGTCTATATGTGTGACACACGACCAAGAGACGGGCTGACCGGTCCAGGCCGAGGCTGACCCATCGCTCTTCGTCGTCGTTATGCTCCTCGTCAATTTGAGACAACAGTCTTGCGTCGAGGAATACAGTTGCCGCCTGTTCGAATGTGACGCCGTGCTTTCTGGCGTTGCGCGTCGCCTTTACCGGGTCCCACTCGAAGCGATACTCGAATCGATCAGCCACCACAAATTCGTTTCACGAGTTCGGTCAGTACTTGAGACCTAACGTTGTATAGCTGGACAGCGCCAATCGGCGCCACCAGACGCAGAATCCGACCACGCGCCCTGCCAGAAGCTGTCTCGTGGAGCAATTCTGTCTGTGTTCTGTTGCCCGGTCAAGTGGTTTCCCCACAGCGGTTTACCGGATTCCTTGTGTTCACCAGCCGTAGATTGGGGACGGCGGCCTAACACTGAAATCCCCTGGTTAGGTGGAGGACGCCAATCGACAGGTTTCGCGCCAACCGCGGTTGCTAGCAGTCCCGGCCTGGGCCGTCGATGCAGCTCGTCGCCGTGGCGCCGTCGTCCACAACCTGCGACTGCGGCAGCACTTCCGGTTCCGGCGTGGAGATGGCATGCAGGTTGCGCACTGGCGGACCGAGGTGGACCATGCGCAGGCTCGAGGCCTCGCTCCGACCGTTCAGCGAGTGCCCCCTCGAGGTACGGCTGATGCACGAGAAGGTAGCGCCGTACTGCGTGCACTGGGTGCGGCGCTTCTTCGTCTACCTGGCGGAGCGGCAGGGCGCACCGCCTCCGGGTGTCGAGTCGGCGGCGGTTCGGGACTCCCCGACCCATCTGGTGGTGCAACGGCGTGTCGGCCAGTACGTAGAATCAGGCGTTTTCCGCGGTCCGGTTTCTATGTCGGGAGGTACACGGAGTGGAGGTGTGCGATCCCAGGAAAGCGAGCTGATGCTCCGCGCGACCTCCGCGTAGACCGACAGCAGCTCGGTGTTGGTACGCACCCGGGCGGCGGCGGCCAGCAGGACGCGGGTCTTGGTGCCGCTCGATGATGGCCCACAGCCCACAGCGTCGTCCTGCTGCCCAGTTGCCGGCGCCTGACCCGTGAGAGAATTGAGGCACATGACGCAGGCGCCTGCCCCGAGGGCAACGACAGCCGGTCACGTCGAGCGGTGTCTTGCTGAGTTGCAGGCGGCGCTGGCCGGCGTGCGGCGACGCTGGCTGGCGGCCCGGCTGATGCGGGCGTTCGCGCGTCTCGTGGTCGGCCTGTGCCTCGGTCTGCTGGTCGTGCTGATCGTCGATGTGGTCCTCGTCCCGCCCGACATCCCGATGCTGGTGCTGGCCGGCGGCGCGCTCGTCGCGACGGCGGTCTTCGCCGTCCGGGTGTTGTGGCCGCTGCGCGAGCGCCCGACCGACCGGCGCGTCGCCCGGTTCGTGGAAGAGCGGTGCCCCGAGCTGGAGGACCGCGTGGCGAGCGCGACCGAGATCGGAGAGACCGGGACGCTGTCGGTCTTCCAGGATCTCGTCATCGCCGATGCGGCGGAGACGCTGCGGCGGGTCGATCTCGGGCGCGTGGTCACGCCGGCGCGTCTGCGCGGTGCGGCCCTACGCGGGGTCCTGGCGATGGCGGTGCTGGCCGGCATTCTCACCCTGGGCGTCGGTCCGTTCAGCCGGGTCGCGCGCACCGCCTGGCTGTATGCGTTTGGCTTCAACGTGACGCTCGACGTCGAGCCGGGCGACGTCCGGGTGATGGCCGGGCAGCCGCTTCGAGTCTGGGCGCGGTTGTCTGGAACCCGGGGCGCTCCCGTGAGAACGCCACCCACACTGACGGTGCTCGACGGTCCGACACCGCGCATGGTGGAGATGCGTGCGACCGCGGACGGCTACGTGGCCGAGTTCCCGTCGGTGACCGACAGCTTTCTCTACCGCGTCAACGCCTTCACGCTGACGTCGCGCGACTATCGGGTCGAGGCGCTGGTCGCCCCACGTGTGCGCCGGATCGACGTGGAGTATGCCTACCCCGCCTTCACCGGGCTCGCACCGCGCGTCGAGGAGGATGGCGGCGACATCTACGCACCGGCCGGCACCGAGGTGCGGCTGCTGGTGCATACCGACAAGGCGATCGTCGCGGGGACGCTCGTGCTGAGCGACGGCCGACGCGTGGCGCTCGACGGGGCGGGCGCCGGTCCGCTCACGGCGACGTTCTCGGTCGAGACCGACGGCAGCTACACGATCGCCGTCACCGACGTCGACGGGCTCAGCAACGCGAAGGATACCGAGTATGTCATCCGCGCGACGGTCGACCGGGCCCCCGACGTATACGTGCTGCGCCCCGGGGGCGACCGCGAGATCACGCCGCTCGAGGAAGTGACGATCGAGGTGCGTGCGGACGACGATTATGGGGTGGGAGCGCTGGAGCTGGTCTACACCGTGGTCGGGCAGCCCGAGCAGTCGATACGGTTCCAGACGGCGGGCGCGCAGACGGTGACCGGCAGCCATACGTTGTACGCCGAGGATCTCGGTGTGGCGCCCGGGGATGTCATCACCTACTACGCGCGGGCGCGTGACGTGGGGTACGCCGGGCAGTCGACCGAGGCGCGGTCGGACATCTTCTTCCTGGAGATCCGATCCTTCGATCACGAGTTCGAGGAGGCGCAGAGCCGGTCGGGTATCGGGCGCGACGCCGAGGACATCGGCAAGCTTGCGGCGGTGCAGAAGGAGATCATCGTCGCGACCTGGCGGCTCGACCCGGCGCCGCGATCGGCTGAGGTCGCCGACGACATCCGGGCCGTCGGGGAGGCACAGCGCGAGCTGCGCGACGCTGCGGCGATCGCCGCCGAGCGGGTCCTGGGGCGCGGGCAAGAGGTCTCGGCCGGCGTCACGGAGGTAGCGCCCGAAAACGCGGCGATGGCGCGTGCGGTCGAGGCGATGACCGAGGCGCAGACGGCGCTCGCGGCGCTGAGCACCGAGAGGTCGCTCCCGCACGAGCTGGAGGCGCTCACCCAGCTGCTCAAGGCGCAGGGGGCGATGCGCCGCCGGCAGGTGGCGATGCAGCAGGGGCAAGGCTCCCAGACGCCGGGTACCCAGGCACAGGAGGACCTGTCGGCGCTGTTCGATCGTGAGCTGCGGCGCGAGCAGGAGACCAACTACGAAACCAGGACCAGCCCGGACCAGCAAGCCCAGGACGACGAGAGCGAGGCGCTCCGCCGCCTGCGGGAGCTGGCCGCGCGGCAGGCGGAGATCAACCGCGAGCTCGCCGAGCGTGAGACGGCTGAGCCGGACGACGCGCTGCGGCGGACCCTGGAACGGTTGACGCGGGAACAGCAGGAGCTGCGGGAGCAGCTCGAGGCGCTGGCCGCCCAGATCGCTCGAGCGCGACAGGCGTCGGGACAGTCCCAGGGACAGCCGTCGGGCGCCTCCAGTACCGCCGACCTGCGGCGGATCGCCGACGAGATGCGCCGGACGATGAGCGAGTTGCGCCGGCAGGACACCCGGCACGCGCGGGCGAGTGGCGCCCGGGTGCTCGAGGAGATGCGCCGGCTCGAGCAGCGGTTGCGCGGCACGTCGGACGAGAGGTGGTCGGTGGCGCGTGCCGAGCTCCAGCTCGAGGCGCAGCAGCTGGCTGACGCCCAGCGTCGGGTCGCTGACGAAGCGGGACAGGTGGAGGCGGACAATCGCAGCCGGGAGTCGCGGTTCCGTCTCGCGGACGAGAAGGACGATCTGGCCGACCGTGTCGACACGCTGCACCGCGCGCTGGAGGATCTGACGGCCGACCGCAGCACGGCCGACCCGGTCGACGTCCCGGTGCGCGCGGCGCGTGACGAGCTCGAGCGTGAGGCGGTCGGGCCGCGGATGCGAGCGGGTGCCGATCGTCTGCGTCGGTCGGTCGCGGGGAGCCCGCCAGCCGTGCCCGAGCTCGATGTGGGTGGGCCGGCGGACGAGGACACGGCGTTGGCCGACGTGCTGGCGCGCGTCGCGGCGCAGCTGCGGCGCGCGACCGGGCAGGACGAAGCGGCGCGGCGGTTGATGGCGCAGATGGAGGCGGCGCGGGAGCTGCGGCAGAGCCTGGAGCAGCTCCAGACGGAGCTCGACGCCCAGCAACGGCAGCAGACGCGGCAGGCCGCCGCGCACTCGGCGCCACCCGACGCCGATCGGTCATCAGCTCAGAACGCCAGGCAAGGGGGGGCGGTGGTCGAGACCGGGGCCGACCCTCAGGAGCGTGAGGCCGGCCGGCCGATCTCGGAGCGTCGGGGTGGCAGCAGCGCCGGAGGCGGCGCGCTGGCTGAGCTGCGTCGCGAGTACCTCATGCGTCTCGAGTCCAGCCGGGACCTGCTGGATGCGCTGCGACGGCAGAGCTCAGCGCTCGACCGGGACCTCGACCGGTGGGCGCGGCAGTGGCAGAGTGTGTCGGCGCCCGGCACCGAGGCGTTCAAACAGGATCTCGAGCACTGGGACTCGCTGCGGCGCAATCTCGAGAACGCGCTGCACCAGTTCGAGGCCGAGCGGTCGCGGGCACTAGCGGCGGGTGAGATTCGCGACCGGCTCAGCGCCGGGCCGGAGGAGCCGTTGCCGGCACGGTATCGCCGGCTCGTCGACCAGTACTATCGGGCGCTCGCCACAGCGCCGGAGTCCCCGTAGGCGGTCCCCCCCGTCGTCACCGTCATGCGCTTCGCGTCCCCGTTTCCGTGGTGGCTCGTGGTCGGGCTGGTGGCCGCCGCCGCCGTCGCCGCCTACCGCGCCTACGCACGTCCGATCATCCCGCTCTCGGTCCCTCGCCGTGGCGTGCTGATGGGGCTGCGCTTCGCCGCGTTCCTCGTGCTGCTACTGCTGCTCGCCCAGCCGGTGCGTCTGGAGCGTGCGGCGGCGACCGACACGGTCGTTCCGGTGTTGCTGGACCGGTCTCGGAGCATGGCGATCGCCGATGTGGCCGGCGGATCACGGATGGACGCCGCTGTCGCGCTGATTCGCGACCGGATCATCCCGGCGATCGGCGACGAGTTTCAGATCGAGTTATGGGGCTTTGGCGAGACGCTCGCCCTCGTGGACCTGGCGAGCGTGCGTGCCGAGGCCAGACGGAGCGATCTGAGGGCGGCGCTCGACGCGGTCCAGACCCACTATACCGACCGGTCCGTCGCCGGCATCGTGGTGGTGTCCGATGGCGGGGACACCGGCGGCGCCGCACCGCCGTGGACCGGGTTGCCGGTGTTCACCGTCGGCGTCGGCGCGCCAGCTGTGTCGCGCGATCGTGAGGTGCTCGACCTGACCGCCGGGCAGGCGGTCGTCGCCGAGTCGGTCGTCGACCTCAGTATCTCGGTGGTAGGGCACGGGTTCGGTCTCGAGCCGTTCGAGGTCCGCGTGCTCGAGGACGGGCGACTGTTGCGCGTGCTCCAGGTGACGCCCCCGGCCGACGGCGCGGTGGTGCGCGACGTGGTGCCCGTGTCACCGAAGTCGGAGACCGCGACGCTCTACACGGTGGAGATTCCCCTTGACCCGACGGAGCTGGTGTCGGAGAACAACGCGCGGAGCGTGCTGGTCCAGCCCGCGGGTCGTCCGCGGCGTGTGCTGCTGGTCGAAGGGGCGCCCGGCTACGAACACAGCTTTTTGAAACGCGCGTTGCACGACGACCCCGGGATTGTGGTGGACGCGGTGGTCCAGAAGGGGCACAACGAGCGCGGCGAGCCCACGTTCTACATTCAAGGCGCCGCCGAACGGACGCGCGCGCTTGCGAGCGGGTATCCCACGACGCGCGAGGCGCTCTTCGCGTATGACGCCGTCATTCTGGCCAACGTCGAGGTGGGGCTGCTCCGCCCGGCGCAGATCGAGATGACCGTGGCGTTCGTCGCCGAGCGCGGGGGCGGTCTGCTGGTCATGGGTGCGCGATCCTTCGAGAGCCGTGGACTGCGTGGGACGCCGCTCGAGACGTTGCTGCCCCTGATGCT
>JADFPE010000047.1 GCA_022562495.1 Acidobacteriota bacterium
CGCCCAGGAGCCGGTCGACCGGGAGATGGTCGAGCGGATCACAGCCGAAGGCAGCCAGCGGTCGCGGGTCGCTGAGTTGTTCAACCATTTCACGAACGTCATTGGCGGTCGGCTCACCGCGTCGCCGGCTCATCGCGAGGCGGTGGAGTACGCCCGCGGCAGGCTCGAGGATTGGGGGCTCGACAACGTGCATCTCGAAGCCTGGGAGTTCGGTCGCGGGTGGACGCTGGAGCGCTTCTCGGTCGAGATGCTCGAGCCCCGGTACATGCCGATGATCGGCTACCCGCTCGGATGGTCACCGTCGACCAACGGCCGTCTGGTCGCGCGGCCCGTGTTCCTGGGCGACGCCACACCGGAGACGCTCGCCGAGCGCGCCGGTACGCTGGGCGGCGCGATCGAGTTGACCCGGCCGATCCAGAGCGAGTTCGTCCGGGAAGACCGGCCGGCACCTCGCGCCGACTACCGGCCGTCGTCGCCGCCTCAGCGCAGCGCCGAGGCGGAGGCGGCGCGCGCCGAGCGCGCCCGGCTGCGTGCGGCCCGCAATGAGTTGACGGCGATGCTGCGCCGCGAGCGCGTGGGAGTCATGCTCGAGCCGAACATCGGCGAACACGGCACACTGTTCGTCACCGGGCGCGACCAGGGCGACGCGGCGGTGCCATCCGTCGTGCTGTCGGCCGAGCACTACAACCTGGTGGCGCGGCTGCTCGAGCAGGGGATACCGGTGACGCTGGCGATCGAGGTGCGGGCCCGGTTCACCGACGACGACCTGAACACCCACAACATCATCGCCGAGATCACCGGCATCGACCCGGAGGTCGGCGACGAGGTGGTGATGGTCGGCGCGCACCTCGATTCGTGGCACTCCGCCACCGGGGCCACCGACAACGCCGACGGCGCATCGGTGGCGATGGAGGCGCTCCGGATTCTCGAGGCGCTGGACGTACGACCGCGGCGGACGATCCGGCTGGCGCTCTGGAGCGGCGAGGAGCAGGGGCTCCTCGGGTCACGCGCGTATGTCCGGCGACACCTCGAAGGCGATGCCAACCGGACGGCGCGCGACCGGTTCTCGGTCTACTTCAACCTGGACAACGGGAAAGTGCCGATCTACGGTTTCTATCTGGAAGGTAACGAGGCGATGCGCCCGATCATGGACGCCTATCTGCGTCCGTTTGAGGACATGACCCCGATGTACAACACCCAGCAGGGGATCGGCGCCACCGACCACCTGTCTTTTCTCCGGGCGGGCGTGCCCGGCTATCAGGCGATCCACGACTACACCGACTACGACGTCCGGACCCACCATACCAATATGGATACGTTCGACCGGATCGACCGGGAGAATCTCGAGCACGCGGCCGTCGTGATGGCGTCCATCCTCTACCACGCCGCGATGCGTGACGAGAAGATGCCGCGTGATCCGACATGGAGGCCGGGCCGGTAACGAAGCGGACCCTGACCACCTGCAGGCTGCGGGGCTGTGAAACAAGCTCGTCTAGCGAGGCGGAGCCTCGCTAGACGAGGGATAGCCACGCCGCCAGGGCAGCACCGAGGAGCGGGCCGACCACCGGGACGGCGGCGTAGCCCCAGTCGCTGTCCCGTTTACCCGCGATCGGCAGGACGGCGTGAGCGAGACGCGGGCCCAGATCCCGGGCCGGATTGATCGCGTAGCCGGTGGTGCCACCGAGCGAGAGACCGATGGCGAAGACGACGAGCCCGACGCGCACCGCGCCGATCGATCCCAGCCCGACGGGCACCGACGCCGCGGCCCCGGTCGCGGCCCACGCGAACGAGGGATCGCTGATCAACAGGACGGCGTACACCAGCACGAAGGTGGCCACCACCTCACACAAGAGGTTCAGCCCGATGTGCCGGATGCTCGGGCTGGTGCTGAAGGTCGCCAGCTTGCCGTCGGCGGCCGCCGTGACCTCGTAGTGTGTCAGGTAGAACAGGTAGACGAGGACCGCCCCGACGAACGCCCCGACCATCTGCGCGGCGATGTACCCGGGGACCTGGCTCCACTCGAACCGATCGGCCAGCGCGAGACCGAGGGTAACGGCCGGGTTGATGTGTGCGCCGCTCGTCTCGCCCACACACAGCACGGCGGTATAGACCGCGAATCCCCAGCCGGCGCAGATGACGATCCAGCCGGCGCCGTGCCCCTTGGTGCGGTCGAGCACCACGTTGGCCACGACGCCGTTGCCCAGGAGGATCAGGATGGCCGTGCCCAGGAGCTCCGCGAAATAGACGTTCATCGAATTTTTCACCGACAGCGCCGCGCGGGACGTCGTCGGCGGCCTCATTATAGGTGGCCGCGAGGAGATGGCGGTCCGGGATCAGCCGAGCCGCGCGCGCATCCGCGTCTCGACCTCGGCCCGGGCATTCCGAGGGCGGTCACCAATGTTCTTGCTCACATCCGATCAGGCGACGTACCCTAGTCGCCTTCGCCGAGGCTCGCCGTCCGTGGAGCAGCCGGAGCGCCTTTCTCGACAACCTGCTCGCGTGTCACACGGCGGCGACGCACATGCACGGCTCGTGGTAAGCGAAGCATCGTCACCGGTCGTCCCCACAACGTGTCTGCCACCCTGGTAGCGCCCGCGATGGAGCCCTCGCGCGACTCGCGCGCTCGGAGCGGCGCCCTGCTGTTCCTGTTTCTCGGCAGCGGCTGTGCGGCGCTGATCTACGAGCTCGTCTGGTTTCACGTCTTGCAGCTCGTCATCGGGTCCTCGTCGATCTCGATTGCCGCCCTGCTGGTGAGCTTCATGGGCGGGATGGGACTGGGGAGCGTCGCGCTGCCGAGGCTCGTGCCCCGGTCCTGGCACCCGCTGCGGGTCTACGCCGGCCTGGAGCTCTCGATCGGCGTCGTCGGGCTCATCCTGCTCGTCGCCCTGCCCCGGGTCCAGACGGTCTATCTCGCGGCGGTCGGCTACGGTCTGGGCGGCGTGCTGCTCCGGGCCGTCGTCTGCATCGCCTGTCTGCTGCCGCCGACCATGCTCATGGGCGCGACCCTGCCCGCGGTGGCGCGCTGGACCGGCGCGACACGCACCGGGGTGGCGCAGACCGGGCGGCTGTATGCCGCGAACACCATCGGCGCGGTCGCCGGTGTGCTCACCGCCAGCTTCTATCTCCTGCGCCTGCACGACACGGTCGTGACGACACTGGTGGCGGTCGGTCTGAACGTCGCGGTGGCGCTGGCGGCGCTGTGGCTCGCGGCCCGTAGCGGACCTCGACCCGATGCCGCCGCAGCTGACGTGTCCGAGCCGGAGCCGGTGGCCGCCCGACCGGTGATCCTGGGCGCTATCGCGCTCTCCGGCGTTGCCTCTCTCGGCGCCGAGGTGGTGTGGACGCGTCAACTGTCGCTGCTGTTCGGCGCCACCGTGTACAACTTCTCGCTGATCCTGGCGGTGTTCCTGGCCGGGATCGGCGCCGGCAGTCTGGGCGGCGCATGGCTGGCGAAGCGCACCGGCCGCGCCGACCTGGCGCTGGCGTGGTGTCAGCTCGCCCTGCTGGCGGCCCTGCCATATGGCGCCTACATGATCGGCTATCAGATCCCGTTCTGGCAGGTCGGCGAGCATGTGCTGCCGTGGGTCTACGCGTCGCGGCCGCTCCTGTTCGTCTATGACATCGCCCGTTGCGCGGTGTCGATGGGTCCGGCGACGCTGTGCTGGGGGGCGAGCTTCCCGCTGGCGCTGGCAGCGGCCAACACGGGAGAGTCCGACGCGGGCCGATTGGTGGCACGGGTGTCGGTGGTCAACACCCTCGGGGCGTTGGTCGGGACCGTTGTCTTCAGTCTCCTGGTGATTCCGGGCATCGGCACCCAGCGCGCGCAGCAGGCACTGACGCTGGTGGCGGCCACTGCCGCGATGCTGGTGTTCCTGAGGGTGACGCGGCGCGTCACTGATCATCGGGGCCGGGGGGAGCATCGGGACCCCCGGGAGCACCGGCCCGGCACCGCGTCCGAACCGGACCGTGGCTCGCGGCTCAGACCCGTGTGGGTCGCCGGGCTGCTCGTCGTCGCGACCCTGGCCAGCGTGTGGGCGGTGCCCGGCACGCCGAACGGGCTCATCGCGTTCGGCCGCGACATCGAGGGGTGGGACACGATCGAGCGGTATCTCTACGTCGAGGAGGGGGTGAACGCGTCGGTCGCCGTTACCGACAGCGAGTCGGGGTATCGCCAGCTCCACATCAGCGGCAAGGTGGTGGCCTCGACCATGGACCTGGACATGCGCATCGAGCGGATGCTCGGGCATCTGCCTGCGCTCATCCACGGAGCCCCCCGCAGCGTGCTGGTGGTCGGCATGGGGGCGGGTGTGACCGCCGGGTCCTTCGTTCGATATCCGGAGGTCGAGCGGATCGTCATCTGCGAGATCGAGCCGAGTGTGATCGAGGCGTCGGACCAGTTCGTGGCGGAGAACCACGCCGTGCTGTCCGATCCCCGGACCGAGGTCATTTACGACGACGCGCGGCACTTTCTGGCCACCACCGACGAGCTGTTCGATGTCATCACGTCGGACCCGATCCACCCATGGGTGCGTGGGGCCGCGAGTCTCTTCTCGGTCGAGTATCACGAGCTGGTCAAGCAGCGGCTCCGACCGGGCGGCGTGGTGGCGCAGTGGGTGCCGCTGTACGAGACTGACGAGGCGTCGGCCAAGAGCCAGATCGGCACCTTCGTCCAGTCGTTCCCGAACGCGACGCTGTGGAACAGCGACTTTCTCGATGTCGGTTACGACCTCGTGCTGATTGGACAGATGGGGCCGGCGCGCGTGGACGGTGAAGAGATCGCCCGACGGCTCGACGGCCGAAGCGCGCTGTGGCAGTCGCTCGAGGAGGTCGGTCTGGGGTCGACCGTGGAGCTGCTCCAGACCTATGCCGGGCGGGGCCCGGACCTGGAGCCCTGGCTGCGGGACGCCGAGATCAACCGCGATCGGAGTCTGCGGTTGCAGTATCTGGCCGGTTTGGCGCTCGATCGGCAGGACGCGTACACCATCTACGATGCGATCGTCAGGTACCGACGCTATCCGCGAGAGCTGTTCCAGGTGTCGCCCCGTGACGAGGTCGTGCTATTGAGGGGCTACTGAGGACTCCCAAGGAGACAGGAGACAGGAGGAACCGGATGGCTCCGCCGTCTCTGACGAGGCCTCTGGGCGCTTACCCGTCTGCCTCGTCTGGCTCAGCGAGATCCTGTTCTCCGTGGTAGTCCCGGATCACCTCGAGGATGATCGGGCCCAGGTCCTCCGCTTTCCGCGCACCGATCCCGTAGACGTCCAGCAGTTCCGCCGTTGTCGTTGGTCGTCGCCGCGCCAGGTCGCGCAGCGTGTTGTCGTGGAAGACGACATAGGGAGGCACGCCCCGGGCCTGCGCCACCTCGGTACGGCACTGTCGCAGGGCTTCGAACAGCCCTCGGTCCACACCATCCCAGGCGGCGGGGTCGCCCGGTACCCGGCGTGCGCGCCCTCCTGGGGCCGGACGCGGCTGTCGATAGAGCTCGATGGTCGCCAGGCCCTTGAGCGCCGCCACGCCGTCGTCAGTCAGCTGGAGCACCGGATACGGTCCGTCGGTGCGCAGCAACAACTGCTGCTCGGTCAGCTGGTCGAGATACCCACGCAGCTCGGTGATCGGGACGTCGGCGAGCAGGCCGAAGGTGCTCAGCTCCTGGTGCCGCCGGGTGGTGATCTGGTCGGTGACACGACCGCGTAACACATCGATGACGTGGCCGACGCCCCAGCTCTGGCCGATTCTGACGACCGTCGACAGGATTTTCTGGGCCACCGTCAGCGGGTCGTCGACACGCTGCAGCTCCTTGAGACACCAGTCACAGGCGTCGCAGGCGGCGCGCTCGTAGGTCTGGCCGAAGTACTCCACCAGCACGCGATGGCGGCAGCGGGTGCCGGCGGCGTACCGCTCCATGTCGCGCAGCAGCCGTCTGGCGTTCTCAGACAGTTCCCCGCTCTGCTCCAGCATCTGGCGCCACTTCGCGAAGTCGGCGCCGGAGTAGAGCAACACGCACTCGGCCTCCAGCCCGTCCCGGCCGGCGCGGCCAGACTCCTGCTGGTAGTGCTCGAGCGAGCGCGGCGCACCGGCGTGGATGACGTAGCGGATGTTCGAGCGGTCGATGCCCATGCCAAACGCCACCGTGGCCACCATGACATCGGCCCGCTCCTCGAGAAACGCCTCCTGATTGCGGCGCCGCATCTCGTCGGGGAGCCCCGCGTGGTAGGGCAGGGCACGATGACCGAGCTCGTCGAGCCAGCTCGCCACACTCTCGACTTCCCGGCGGGAGATGCAGTAGATGATGCCGGCCTCACCCGGATGCTGGTCCAGCACGCGGCGGATCTGGTCCTTGAGCCCGGTGCGGGCCCGCACCCGGTAGACGAGATTCGGTCGGTCGAACGACCCGACCAACACCGCAGGGTCGCGCAGTGCCAGCTGGGTGACGATATCGTCACGCACCTGGCGGGTCGCGGTGGCCGTGAACGCATGGATGGCGAGCTCGGGAAAGTCGTCGCGGAGTCGTCCCAGCCGGCGAAACTCCGGCCGGAACTCGTGTCCCCACTGGCTGATGCAATGGGCCTCGTCGACCGCCATGAACCGCACACCCCACGTGTGGAGTCGTGCCCGAAACGCGTCGCCGCCCTCGCCAACCAGCCGCTCCGGGGTGACGTAGAGCAGGCGGCACCGTCCGGCATCGAGGTCGGCGTAGACCGCGCGTCGCTCGTCCGGCGTCAGCGAGCTGTTGAGCGCCGCGGCCGCCACACCACTCGCCACCAGACCGTCCACCTGGTCTTTCATCAGCGAGACGAGCGGCGAGACGACGAGCCCAAGACCGCCGGCCGGTCGCACCAACGCCGGCATCTGGAAGCACAGCGACTTGCCGCCTCCGGTGGGCAGCACGACGACGCTGTCACGCCCGTTGAGGTTGGCCTCGATCGCGGCGCGCTGCAGGGGACGAAACTCGCGGTAGCCCCAGTAACGGGCCAGCGCGTCATACAGGACCGAGTCGTCCACGGTCTGGGGCCGATCAGGCTGGGTTACCACAGGTGTGCGGTCTGCAAACGGCTCGCCGCCCAGACGACGCCCTCAACATCGCGGTGTCGCGCCAGCCGTGCACGAACTGCGATGGCCCTGACATCGGGAGGTCGCAACCGCTGCCATGTGGCGCAGCAGCCGCAAGGTCTCTCCCTCGTCTCGCCGTGCCAGGCCGCCGCATGGCCCGCGCGATGCTCACCACGGGCTGCGAGCCGCAAGACACCGACGAGCGCCAGCCCCCTCAGCTTGCCGGTCCAAGCCCGGCCGCCCGCCGCCAGGCGGCAATCTGGCCGAGGTGGTCCATTTCGTGCGAGGTCATGATGAACACCACCATGGCGCCGATGGTCGGGAAATACTTGCGTGTGTCCTCGCTGGGGTGTTCCCGGTCCAGGGTCTCCGCGGGAATGCCTGGAAGCGCCGCTTTCATCCGCTCGTGCATCTTCCCGAGCTCGGCGAGCAGCGCCGCCTTGCCGGGGTACGCGCTGCGGTCCGCACCTGGCGTCCCACCCGCCTTGAACAGCTCGTCCCAGCCGTCCGGCAGGGTCGATTCGATGTCGAGCAGCGTGCAGGTATGGTGCTCCGACAGCACGAGATGACCGAGGCTCCACGTAGGGTGATTGACCAGCCCATGAGGTTGCATGCACATCTGGTCGTCGGGGATGTCCTTGACGAGCATCGTCGCGAGGTTGAGTTGGAGATCGTAGGCCTGCAGTATATGTTTGAGCATCGTGTGCTGAACTCCTTCGTTCTTCGAGGAACGTCGCTGACGGAGGCGCCCCTCGTGGGTCGACGCGGCGCATCGAATCTCCGATTATACGGCGAGACGTGCCGGGGGCACCGAGCCGCCGGGACTTGCGCGCCGGGGCCAATGCAAACCACACTGCTGGACTTTCACCACGGGCTGCTACACTCCTTGCACGGAGATCGTCGTGGTCAAGAACGAAAGACACACGATCGCACCGTGACTCCATCGTCACGATAAGCGTCGTTCAAGAAGTCTAGCGAGGCTCCGCCTCAGATCGTCCCGACCCGGTGTCACGCATAAACGGTGTGCAAGGAGTCGAGTGACCCGACCCTCGGAGGTGACCGTGAAACGGTGTGTCCTGTTCGTCGTGGGGCTGCTCGCGACCGCCGTGTCCCCGGTGGTGGCCCAGACGCCCGACTTCTCTGGTATGTGGACACTGGATCGAGACGCCAGCCAGTTCACCGCGCCGGCGTTCAGCGGAGGTCGAGGCGGCGACGACATCGACCGGCTCTTCATCACACACGCGGCGAACGGCACCCTGATCATCGGCACCGAGACGAACGGGCTCAAGGCCTGGTCCTACACGCCGGGTCGCGAGCTCACCATTCCGGTGGGTCGCGACACCACGATGCTGGCCGCGTCGCGCTGGGACGGCGAGCGGCTCATCGCCGAGGGCCGTCAGGGCGACATGACCATGCACGAGGTGATGGTCCTGAGCCCAAACCGTAGGGCACTCGTGATCCTTGTCACGACCACCACGCCGGAGGGTGAGACCAACAACCGGCTGGTGTACACGCTAGGGCAGCCGGTAGGTCCGTGTGAGGCGTGGGCGATGCCGTGCAAGGCGTTTCCGCAGCGTGTGCCTTGATGGAGGCACCCAGAAGGCAGAAGCAGGAAGTCAGCAGACGCTGTGGCGGGCTTCGCCGGCTTCAGATCAGCTCGCCCGTTCGTTCAGACGACACCAGACTGAGATGATGCGATACACGACATCGGCCGCGGTCCTCGCCGTCCTCACGACGGTGATCCTGTTCGGTGCGCCGGTCACTGCCGGCGCCCAGCAGACCGAATGGCTGCGATGGGGTGGGCCGCAGGGTGACTTCATGACCGAGGTCACCGGCCTTGCCGATCGTTGGCCCGCGTCGGGACCACCCGAGCTCTGGAGCCGGCCACTCGGTGCCGGGCACTCGGCGATTCTCGTCGCCGACGGGCGACTGTTCACGATGTATCGGGTGTCGCACGGTGAGGGCGGCGGTCGACCCTGGTCTTCGAGCGAGACGGTCATCGCGATGAGCGCCGACACCGGCGACACGCTGTGGGAGTACTCCTACGCCTCGAAGAACCAGGACTTCGGGCAGGGCGCCGGTCCCCACTCCACGCCGCTGCTCGTCGGTGACCGGCTCTTCACGATCGGCACCAACAAGGAGCTGCACGTCTTCGACCCGGCGACCGGTGACCTGCTCTGGTCGAAGAACCTCGTGACCGACTTCGGCGCGCCGCCACTGCTGATCCGGTCGATGGTCAAGCCGGGGTATGGTGCGAGCCCGCTCGCCTACAAAGACACCATCATCATGCAAGTGGGCGGACCCGGGCAGTCAGTCGTGGCGCTGCGACAGCGCGACGGCAGCATCGTCTGGAAGAGCGGCAGCTTTCTGGTGTCCCACTCGCCGCTGGGGCTGATCTCGGTGAATGGCCGGCAGCACCTGATCGTCTACGCCGGGCAGGCGGTGTTCGGGATGGACCCCGACACGGGCGCAGTGCTCTGGGCGCATGCGCACGACGCCGGTAACGATTTCAACTTTCAGACACCGCTCTGGAACGACGACGACAAGATCCTGTTCTTCTCGTCCGGCTATATCGGTGGCAGCCGCGCGATCCGGCTCATTCCCGATGGTGACGTCGTCCACACCGAGGAGCTGTGGTACGACCCGCAGCTCCGGTTCACCTTCCTCAACCCGTTGCGGATCGGCGACTTCATCTATGGCACCAGCGGTCAGAGCGCGACGGCCATTCTGACCGCCACCCACGTCGAGACGGGTGAGACCGCCTGGCGGGCGCGTGGGTTCAGCCGCGCCAGCATGCTCTACGCGGACGGCAAGGCCATCCTGATGGAGGAAGACGGCGACCTGTCGCTCGTCCGGCTGAGCCCGGCTGGTCTCGAGCCGCTGGCCACCACACCCCTCTTCGACACCAGGGCCTGGACCGTGCCGACGCTGGTGGGCACGACACTGTATGCTCGCGACCGGGAGCGGATCGTCAAGCTGGATCTGGGGCAACGATAGTCCGCATCAATCCCGGCGCGCGGAGGACTTCGGTGCCGGCGTTGGGCGAGAGTCCTGGGAAGCGTACGCCGCGGCGTGCCTCTTCGTGAGGCCGTTGTCTGGGTAAGGCTCATCCACCGGCAGCACACGCACTGGCCGGAACACAGGCCAGCACTCGTGCGCTCCCCCGCTGCCTACAATGGCCGGGGGGATGCAGCGCCCGTCGGAAGCAACCGGACATCCACCACGGGCGGCGAGCCCAAGACCCTACCGCTTGGCCTTCCTCCGCTTCGCCCAATACGCCTTCATCCGCTTCGAAATGGCCTCCCGCTCGGCGGCACTCCACGTCGGTTTCCGCATCTGCGTGGTCTTGGACTGACCAGGGGCGCCTTTGGCCGCCGCACTACTCACCTTTCGCCGCTTCCGTTTGGCCTTGGGCTGACCAGAGGTGGCCTTGGCAGGGGTGCCGGTCCCACGTAGGAGGGTGGTCGCGCGCCGCAGCGTCTCGATGTCGTTCTGGAGCTGGGCGATCTGGCCTTGCATGGCCGCGATGGCGTCTGTGAGTTCATTCATGGCCAGGAACAGTACCGCTCAGACCAATGAGGTGTCAATGGCCCCTGGGTCTTCGTGACACCGCTCCACACTCAGCGTGGCACTCCAGCGACCTCTAATTAGACTGTGTCGGTCAACGCCTGCTGGCTCACCATGGCGACCGCCTCGATCTCGCGGCCGTCGCGGGACCTTCAGGCTAGACCGCGAGGTGCTCGATGCCACCGGTGCTGTCGCCAACCGCGTCGATCGCGACACCCATGTGGTCGAGCATCGTGACGAAGAGGTTGGCCATCGGAGTCTCCGGCGGATACGAGATGTGACGACCTGGGAGGATCCCTCCCATCGCGCCTCCCGCCAGCAAGGTCGGCAGGTCGTGGTGCAGGTGACGATTGCCGTCGGAGATCCCACTGCCGTAGACCACCATCGCATGGTCGAGCAGCGTCCCGTCGCCATCCGCGGTCGTGGCCAGCCGCTCGAGCAGATGCGCAAACTGCTCGACGTGGAACCGATTCAGCCGCGTGATCTTCTCGATCTTCTCCGCGTCACCCCGGTGATGTGTCAGGCCGTGATGCGCCTCCGAGATGCCGACCTCGGGATACACCCGGTTGCTGAGCTCCAGCGCCATCATGAAAGTGATGACCCGCGTCAGGTCCGCCTGGAAGGCGACCGCCATCAGGTCGAACATCAGCCGCGTGTGCTCGACGAAGCTCTGGGGCACGCCGGCCCGGGGCCGCGGCATCTCGGGCACGGCCACCTCGGCGGCGTCCTCGACCTGGATGATCCGCGTCTCGATGTCGCGCACAGAAAAGAGGTATTCGTCCAGCTTGCGCCGGTCGGTGGCGCCCAACGACCGTTGCAGGGCCCGCGCGTCATCGAGGACCAGATCGAGCACGCTGCGGTCATACCGTGCGAGGCGGGCCCGGCGCACCGGATCAGGATCGACATCGGCACCACCGAACAGCCGTTCGAACACCGCCCGCGGGCTCGTCTCCTGTGGCATCGGCGCCGACGGTGTCCGCCAGGAGATCGTGTTGCTGTAGGCGCAGCTGTAGCCGCTGTCGCAGTTGCCGCCGAACAGCCCCTCCTCGCACCCGAGCTCGAGCGACGCCAGACGGGTCCGGTCGCCGATACGCTCGGCCGCCACCTGGTCGACGGAGACCCCGGCCTGGATGTCGGCGCCGTAGGTCTTCTTCGGGTGCACCCCGGTCAGATAGCTCGCCCCGGCGCGCGCGTGGTCTCCGGGGCCGTCCCCGAGGGCCCGGCCGCCGTTGTGGGTCAGTCCGGACAGGATCGAGAACTGGTCGCGAAACGCGGCGACCGGCTGCAGGATACGCGGCAGCTCCCGCGGCAGTGGCAGACTCCCCTCGCCGCCGCCGGGTGTCCACTGGTCGAGGATGATGCCGTTCGGCACGTAGACGAACGCCATCCGGGTAGGGGCTGCGGCCCGCACCTGCGCGGCGCGTGCGAACGCCGGCACCATCGCGTCGAGAAACGGCAGGGCAACGGTGGCGCCGAGGCCCCTCAGTACGGCGCGTCTCGCCAAGCGTCTGCAGCTCATGGTGTCGGTGCCTCCCCGCGGCGCATCCGGAACGGCTCGCTGTGGACGACCCCCAGCACCAGGCTGGAGAACCGATAGCCGTCCGCGACCGCCTGGCTCAGGATGGTCTCGACGGCTGCCGTGTCGTAGGTCTCGAGACCGCGTCCCAGGGCATAGGTCAGGAGCCTCTCGGCCAGGTTCCTGGTGAACGCGTCAGCCTGTGTCCGCAGAATCGCTTTCAGCTCGCGTGAGCCCCGAAACGAGGTGCCGTCCGGCAACGTGCCCGAGTCGTCGATCAGGAACGGGCCATCGTGCGTGCGCCAGGCGCCAACGGCGTCGTAGCGCTCGAGCCCGAACCCGAGCGGGTCGATCTGGTCGTGACACACGGCGCACGACGGGTTCGCGCGATGCTGCTCCAACTGCGTCCGGAGCGACGCGGATGAGCCGATGGCCGCCTCGTCGAGCGCCGGCACGTTCTCCGGCGGGTCGGGCGGCGGTGTGCCGAGCAGCGTGTCCAGCACCCACTTGCCACGCAGCACCGGGGAGGTGCGGGTCGGATAGGAGGACACGGTCAGGATGCTCGCCTGTGTCAGCAGCCCGCCGCGTTGCTCGCCGTCGAGCGACACACGCCGGAATCGTTCGCCGTCGACGCCGGACATGCCGTAGTGGTGCGCCAGCGGGCCGTTCAGGAACGTGAACGGGGCGTCGAGGAAGTCGAGCACGCTCCGGTTCTCGCGGATGATCGCATCGACAAACAGCTCGGTCTCGCGCCGCATCGCGTGGCGGAGCTCGTCGTCCACCGTGGGAAACCGTTCCGGGTCCGGTTTGACGCGGTCGAGGGTGCGCAACTGGAGCCACTGCGCGGCGAAGGTGTCGACGAGCGCCGACGACTTCGGGTCCCCCAGCATCCGGCGCACCTGGGCGTCGAGCACATCCGGGTGGCCGAGCCGGCCGTCGTCGGCGAGCCCGAACAGCTCGTCGTCCGGCATGTCGGCCCAGAGGAAGTAGGACAGGCGTGACGCCAGCTCGTGGTCACTGAGGGGGTGCGTGGCCGTCGGGTCGTGCGGCTCCGGGTCGCGCTCGATCCGGAACAGGAAGTGCGGCGACAGCAGCACCGCCTGCACCACCAGCCGCACGCCCTCCTCGAACGAGTCACCCTCCCGCTCGGCTTGCGCGATGAGCCCGGTCAGCCGGCTGACCTCGTCCTGGGTCACGGGGCGCCGGTAGGCCCGACGCGCGAGGGTGCGCACGATCTCGCCGGCGCAGCGCTCCTGGTGCTCGCCCGGGGGATGCCGGCAGATGAAGATTCGGTCGTAGCTGGCCGGTGGCTCCGGGCTCGGGTCGAACGGACCCACGATGTCGAGGTAGTCGATATAGAGGATCCGGCGGCCGTCGGGCAGCACGTTGTCTCGCGGGTCCACGATGTCGGCGACGTGCGGGTAGGACACGCGAAAGTCGTGCACCCCGGCCTCGACCACCAGGCGCGTCACGAATTCTCCGCGTTCGTAGCCGAACGCGTTGACCCCCTCGATCGTGACCTCGGAGAAGACCTCGCCGTCCAGGGTCCCGACCACCTGGACCGGCGGCGCCGCGCGCCGCATCTCGTCCATGAACTGATCCAGCTCGGCGGGCGTGTCCGGCGGACTCGGGCGCTGGCCGCGGGGCAACGGCGGGCGCGTCCGATAGTTCGCGGCGCGGAACCGCAGCTCGTACGCCGCGGTCCAGGGGAACAGATGCGACCCGTAGAGCGCCCCACGCATCGAGTAGGGCAGGATGTCGGCGCGCTCGAGACTGTCGTCCGCGTCGTGTGAGCGTCGCCCCATGTAGTGCGCCAGCTTGATCGGGGTGTCCGGAATCGGCTCGCCGAAAACGGCGAGTCGGGACAGGCGTTTCGCGGCCGCGAGGTATTTCTCCATCAACAGCGGCGACAGCGACAGCACGTCGCCGATGTTGTCGAACCCGTAGCCCGAGTCATCGGTCGGGAAGGCGTCCGCGGGTCGCGCGTGGACACCGAGCAGCGTCCGCACCGTGCGGTCGTACTCGACCCGGTTGAGTCGTCGGGCGGTCACCCGACCCGGGTCGGAGGGGCGGTGCACACCGGGGCGACCCAGGAGGTCGTCAATCCAGGCGGTCACCGCGTCGATATCGGCGTCGGACGGCGCGGGTCGTCCGACCGGCGGCATCAGACCGGCCCGCAGCGTGTCCGAGACCCTGTTCCAGAGGTCCGGGTGCGCGGTCGCATCGGCACCCGTGAGGAACCTGTCAAAGCTCAGGTCCGCGGTCTGCAGGTCGGCGTTGTGGCAGCCGACGCAATATTCGGCAAGGAACGGTCGCACCTGCTCGTCGAAGGCGGTCCGGTCGCCGCCAGACTGTGGAGGCGACTGGCCGGACAGGCGTGGCGACGTCGAGAGCGTAGCCAGCGCCAGTGCCGTGAGCAGGATCGACGAAGCGGGTCGCTGTCTGATCGTCATCGTCACTCGGATGTCGCGATGATAGCAACGGTGGTCGGTTTGCCCAAACGCCGGCCTGGGTGTCGGTCCCGTCACACCCGGTCACGCGGACGCCGCCGGCCCGCGTCAGGGCCCGCCAGGGCCCGCGTCAGAGTCGACAGCCCGCACAGGGCTCGTTACCATGTGCGCACACGCCATGGAGGTGGTCATGACCGGCTGGCACAGGCTCTCTCGCCGGGAGCTGTTGAAGCGGACGGCGGTGCTTGGCGCGGCGGCGACAATCCCGTTGCGTGTGAGGGTGGCCGCCCAACAGGCACCGCTCGACGGCTTCGTCACACTCACGGCGCCGGAAGCGGACACGCTCGAAGCGGTCGTCGCGCGGCTCATCCCGACCGACGAGAACGGGCCCGGCGCCACCGAGGCGAGGGCGGCCTACTACATCGACCGTGCGCTGGGCGGCGCGCTCGCGGCATCTCGCGAGATCTACGCCGCCGGTCTGGCGGCCACCGACGCCTATGCGCGGGCGTCGAAGGGGGCCGCCTTCGCCACGCTCGCCCCGGCCGACCAGGACGCGATCCTCGGTCAGATGGAAGAGGGCGTCGCCACCGGCTTCGAGCCCAGCTCGGGCAGCTTCTTCAACCTGGTGCGCGGTCACACGATTCAGGGCACCTTCTGCGACCCGTACTACGGCGGCAACGCCGACTTCGTCGGCTGGGATCTGATCGGGTACCCCGGTCTGCGGCTGGTCGTGACCGAAGACGACCAGCGGCTGGACGCGCCGCAGGCCCGTCATCGGTCCGCCTACGGGTTCGGGCGGTTCACGACGCCTGACGAGCTGGCCGTCGGCGAGCGTTCGGAGGACGACGATGGCCGTTGAGCTGAAAGGGACCGACGTCGTCGTCATCGGGCTCGGTGCGGTCGGCGGCGTCGCCGTGCTGCCGCTCACACAGGCGGGGCTCGAGGTGATCGGTCTCGAGGCGGGCGGCTGGCTGCACCCGCCCGATTTCGCGCCGGACGAGCTGCGCAACAACGTGCGCGGCTGGCCCTACGCCGTGCAGAAGGCGAACCGGGAGATCCCGGTGCATCGGCGGACTGCCTCGGCGCCCGATTCGCCGCGCCGCGCCGTGCACCCGATGATGAACGCCGTCGGTGGCACGACGGTGCACTACTGGGCGCAAAGCTGGCGGCTCAACCCGTGGGACTTCAAAGTGGTCAGCGAGACCACGCGCCGATACGGTGCCTCGCGGATTCCCGCCGGGTCGACCGTCGAGGACTGGCCGTTCGGGCTCGAGGCACTGGAGCCGTACTACGACATCGTGGAGCACGAGATCGGGATATCGGGCAAGGCGGGCAACATCGGTGGGGTCATCGACGACGCCGGCAACATCTTCGAGGGCCCGCGGAAGCGGGAATACCCGATGCCACCGCTGCGTGGCACCGAGTTCACCGACCTGCTGGGCACGGCGGCCCGGCGCCTGGGGTGGCATCCGTTCCCCGGGCCGGCGGCGATCAACTCGGTCCCCTATCAGGACCGCTCGGCCTGCGTGTATCACGGGTTCTGCAACCGCGGCGGATGTCACGTCGGCGCGAAGAACTCCACCGCGGTCTCGACCATTCCGAAGGCGCAGGAGACCGGCCGGCTGCAGGTCGTGACCCGAGCGCACGTGACCCGGATCGAGGTGGACCGCGACGGACGGGTGCGGGGTGTCACGTATCTGTGGAACGGCACCGAGTACTTCCAGCCGGCCGACGTCGTGCTGCTGGCGAGCTATACCTACGAGAACGTCCGGTTGCTGTTACTCTCGACCTCGACGCCCTATCCGAACGGGTTGTCGAACAACGGGGAGCAGGTCGGCCGGCACTACTTCAGTCACAGCACCGGCGCCGGTGTGCAGGCGCTGTTTCCCCATGACCTGAACTGCTGGTACGGGCTGCCGGCCCAGGGCGTGGCGGTGGACAACTGGGCGGACGACAACTTCGACCACGCGGGGCTCGATTTCATCGGTGGCGGTAACCTCTGGGTCTTCTCCGACCGCCGGCCGATCAGCGCCGCCGGCATGAACACCTTCGGCCGGGCGCCGCGGTGGGGTGCGGCGTGGAAGCGGTTCATCAAGGAGAACGCCGACCGCTCGATCGGGTCCTATCTGCAGAAGACCACCTTGCCCTACGAGGACAACTACCTCGATCTGCATCCGACCGTGACCGACCCGCTTGGCGACCCCGTCTGCCGGATCACGGCCGACTTCAAGGACAACGAGAAGAAGGTCGCGGCGTTCGTGCAGGACAAGATGGTGGCGTGGTTCGAGGAGGCCGGCGCCGTGGACATCGTGCGACAGGGCGTCGGCACGATGGGCCCGTCCACACACGCATATGGCGGCACCCGGATGGGTGACAACGCCGAGACCAACGTGGTCGACCGCTGGGGCTTCTCGCACGAAGCCCCGAACCTCGGCGTGCTGGGCGGGTCGGTCATGGGCACGAGCGGTGCCCACAACCCGACCGAGACCGCCCAGGCGCTGGCCTGGCGCACCGCCGAGTATCTCGTGGACCACTGGCGCGACATCGCCGGGTGAGCTCCGGAGAACGCCTGCTCGACGCGACCCGGTCCGGTCGTGAAACTCGCTAGACCATCCTCCGCCTTCACCGACCGGTGACCCAGCCAGGGTGAAGCGGTCGCACATCCCCCAATCAGTCAGTCGTTTACCGGATACCGTCACCCTGGTTCGGTGAACCGGCCGGCTCCAGGCCAGCACGGCCGAATTCTTTCTCGGGGGTGCGGCTGTTCGCTTTTCGCCGCCCGGACGTTATCTCCCATGTCCGCACAGTTTGCTCGGAAACGAAGCAGGTGGAGACACTATGATGCCAGTTGCAGTCATGTCGCCAACCAACGGCCGGGCGAGAAGACCGTCTGACGACCGCGCATCCGCCACGGTTCCCAGTACACGTGAGCTGGCGACCGACTCGACGGTCACGCTGCTGCCGCTGGCTGCCAGAGGAGACCGCCAGGCCATCGAGATCCTGATCGACCGGATGCGGCCGTATCTCAAGCGCTTCGGGCATGGGCGTTTGCCCGGGTGGGCCAGAGGCCGCGCCGAGACAGAGGACCTCGTCCAGGAGTCGCTGATTCGCGCGTTGAACCACCTGCCTCGCTTCGAGCACCAGTCGATCAAAGACTTCCGATCCTGGCTCCACACGGTGTTCCGGAACCTGGTCACCGACGAGAAGCGCTTCCACGGGCGTGTCGGTGTCGCACAGGAGCTCCCAGCCGACGTCCGGGACCCCGCCATGTCCCCGGAGGAGCAGGCAGTCGAGCAGGCGAAGGCCAGCGTGTCCGAGCGGGCGCTCCAGCGTCTCGAGCCAGAAGAGCGCCTCCTGATCGTCTACCGCCTCCAGCACGGCTATTCGTTCCGGGAGCTCGCCGACAAGCTCGGCAAGCCCTCGGCCGACGCTGCCCGCATGACTTACAACCGCGCGCTCACAAAGCTCAGAAATGAAATGCGGCGGATAGTCGAGAGCCGCCGGGGCCGGTCCACCCGGCCTTAACCTCTCCTTGAAAGGGGAGTGTACATTTCTGCAATCCGTTCAGGGAGTCGATGTGCCACTTATTGACACTCCTGGCCAAACCGGGAGAAAATCCGCTAAGTTTCCTGTTCACGCTGCCTGGCCGCGTCTAGCGGTGTTTGACCCGACGACTTCGGGAAGGAGATCCTTGTCGGATTCTGGCCGCTCTCGTCTCGATGCGCTTCGCTCCCAGCCCGTCGGCGGGGAGTCGGCGAGCACGGTGGATCCGGTCAAGCTCGTTGCCTACCGCAACGCGTTCGACCACCTGTCGGTCGACGAGCAGCACGCCTGTCTTGCCCGCCTGAGACGGGGCCAAACCTACGAGCAGATCGCCCTGGACCTCGGTGCGGCCTCCGCCGCCCAGGCCAGGGGAACGGTGACCCGGGCGATGGACCGCCTGCTGCGGGACGTCTTCGGGGGCACCGCGCCGCGGAGTGAGCGGCTCGCGGACCTCCTGGGCGAAGACGCGCCGCCGCCCGGCGACCTGCGTGCCGGTCGCGCTCCCGCCGACATGAGCCCGGAAGAGGAGGCGCTCCTCCGCGAGCTCCTCGTGCTCGCCAAGACCGAGCCGCCACTCGACACGTGGGGCAAGTTCACGGATCTGAAGGAGATCGGGTCGGGCGGTTTCGGCACCGTCTACAGCGCGATGGACCCCGTGCTGCAGACGCGCGTGGCGCTGAAGCTCTATCACCCGCATCGGTCGCAGCGACCGACGGAGGAGCTGCTGGGCGAGGCACGGAAGCTCGCCCGCGTCCGTCACCCCAACGTGGTCGTCGTGCATGGGGCCGACGAGATCGACGGCCGGGTCGGCGTCTGGATGGAGCTCGTCGAGGGTGACACCCTCGATGTAGAGGTCCGCGTCGGACCGAGACTCGACGCCGAAGCCGCCGCTGAGGTTGGCATCGCCATCTGCCAGGCGCTCGAAGCGGTCCACGCCGCCGGCGTCGTTCACGGCGACATCAAGGCACAGAACGTGGTGCGTGGAACCGACGGTCGAATCGTCCTCATGGACTTCGGCGCGGCGCGCTTCCGGGACCCGAGCGCGGTCGAGGCGCCCGAGACTCGAGCCGGAACGCCGGCCTACATGGCGCCGGAGCTGTTCAGGCTCCGTGGTGACCGGCTCGTCGAACCGACCGTTCAAAGCGACGTCTATGCCGTCGGCGTGCTGCTGTTCTATCTGGTCACCGGGAAGCATCCGGTTAGCGGTCGGTCGGCCGACGAGATCAGGGACGCGCACGAGCACGGCGAGCAAATGCTCTTGTTGTCCGATGAACGACCAGATCTGCCCGAGGATTTCGCGCAGGTCGTTGAACAGGCGCTCGCCAGAACACCGGAGCAGCGATGGATATCCGTCGCAGAGATGGGGCAGGGGCTGGTTGCGTCCAAGCCTCGCTCGGACCCGGCGTTCAGCCAAACACGGATCTGGCGGGTCGCTCGAGCGGCGGCAACCATCATTCCCGCGATCGCGTTCCTTGGGCTCCTCAAGATCAAAGCCTTCGAGGAGGTGCTGAGCATCCCTTCCGACTTTACCCTCAGCCCGACCAGTTATTTCATGGAGGGCGCGGCTTCGCTCACACCATACTTCGCGATGTGGGGTTTCGCCGCCTTCGGTTTCGGGCTACTACTCGGGTTGCTGCATGGCCTCAGAAGGGTCTTTAGCTCCCGCATGGAACCGGTCTGGGCGAGGTGGGCCCAGCGGATGAACTCCGTGCACGCAAAGACCACCGCCGCGGCAATCTTGCTCGTTGGCGTAACCGCCCTGGCCGGCATGATTTGGGCCTTCTACGACCCCCTCTTGACTCCGCTCCTCGCGCTGTTTACCAGAGCGTCCGGTTCATCGGCCCCTCCCGCGATGTTCGACCCCGCCTTGCGCGGAATACTGCAGCAGTGGGGCGTCTGCGCGGCGGCACTGAGCTTCGTGCTCGGGTTGGCGACGTGGAGATGGTTTCCGTATCTCGAGCGCCGCGTCGGTGACGCGTCAACCGTTCGGCTGATGCGGTGGGCGACCATCGGCGTCGCATTCCTCGCTGTTGCAATCACGTTTATCCCTAGACGGCTTCTGTGGGAGAGCTTCGAAATTGCCGAGTTCCAGGCCAGGCAGATGTACGTCGTGGGATCCACCGATTCCGAGCTGCTGCTCTACGATCCACGTGGAACCGATCACCCGTTCGAAAGAGTCTCCACCGCGGACCCGGAGGTACGACGCACGGGATTGAACTGGCCGCTTTTCGAAGTGCCACCCGAACAGAGATGAACGGTTTGCAACCAAACAGAGGAGGACACATGTCGTTGCGCCGAGTGCTTGTCGTAGGAGTCTCGATAGTCGTGCTGCTCGTAATGCCACGGTCGGCCTCAGCCGAGCTCTGGGACCTCCTGTGGAGTTTCAGCCCCACGAGCGTCCTAGGCCTCGTCAGTCACTGCAAGATCGACCTCGGACAGAATCCAAAAGGCCCAAGGCTTTGCTATAACTCTACCCTGTTTGCCTTTCCGCTCCCGCCACACCCTGGCGGGCCGAGGCGGGTCTGGCTCAACGCGTTCGGTGCCGCCTACTTTTCGGTGAGGCACGACGATCCTGAGGGTCGGCGCGCTTTCGCCTTCGCAGTCGAACCGATCGTCGAAGTCCGCACCCTGACCCTCGGGAACTTTTTCTTGTTCCATGGCGCGGGCGGAGGGTGGCAGCGTTTTGTAGGGAACGGATTTCTCCCGTTCGACAGGTATCTGGTCAAGCTTCGACCGGTAGGATTCAGTTGGGGTCGAGTCGAGGCTGCCTTCAACGTGCGTATCTATCCAACAGAATTCGCGTCCAGCGACTTCGGCTTCGGACCGACCGCCCCTGACGATCGACCGAAGGAGGTCGTGTACGGGATCAACTTCGGAGTCCACCCCTGGTAGTCGCCAGTTCCTGCGCTGTTCGCTCCTGACTCACACGTCGTTATACAGACAGACAGAGGGAGGCAAGCGAATGCGAATCGAACAACGGTGGGCAGGCAAAATAGTGACACTCAGCGTGCGGGGTACGCTCAACACCTGGGGCGCCGAGGTACTTCGAGAAACGGTCGACGAGCTATTGGCCCGCGGCCGCCGTGATCTCGTCCTCGATTGCGAACGGGTGCGCCACGTGAACCAGCCTGGTCTCGACGCCTTGGTGCACTGTGTTCAGACGGTCAGGCGTGCCGGGGGCGACTTGAAGCTTGCGGCAATTTCACGCCGGTTGAGCGCGCTCTTCACGACGTCGGGGTTGCTCCGGGTGTTCGATGTGTACGACAGCGTCGCGGACGCGATCGACGCCTTCGAGCAGGTCGAGCGCCAGGCGTCTCTCGCATCCGGCATGCCACGATGGGGCTTTGGCGCCGCTCTTCGCACCCACATGGCCGAAGCGGACTCGGTGCCCCTCGGCTAGAACCCTCCCCCATTTCTTGACAGCACAGGAGTTGGCGCCGTGGTGGCCAACCGGTGAGCTGTAAGAACAACTCTTGGCTTATTATCTTCGGTTCGCCACAGGAGCTGGCCGACCACGCGCCAGTCAACTACGTGGCGCACCTGGAGCGAACGGTCTGATGCCAGTGCGCCCGAACCACGCGTCGGCCCGCATGCTCGTGAGAGCGACGTCCGGCGACAGACTCGAGCACATCAAGGTGAGCACCGCGATCCTCCGGGGGCACACCATCCGGCGGAGGAAGATCACGCTGCGCCCGGAGACGGTCTTCTTTCGGCTGACGCTGCCGGTCGGCGAACCGGCGATCAACCCGGTGCCGCGCCAGATGATGACGACGCACCTGGACGCGCTGGCGGCCGAGCACGGCTATGCGGGCGGCTTCGACGTGACGATCGGCGTCGAAGGCGGCGAAGCGCTCGCGCTGAAGACGATGAACCCGCGCCTCGGCATCGTCGGCGGGCTGTCGATCCTCGGTACGACCGGCATCGTGCGGCCGTTCTCGTGTTCGGCCTATATCGCGTCGATCCACCAGGGCATCGACGTCGCCCGCGCGAACGGCATCGCGCATATTGCCGCGTGCACCGGCAACGCGAGCGAGGACGCGATGCGCGCGCACTATCAACTGCCCGACATGGCGCTGATCGAGATGGGTGACTTCGCGGGCGCGGTGCTCAAGCACCTGCGGCGCGCGCCGGTCGCACGGCTGTCGATGTGCGGCGGCTTCGGCAAGCTCAGCAAGCTCGCGGCCGGCCATCTCGACCTGCACAGCCGCCATTCGAGCATCGACCTGCCGCTGCTCGCGCAGTGGGCGGCCGAAGCCGGCGCAAGCGACACGCTGCAGGCCGCGATGCGCGCCGCGAACACCAGCCAGGAAGCGCTGAAGCTCGCGCACGCCGACGGCGTGCCGCTCGGCGATCTCGTCTGTGCGCAGGCGTTGCGCGTCGCGCGCGACATCGTGCCGCCGTCGGTCGCGGTCGAGATGTTCGCGATCGACCGGCAGGGCCGCTTCGTCGGGGAGGCGCGATGAGCCTGCGCATCCTGCTGCTCGGCGGCACCGGCGACGCGCTGAAGATCGCGCGCGCGCTCGGGCCTCGGCACGTCTACAGCCTGGCCGGCCTCGGCAAGGTGCCCGACGATCTGCGCTGCGACGTGCGTGTCGGCGGCTTCGGCGGCGCGGCCGGGCTGGCCGCCTATCTGCGCGACGCCGGCATCGGCCTCGTGATCGACGCGACCCACCCGTATGCGGCGCAAATCAGCGCGAATGCCGCCGCCGCGGCGCGAGAAGCGGGTGTGCCGCTGTGGGCGCTGCGCCGCGCGCCATGGTTGCCGCAACCCGGCGACGACTGGCGCATGGTCGACGACTGGGCCGGCATCGAAGCCGCGCTCGCGCCGTTCAGGCGGCCGCTGTTCACGCTCGGCCGCGAACCGCTCGCGCATCTCGACGCGATCCCGCCGCACCAGTTCTGGCTCGTGCGCTGC
>JADFPE010000048.1 GCA_022562495.1 Acidobacteriota bacterium
GACCTCGTGGACCTGACCATGGAGCGCGGTCTTTTGGCGCTGAACGAGGTGTTACTCCAAAGCTGCACCAACAAACCGGCGGACAACGGCTTTCGCCGATTGGATCACCAGGTTCTGGTCGCCGCAAACTGCACGATTCAGCGCGGCGCACGAATCGTCGGTCCGGTTGTAATTCACGACGGGGCAGTCATCGAAGAGGATGCGTCGGTTGTGGGGCCGTCGGTCGTGGGCGCGGGCTGTCGCGTGCGGCGTCGAGCGACGGTCGCCGGCGCCGTGGTGGCGCCCGGGGTCGTTATCGAACCGCAAGAGACGGTTTTGCATTGCGTCGCCTTGGGCATGAAGGCGTCCGGCAGGCATGAATCCGGTTTTCAGGCGCCGCTGGCATCCGAGGCGCTGCGGATTTCGGGTTCCAAGCACTACACCGACGGGGATCTGAGCGCCGCTGTGAGATCGAGCGATCGCCGGCGCAGGGTCCATCTGGCGATGAAACGCGGAATCGACATCATACTCAGTCTGATCGCCTTGGCGCTGCTGTTACCGTTCCTGATGGTCATCGTGGTGCTGATCAAGCTGGACTCGCGGGGGCCGGTGCTTTTCTCGCACTCCCGCGAACGCCGCGGCGGCAAAGATTTTCCATGCCTGAAATTTCGTACCATGGTGATCGATGCGGACCGTATTCAGAGAGAACTAACCGCCGAAAACGAGGTGGATGGTCCCCAATTCAAGATGGATGACGACCCACGTGTCACGCGTCTGGGTCGTTGGCTTCGGTCCTCTAATGTTGACGAGATGCCCCAGCTTATCAATGTCTTGTTGGGGCACATGAGTCTGGTCGGACCGCGTCCGTCTCCGTTCAGAGAAAACCAGATATGCATTCCGTGGCGTCGCGCCCGCCTCTCGGTCTCTCCAGGGATCACAGGGCTATGGCAGATATGCCGGGACGAGCGTAGCGGCGGTGATTTTCACCAGTGGATCTATTATGACTTGGCGTACGTCCGAAATCTATCGATCTGGTTGGACCTGAAAATACTGATCGCTACACTCTTCACACTCGGTGGGAAATGGAACGTCCCATACACTTGGTTCATTCCCGCCTATAACATGACGGAAACGTCGGATGCGGACATGATCCGGGTTGAGAATGCTGCATTCACGTAGGCTTCTCGCCGTAATAGAACCGGCTCGACCGCTCTTGGAAACACGGAGGCGTTTTGGGATGATCGATTCGGCGGCAGGTTGTCCGCGGCAACACTGTTTGACCAGTAGTCTGGCGCGCTGCGCGATGGCCTTGGGCCTGATCGGTGTTCTGCCGGTCGGCTGCTCCGATCACCGCATTAGCCTCGCGAAGTTCATGGAGATCCGAAACCGTGCGCCCGCCGAAGCGCCTACGCCGACGGACGAGGAACTCCGCACGATCTCCGAGATGATCGATCGCCAGCTTGGACCCGAGCGCGTCGGACCGGAGGACGTCCTTCTCATTTCCTTCACCAGTATGGAAGCGGTGGCGCTGTTGGCGCCGCTCCGCGTTCGGGTGGATCGTAACGGCGAGATCGACCTGCCGTTGGTCGGGGCGGTACAGGTGGGCGGGCTCGAACTCGAAGACGTCGATGATCGGGTACGAAATGCCTACGTGCCGTCGGTGTTCCGCGATGCGGTTGTCTACGTAGGCCTGGTCGCGCCCAAGCTGACCAACGTCGTCGTACGCGGGGCGGTCGCGGCGCCGGGCCTGGTGCCTCTGCGCCGAACGGAACGTAACCTTCTGTTCGCGGTTTTGGGGGCGGGAGGAGCGGCCGAACTCGCATCGGGCGAGGTCACGCTGCAGCGTGTTCGTCGCGCGTCGGAATCGGTCACGCTGAACCTGAGGGATCCCAAGGATCTTCAGAACGCACTCTCCCTTGATCCGTTGGAAAACGGCGACATCGTCACCGTCCACGCCGCGATGCCCAACACGATCTTTGTCGGTGGCTTGGTAGCAGCGCCGCGCTCGCAGACATACACATCGGGCGTGGAGATGAATGTGCTCCAGGTGCTGGCGGCCGCCGGCGGTCTTCGCACCGACATCAGCCCGAAGGAGGGTACGCTCATTCGCCGAATGCCCGATGGCACGGACCTTCAGGTCAAGCTGAACTTGGACCGAATCGCATCCGGTCGTGACCCAAACTTTCTGTTGGCGCCGGGGGACATTCTCTGGGTTCCGTATACGTGGGCCACGCGAATTCAGGAGTTCTTCTCGCGGAACGTATTCTTGACGGCCGGGGCAACGGTCTCCTATACCGCAACCGGAGTAGACTTTCTGAACCGCAGGCAGTTACAGAGCCTCCGCGGTTTCAGGGGTGGTACGGTAGAGGATACGCTTGATCCGTTCGGTTTCATTGAAAGTGGCGCGGCGCAGAGCACGATCATTGCCCCACCGGCAGGACCATGACGCCGTGGGTGCCGACAGCTCAGCCGGTGAAGACCGATCCGCTTGGTACGACCGTCGCAGATCTGCGCGCCTTGGCCCTTCGCGCTCTGGCCCGGATGTATCGATCCGAGCACCGGTTGTTCCTCTTTGCGGTTCGCCACCGAGGGGCCAAGCCGGTGGTGGAAGGCGTGCGTCGTCGCTACACGGCCATGACGCTGCTCGGTCTGGCCGGAGAGGATGAGTCCGCTGCTCCGCAGGCGCTCGGAGGCGAAGACGTTCACGCACTGTGCGGTCGATTGCTCTAGGGCGTCTGCACCGTGGACCACCTCGGCGACGTGGCCATGATACTCTGGGCGGCGGCGCTGCATCATGATTCCGCGCGGCTGGCGTTCGATCGAATGATCGAATTCGATCCGGTCAGCAGCGCTTATCCTACGGTCGACTCGCCTGGTGCGTGACGGCGCTATCGATCTATCCTTCGTTCTGCGGCGTGGATAGCGGTCTGGCCAGAGCAGTGGCCGAGCGGTCGAGCGATTCCGCTCGAAGATACTCCCGCCATACCTTCGCAAGACCAAGAGCAGGGAGGCACTTATCCCGTGACTCTATCTCAACGGCGTCAGTACGGGGGGTTTACCGAGGCACTCCGGGCCCTGCTCGGACCCAGCGCCACCGGGCTCTCGGCCACCACCATTACGCGGCTGATCGCCACGTGGCAGGAGGATCCGGTCCGACCGCATCGCGGCTCCGGGATTCAGGAGCTTTCCCGGTAGTCGCCGGGAACCTCCACATACGGGGCGAACCGTGTCGACTCGAACGCTTGTATCGCGTCCGTTTCACCGGCGATGAGAACCCAGATCGTTCGGGCCAGGACCGCAAGGTCCAACAGAAGGCCGCATCGCCTGACGTAGGCGATGTCGAACAGGATTCGCTCGTCCCACGGTACGGTCGCGTTGGTGTTGACCTGCGCCAGTCCGGTGATCCCCGGCCTGACGAGCAGCCGCTGCCGGCGAAAGGCGTCGTAACGCTCGACCTGATCCGGGAGGGTCGGGCGCGGACCCACGAGCGACATGTCGCCGCAAATCACGTTGAAGAGCTGTGGCAGCTCGTCGATCTTGTACCGCCGAAGCACCCGTCCCGCCGGCGTGATCTCGGGATGATCGAGCGGAACCAGCTCCTTCGGGTCGGGCGTGTGGTGGCCATGCATGGTTCGAAACTTGCGAAGTCGAAAGAGCACTCCATCCCGTCCCGAGCGTTCCTGCGAAAACAGCAGCGGCCCCCGGCTTGTCAGCTTGACCAGCAAGCCGGCAAGGATCAGCAGGGGCGAAAGAGCGACGAGCAACGCCGCCGCGATCACGACGTCAAACGGGCGCTTGGCGTATCGTGCCCAGAACGTTGCGGAAACCCTGACCGACTCTTCACTGTTCACTAGTTCTCAGTCATTAGTTGTCAGTTATTCCCGGCGCGCCGGGATCAGCCGTTTCGATATTTCCACGTTTCGACGTTTTCTTGCTCTTCACTCTTCACTAACGACTCATCGATTTCTTCGGCTCAGCGCGCGCTTGCGGGTCTCCTTGGCGCGACTGATCAACTCCTCCTGCGTCGGCGTGGTGGCCGGCTCCAGCTCGAAATGACGCTCGTGAACGTCGTGCAGCCATCCCGGATAGAGCACCTCGGCGAAGAAGTCCATCGGGATGCGCTGATACCACGGGGCATCGATCTGCCAGTGGGTCTTGAGCGTTTTGTAGCCTTCCTTGCGAATGATGATGTCGTAGTCGCCGTACCAGAGGAAATCGGTGGTGACGGTGCTGCGCCCGACGTCCTGATCGTTGATGAACACGAGCGCTTGCGGCGGTGCGGTCGTGATCGTCATCGTCCGTCGTACGCACCCATTCGCGCCCGCAACGACGGCGACCGCGATGGCGATGAACAGCCATGGGGCACCTGTCGACCGCTCCTGGACCACAGGCGTCGGACGATCGTGTCTGCGATTCTTCTTCGGACTCATGATCCGGATTCTATCACTGAAGCTGCGGGTCTCGTCGACCCCGGGGTGATCAGGAACGGGTGTGCTGTTTCACCATGTCGGGGACACGACTCTCACACGGTCGGCTCCGAGGCCGCGTCATGTGGTGGGGCCGAGCGCGAACGTCATCCGGCCTTCGAGCACCACTTTGCCGTCGGCCGTCGCCACGCCGTCCAACTGGCCCATGCGGCTGCGCAGCCGTTTCACTTTGACCTCGATATTGAGGACGTCGCCAGGGTGCGCCGGCCGTCGACAGCGAACCCGCTCGATGCCCACCAGGAAGATGAGCCTCTCCCGGTTCTCCGGTTTGGCGAGAATCAGAATGGCGCCGACCTGGGCGATCGCCTCGGTCAGGATCGTCGGCGGTAGCACCGGACGCTCGCCGGGTCGGCGAGCCAGATACCGGTCGTTGAGCGACACGTTCTTGATACCGACGATCCGTTTGTCGACCTCAAACTCCGTGATGCGGTCGACCAGCAGGAACGGGTAGCGGTGCGGGAGGATGCACTCGATCGCGGCGCAGTCGAGCGGCAGGCTCAACGGTTCCATCCGATCAGTATAGTCCGAACCTGGAACCGAATTGAGCCGTGGGCCCTTCGCCGGTCCTGGGGACCGAAGAGTGGTCCGTGTCATGAGGAGGACGACGCACCGAGGGCCCGATGCGTGGGGTCGCGGCCGCTCCCCTGTCGGCGAAGAGGGAGCATCCCGGCAGTATTTGACCCGCTGAACCGAAGTCCAGCGCTGGCCCGAGCGGGATGCATCGACGGCCAAATGCCGGTGTACTTATCACACGGGCCACCTGGGAAGGGGACAGGGGTCGCGCGGAATCGCCAGTGCCCCACAAGACGGGATGCGGCGATGCCAGCGCCTGCCTGAGTTAACGCATCCCGTTGACTCCGCGCGACCTGCCCCCTGTATCTACAAAAGCCGTGCCGCTCAGGATGACGCCAAAACAAAGGGTGGAATGACGACCCATCCGGGTCAATCGTCCTGCCTGGGTGACGTTCCGGTCCCCTCGGGAGTACTAGCCCCCGCCGACTTTCTCCAGCGCCGTCGCGTCTAGAAGAGTAAGGACGTTGGACTCGAACAAGGCAGGAGGATCTGGTCATGGTCACGCAGACGAGGTATGGACTCAGGCGGTGCGGTGTGGTCGCGGGTATCACGGGTGTTCTACTGCTTGGCGCACCTGGGCTCACGACAGCTCAGCGGCGCTCCGCCGAACGTACCCTGCTCTTCGCGCCACAAGACGTTGGCAGCAGCCGTATCGGGCTCTCGATTGAAGATGTGGCCGCCAACGACTCGGCTGACGAAGGTGCGGTGGTTCGCGACGTGCGTCGAGACAGCCCGGCGGCGGCGGCCGGGTTCGTCGAGGGAGACCTCATCGTCGAGTTCGACGGCGAGCGGGTGCGCAGTGCCCGTCAGCTCACCCGCCTCGTGCGGGAAACACCGGCCGGGCGCATCGTGGGGGCGATCGTGGTGCGTGACGGCAGTCGGGTCGAGCTGGAGGTGACACCCGAGTCGGGGGCCGCCGTCTCGCTCAATGCGCCGGCGCTCGAGTACCTCGGCGACCGCGTGAGGAGGTTCGTGCCCGACGCGAGGCGTGACTTCACGTTCGACTTCTTGACCATACGGGCACCTGTGCGTCTGGGTGTCAACGTGCAGGAGCTCTCGCCGCAGCTCGCCGACTACTTCGGGGTCGACAATGGCGTGCTGATCAGCAGCGTGGACGAGGAGTCGGCGGCGGCGGATGCCGGTCTGCAGGCAGGTGATGTCATTACCTCCGTGGACGGCCGCGCCGTCGACGACAGTGCCAACCTACGGCGTCGTCTCTCGGGGATCGACCCGGGCGAGGAGGTGTCGATCGGCGTGACCCGCGCCGGGCGTGAGCTGGAGCTGACGGCGACGCTCGGCGAGGACCGCGCGCGACGGCGCCGTCTGGAGATCTTCAGGAACGACGGCCGGGCCATTTGACGACGCTGCGGCAGCGCACCCACACTCCTGGCTGCGGCATCGCGAAGATCGCACGACGTTCAGCCTCGCGACGCCGGGGTCGGACATCGTGTCGCGATGACCTGGAGGCACAACGCAGGGGAGCCGGCTGCGGGCGCCGAGGAGTTTCCGGCTAGCCGTGGGCTTCGGCGGGTGGTGCGGCTGTTTCTGCCGGCGGGTCGGCCGAGAGCAAGGTCGCGAGCTGTGCCGCCATGATCGCGACAGTGGCCTGCACTGCTGTGCTCGATTCCCATCCTTCGCGCAGTTCCGCCGACAGCACACCCACACAGCAGTTGGCGCCCAGCAGCGGCGCCGCCAGGGCGCCACTCGTGGTGTCGTCGCGCTCGACCACCTGCATGCGGGCGCTACGATACGCAACGGAGGTGGCGTTATCGCCGTCCTCGGGGATTGATCCCAGCCGCGCCAGGGTCTGTGTCGGGTATCCGTACCCGATGGCGGGTCGTAGCGCATGACCGCTCGAGTCCCGCACCCAGATGATGATGCCCGAGGCGTTCATGAGTGCGGCCGCTCGGGCCAACAGCGCGGGGAGCTCGCTCGTGTCCGTCAATCTGCACAGATCGGTGCAGAGGTCGGCGGCGACCCGGAGGTCTGGGACCGGCTCCGGACTGTCAGCCGCCGGCGTCGGAGTGGTGTCGGGTGCCCCGGTCGATCGGCTGGCGGCCTCGTCAGTAGGCGAGGGGTCAGCGATGTCCAGATCCAGGTTGTCGAGCATTGTCCGGTTGTCCACCGACAACCCTGACACACCGGCTCGAAACGCCTCGGTTTTCTCCGCGTCGATCGACGCGAAGGGGGCCGGGCCTTCCTCGCGTTTCATCGGGACGAGCAGCACCACTACTGCCAGTGCGCTGACACCGGCGGCAAAGAGGACCGTCATCGCTTGCGAGGAACGGGTCGCCCGGATGGTCTCGTTCCGCGTCGTGCGTTCGGTAGCGCGCGCGAGCTCGACATTCGCGGCGACCCGGGCGGCCAACTCGAGACCATCGGTGAAGATGAGGTCCGACGCCATGAGCAGTTGCTCCAGATCCACCTGTTCTCGAACGAGCCCGTCCATGCGCTCCAGGTCCGCCACCGCGCCATCGGCCGAGTCGAGTGCTTCGATCGACTCGGGGTTGGTGGCGAGCCGCCGCAGGTTGTCGAGGCTGTTCCGCACCGTGTCCAGATGGCTGTTGACCTTGGCGGTCCAGTAGCGCCGATCCTGGCCCGCCGCCACGTAGGCTTGCTGAGCGGCGCGTAGATCGCCGATCGTGAGGGTCAGGGCCCAGCTGAGGTCGGTGAAGACACGCTCGACGTTTTGTTCATCGTCGAGCGCCAGTTCGGAGAGTCGGATCTGATAACCCGTGAATCCGAGCGTCGCCAGTGTCACGACCACGACGGCGATCCGACCCCAGCGACGTCTCATCCTGAACAGCTACTATAGCATTGCCGTCCAGCAAGACAGCTCGGCCTCGTGTGACAGGTCCGGCTGGACGCGGTGTGCCCTCCGGTCCGTCCACGACGGAGCACCCGACCCGCGATGACAGCACCCCCTGCACCGGCTGCGGCCATCATCAACCCGACCGCCGGCGTGTCCACCCGTCCCCTGGATACGCGACGTCTCGCCGAGCGCGCCCGCCGCGCCTTCGCCCAAGCGAGCCTCGCCGGTGAGACGGTGTTCACCGAACACACCGGCCATGCACGCGAGCTCGCGGCCGACTTCGTGCGACGTGGGTTCTCGCCGATCATCGCCTGGGGTGGCGACGGCACAGTGAACGAGGTCGCCTCGGCGCTCGTGTTTCGCGATGCGGTCATGGGTATCGTGCCCAGCGGATCCGGCAACGGGTTGGCTCGCGAGCTTGGCATCAGTCTATGCCCCGAGTGCGCGGTCGCGACGGCGGCCCACGGTGTCGACCGCACGATCGATGTCGGGGAACTGGGCGGTCGCTTCTTCGTCAACCTCGCCGGGGTAGGGTTGGACGTGTCTGTGGCCCATCTCTTCAATCGCCTCGCCGGCCGCGGGCTGCGCCGCTACGTGCAGGCGACCCTGTCCACGGTCTTCAGCTACGAGGCCGAGACCTACACCATCACGGCCGGTGGTGAGACGTTCGAGTATCGCGCGCTGATTGTCGAGCTGGCGAATGGCCGGCAATACGGGAACGGGGCCCTGATCGCACCGCATGCCAAGCTCGATGACGGTCTCCTCGATCTGGTCGTGGTGGGGCCGGTCAACCCGCTCCGTCTGCTCTGGGGCCTCCGGCGTCTATTCAACGGCACGATCGACCAGGAACCGGACGTAAGCATGCGGACGGCGAGCCGCATCACGATCTCCGCCGAGCAGCCGATGCGGTTTCACGTTGATGGAGAAGTCGTGCAGGGCACCGAGTCACTGACCGCCACCGTGCGCCCCGGCGCGCTGCGCATCAGGGTGCCGGGGTAGAGGATCGAGAAGTCAGACGTCAGACGGCAGGAGGCGGAAGATGCCGGAAGGCTTCGCGGGCCGGGTCCTTACCAGTCCCAGGCGTTCGACGCCGTGTCCCAGAGTGCGTAGCACACCTGCGCGATGCCCGCGTCCTGAATCACGGTCGGCAGCCCGGACATCGTCCCCAGGGACTCGATCAACTCCCCATCCCGATACCAGGAAGACACGATGTGACCCTCGTAGGGCACCTGGTCGTCCGGTCCCGGTTCGAGCACGGCCGAGTCGATGCGCACCCGCCAGTCGGCGGTGCCGCCCCGGCCGTCAGGTCCCGAGAACGTCAGCTCTTCGCCGTCACGCTCGAAATCAGCAACTTCGGCGACCGAGGCAATCTGCTCCGCGAACGAGTCCCGCAGATTTATCTCGTCCGGTTGCACCGCGCATGCCGTCAGCGTCAGCGCGCCGACGAGGGGCGCGGCCCACGCACGTCTGATCATGGCCCCGACCTCCATGAGGAACGGGTCTCATTATACGCACCGGTCACCGAGTGCGGTGAGACGCGGAGGAGCGGTGGCTGGGACCCCCGGCGCAGCTGCGCACCAAGGTCGGCGAGGCCCTCAGGCGCCCCGGCCTCCTGTCACCTGGCGTCTGTGGAACACTCGTCCTACGGTCCGGCGTCGGCGCTGCGCGTGTCGGATCGTGGCCGGAGGATGGCGTAATTGGGCAGACCGATGCCCCCGAGGTATTTCAGGACTTCCTTGGCCGGGGAGGCGTTGAGATCCTCGGCCTGAAACTTCACCTTCACGTAGTCTTCGAGCCCCGCCTCGACCATCGGGGCCTTGAGCGTGGTCCTGTCCATCGTCAGACAGTTCTTGCACCACGTGGCCCACATGTCGACGAGCACGAGCTTGTCCTCGGTTTGCGCCGCTTCGAGCCCCTGACCGAGCGAGGCATACCAACCCTCGTCCAGCAGCTCCTGCACGCTGTCGGCCACCTCGGTGGGATCGACGAAGCGTTGCGCGATCAGCCCGTAGCCCAGATACCCGTAGTAGACCGCCGTGCCAAGGATGAAGACGCCGAACGCGTGCTTGACATGGACCATCCAGGGACCCGGCTTCGGCATGAGCGACAGACCGGCGCCGGCGATCGGCCAGGGCAGCGCCATCCCGAGACCGAGGAAAAACGGCAGGGCCAGTGCAATCGTTGTTCCGGTGCCGTAGAGGTTGCTCGAGAAGACGATCACCTGGATGACCACCGGGGCGACACACGCGCCGGCCAGCAGCGCGGCGACGGCGCCCATCCCGAAGGCGACCAGGAACGACCCGCTATCGTTCCTGCCCATCGTCAGCTTCGACTGCAGCCGCGAGAAGTCGATGGCGAGCACGTCGAACATCGCCAGACCGAGCACGACGAACAGCGCCGCGATGCCGAGGTTGAACCAGGGGGAGGAGTTGATCGTGCCGAAGGTGCCGGCGGTCAGGATGACCACCAGGCCCAGGAGGCCGTAGACGAGCGCCATGGCCAGACCGTAGGCGCCGCCGAGCGCGAAGCCGCGCATACGGGAGCCGGCCCTGGTGCCGGCGCCGATGATCGCCAGGTTGATCGGAATCATCGGGAGCACGCACGGGGTTAGGTTCAGCGCGAGTCCGCCCACCAGGATGAGCGCCAGGATCGCGAGCGGACCGCGGCCCTCGAACCATCCGTGTTGGCCTTCGCCTGATTCGGCCGCCTTCATGAAGGCGAGAAACGCCTCGGTGTCGAGATACCCGCCAGTGTTGCTCAGGACGTCGAACTCCTCGAGGGCGGACAGCACCGAGAGGTCGTCCAGGACGGGCGCGCTCGGCGCCGGCGCAGGCTGAGGGTCGCCGGCAGCCGGGTCGACCAGCGTCAAACCGCCGAACAGATCCGGGTGGACGGTGCTGAGTGCCTGGGTGGCCGGCGCCACCGTCAGGTCGAACTGGATCGGGACGTTCGTCGGAGTGAAGCACATCCGGTCGTTGCAGGCCTGATAGCGCAACGTGCCTGGGACGGCGTAGGATCCGGGGGGCAGCGCCGCGTCGAGGGTCAGCGCCGCGCCGATCAGGAATTCCTCCTCGAACACCGCCAGCGGCTGCTCGGCACCGAGTTGCTCGAGCAGGATCGCCTCGGGGAACGCCACCCCTGCCAGAGAGATACCAGCGGGCGGGTCCAACGTCAGGACCGTCGGGATCAAAAATTCGTCCAGTGGCGTGTTCGAGTTGACGTGAAAGCCGGGGTCGAGAGTCACCGCGAGCGCCACCCGGGCGGTGGTCCCGGCATGGACCGCGTCGGTCTCGACGACGGAGGTGATCGCGACGTCGGGCGGTTGCGCGGCTGTCGGGCTCGTCAGGCCAGACAGCAGAACGAGTGCCGGCGCTGCCGGCAGATAGCCGCAAAAACGTGTGGTCGATCTCACTGTCGCCTCCACTCACGATCCAGGGCCGCCGGGCGACCTCGTCAGATCGTTAGACGCCGCTGTCGCTCCGCGGGCTTCATCCCCGTCTGGCCGGCCGCGGCTGCTCTCAGCAGCGGTCTCGGTGCGACGCGGGACTCTCACCACGGACTACCAAGTTTACCTGGATCAGATCACGGTCGTGCCATCCAAGGCCTTGCATCCCGGGCGCCGGAGATGCCACCCTTCTAGCGAGGCTCCGCCTCGCTAGCCGTGCTTTTCTCAGAGCCCCGCGACGCGGGGGCTAGACTCCTTGGACTGAGGCTGTCGTGGCGAGAGCGAAAAACACATGATCGAACTCGACTCAACCGTCACGATACACGTTGTTCAAGGAGTCTAGCGGTGACTCTGCTGCGTCGGAGTATCCCGGTGTTGCAGTGGGCGCTGGCGGTCGGGTTGCTGGCCGCTGCTGGGGTCGGCACTCTCGTCGTCCGGGAACTGCGTGACGGTTCCGGCGCCGCGGCTGGTTCGGCCATAGCCGCTGCTGAGGGCCCGCCGCCAACGAGCGTTCCCGCCGGAGCCATCAGTCTGCCGGTGTTGCTCTTCGATGACGAAAAGGGGATTCGCGTGGGGGATACGGCGACTCACATCGCCGCCCTCCTCGGCCGCAGCGCCGAGGTCGGCCGGTACGAGGTCGACCTCGCGGCAGACGGCGAACGGTTGACCCGGTTCTACGAGTACCGGGGTCGCCGTTTCGTGCTGGTCTTCACGTTGGCCGAATCGCACACCGATCCGGCCGTCACCGCCATCTACCTCGAAGAGTGAGCGGTTGTCCGGTCAGCGGTCGATCTTCGCCAGCGCCACCTGGTCGCGGTCGACACGCACGCGGCGCACGCGGCCCCGCAACGGCACCCGGACCTCGGTCACGCGCTCGGTCACCGGGACGATGACCACTTCCTCTTCTCCCGACCGGTAGGTCAGGTCCACACTCACCGGCAGGTCGAAGAGCCGTTCGGTCAGTTGCTCGAACCGCAGCACGATCTCCTCTCCGTTCGCGGTTGTCTCGGTGTGAGACGAGAACTTCAATTCCGGCAGCTTGGTGTCGTGAATCCAGCGGTCGAAGAACCGGCCGAGCGACCGCCCCGACTCGATCTCGAACGCCAGCTGCAGTGCGTCGGTTCCCGCCCTCCGGAACCGCCACTGATGGTAGAACCGTCGTAGACCGGCGAAGAACGCGTCGTCGCCGACCAACCCGCGGAGCATGTGTAGCACCATGGCGCCCTTGTTGTAGACCAGCGCCCGGAAGATCCGCGGCTCGCCATCCAGATGACCGAGCCGGTAGCCGAGATAGATGGGTCCCTCGTCGGAGTTCCGCATCGCCCAGCGCCGCATCTGGCGAAGGATGGCGGTGAAGACCTTGGGTCCTCCGTCCCGCTCGGCGTAGAGCGCCGCGAAGTACTGGGCGAGTCCTTCGCTCAACCACTGCTCGTGGTAGTTCTTCCAGCCGACCGCCTGTCCCCACCACTGGTGCGCGATCTCGTGCGCCAAGAAGAAGGAGGGGTAGCGGCTGAAGCTGACCGGATCGGTCGTCCACGAGACCGTCACGCCCGGCTGTCTGGGCAGCTCGTGGTTCATCACCGCGAAGTAGGCGGGGCTGTGACCGCCCGGCAACCGGCTGTCGGTCAGTGCCACCGTCAGCGTCGGATAGGGGATGTCGCCCAGCAGCGACGCGTAAAACGACGCGATGTCCGCTGTCTGGTCGGTGATCGCGTCGATCTCCTCGATGCTGCGCGGGCTGCCCTGCGCGTCGATCGTCAGGGTGTCGTAGAAGACCGCTTTATCCGCTCGTGGCACCGACGGACGTGTCACGTCGTCCCCCAGCCGCACCTGACGCGTCGGCGACGTGTGCTCCTCGAACCGGGAGATCAGCGCCGACAGATAGCGCGCCGGCTGGAGCGCCGCGAACGAGAACCGGCGCGGTCCGTCCTCCGTGGACCGGGTGACCGGCGGGTTCGTGTCGAGCGGGCTGCCGCTGGCGATCACGCCCCATCCTGGGGGCACCGTCAGCTCGAGCGTCGCCGTCGCGTAGTCGGTGAACAGCGCCTGCGGATACCAGTAGCTCCGGTTGCTGTACACGTAGCGGGGCTCGCCCTGGCCGAACAGTCCCGCGGCTTCGAACAGGAAGGAGCGGGCGGCGATCCAGTTCTCCTCGAGCTGTTGTGCGCGCAGATCGCCCGCGTAGCTCACACTGACCGTGAACTCGGTGCCGCCGGGGACCTCAGCGGGCAGGCTGACGAACAGGCTGTTCCGTCCCTTCAGTCGGAAGAACAGCAGCGGGCCGAACAGGCTGGATGTCACCGACGTGACGTTCAGCTCGTCTGCGAGCCGCAGACTGAACGCCTCGATGGGCAGCCCCTTCACCCGCACCGCGAGCCGGGTAGTGCCCACGATCCGACAGCCGAGGAGCTCCGGCCTCGCTCGCATCGATCGTTGCGAGCTGCCGAGTGGCTCGAACGAGGCGGTGATGTCGTAGTGCAGCACGTCGAGTGACACGGCGTCGTCGTCGGCGAAGTAGCGTCCCTGTGTCGCTCGTTTCCGGGCTGACGGGTACAGCGAGATGATCTTGCTGGTCTCGCGCTGCTGGAGCGAGATGTCCTCCGGCTGCTGTCCCGATTGGGCGTAGGTCAGCGTACCGTGGCGCCGGGTCATCACTTCGGCAAGGAAGTCGTCGATACCGGGGCTGAGCGACCACAGCCGATCGCTGATCTCCGAGAGGTCGAGCGTGAACGACAGGCCGATGAACTCGTCGAACACCTCTCGGGCCTTCCGGAACGCATCGGGGTCGACCGCCTGCTCCACCAGCCCGCTGGTCGAGACCCGCGAGTCGAAGGCCTCCGGGTGCACCCGGATGAACGCCGCCTCGAACTGTGCCTCCAGCGTCTCGTGACCGCTGAAGATCCGAACCTGCCCCCGCTCCGCCTCCGGCTGCGGGGTGAAGCGCATGATCCCCTTGCCCAGAAGCACGAGCCCGGTCACCCCGATCTCGGTTTCGGCGACGAACACCGACCCGGTCAGCGTCAGCGACAGGTCTTCGCCTAGCACCACCAAGTTGTCGGCGGCGTATTGTTTGGTGGGAGTCAGGCTCAGGTGCCGCAGGCCGTCGATCGAGTCAACGTGCGTCTGGTCGCGGATCTGCCAGACGGCGTCATCCCCTTCGCGCACGATCTCGAGCTGCCATGTCTCGAGCCGTCCCCGTGTCCCCGATTCGGAGAACACCTCGACGGTCAGCTCGTAGCCGGTGTCTTCGGGCAGGTCCTCGATCGGCGCGCGGAACCGTGGTCTGACGGTGACGCGATCCACACCGGGGTACAGGTTCTCGCGCGCGAACGCCTCCGCGGCGGTCCTATCCGCGGTCGCCGACGCCAGTGACAGATACGCGGCCGAGTCACCCGTCAGCACCACCTGCTCGAGCGCCGCGATCAGCGACGCGTAGGCGGGTGCCTCGGCGGTCTGTGCCACGACAGGGTCGGCGAGCGCCGACACCGAGACCAGCACCACAAGGAGACGTCGAATCATGAGACTAAGTGGCCCGTTGCATAAATACGGCAGCATTCGGCCGCCGATGCATCCCGCCCCCCGGCGTTGCTCGTCAGTCGAATACTGCCGGTATGCTCCCTCCTCGCGCCTTGTCGGGCTGGCGCCTCGACGCCCTCGGTGCGTTGCCGTACTTATGCAACGGACCACTACGCTAGCCTCTCGCGCGAAACTGCGCTGTGAACGCCGCGATCTTGTCGTAGATTGCCTCGAGCTCCGGTGGCGGCGCCAGGAAGACGATGCGCAGATAGCCGTCGTCTGGGGCGGTGCCGAACCCGGAGCCATAGACACACAAAAGCCCGGTCTCTCGCAGCAGCCCGATGACAAAGTCCTCGTCGGTGCGGCCCGGTGGCAGCTCGACTTTCGGCATCGCGTAGAACGCCGCGTGTGGCGGAACGCACGAGATGCCCTCGATGCCGTTCAACCGCCTGGTGGTCACCTCGGCCCGCTGGCGCAGCGCGTGGACGAAGGTGGCCTTGTGGTCGTCGTTGCCTGTCAACGCCGCCATGATCGCGAACTGCATCGGACCGGTGCTGCAGAGCCGGCCATCGGCCAGCTCCTTGATTGCGCCGAGTACCGCGTCGAGCCGCTCGCCGCCGCTGACGCCGAGCCAGCCGGCGCGCCACCCGGGCGCCTGATAGGTCTTCGAGATCGACGAGAAGGAAATGACCGGCGCGTCAGGGTCCAGGGCCCCGATCGGCGGCACCGGTGCGTCGTAGGCGAGGTCCGCATAGACCTCGTCGGCGAGGATCACGATGCCGTGCGTGTCGGCCAGCTCCACCAGCGCACGGCGGGTCTCGGTCGAGTAGACGGCGCCGGTCGGGTTGTTGGGGTCGATGATGACGATTGCGCGGGTCGCCGGGCCGATCAGACTCTTGATGTGGTCCAGGTCCGGCATCCACCCGTTGTGCGGGTCGGTGCGGTAGGAGACACTGCGGGCGCCCAGCTTGGTCAATACCGCCGTGTAGAACGGGTAGGTCGGCACCGGCACCAGGACCTCGTCGCCCGTGTCGACCAGGACCGACAACGCCAGCTCGATCCCCTCCGAGGTGCCCGAGGTCAGGATGACGCGGTCCGGGCCGATCGGCATCCCCGCCGCCGCGTAGGAGGCGGCCACCGCCTCGCGGACCTTCCAGACGCCGGAGGCCGGCGTGTACCCGTTTGCGCCGTCCCGCATCGCCCGTTCCACCGCATCGACCAGATGCGGCGGCGTGCGGAAGCCGAAGGCGACCGGGTCCCCGATGTTGAGATAGGTGACGGGGCGTCCACTCTGCTCGACCTTCTTGGCCTCGGCGACCACGCTGCGAATGGCGTAGGTGAAGTGTTCCAGGCGGCTGCCGACGGCGATTGGTGCAGACACACGAGTCCCCATGCGCTCATCTTATCCCACCGTGATGCTCGAAGGAGTCAGGAGACAGGAGTCAGGAGCACGGAAGAGTCAGAGGGCTTCGCCGGCTGTCCGGTTCAACCACCGCTCTGTCGCTTGAAGGAGTCAGGAGCATGGCCATGAGCACTCCTGGACTGTCGCCAGTTTCCCCGATGTAAAGCAATGCCGGCTGTGGGGACGGAACGCCACAGCCCTCATTTTTCTCCTGCCGCCTGCCGCCTGTCTCCTCGGTGGTATCCTCCGGACATGGCAATCCGCACTGAGCTAACCCTGCGACTGAAGAACACCCCGGGCGCCCTGGCGCGATTGTGTCAGGCGTTGGCCGACGAGAAGGTCAACGTCCTCGCGATGAATCTCGAGAGCTCGGGTGTGCTGCACCTCGTGGCCGAGAACCCTGTGCACGCCGCCGGGCTGTTGCGCAGCCGCGACTACACGCTCGAGGAGCGGGATGTGCTGTACATCCAGTTGCCGAACAGGCCGGGCGCCATCGGGTCGGCCACCCGGATGCTGAGTTCTGCGGGGGTAAACATCGACTATGCGTTCGCCTCGGCGATCACCGAGCATCAGATGGCCGCACTCGTCGTCGCGGTCGACGACGCGCAACGTGCGTCGACCGCCGCTGGGATGTAGGACCGGGCCGGGAACCGGGCCGACTACCGGGGACCGGAGACCGGGCCGGGATGGACCGGTTGCCCGACCTGGCGCGCGGGAACTGACAAGACGTCAGCGAAGCCCTCCAGTTTCCTCCTGACTCCTGCAGACCTTTCAAGACATGCGCCTCTACATCGAGACGATGGACACGGAGCTCGTGGACTACGAGCCTGACGGGCGGGTCAGGCTCGACGGCGAGGACTGGTCGACCCCGACGCTACAGGAACGCCGGGCGATTCTGCATGCCGCGCAGACAGAAATCGAGCGGCTGCAGGATCTCGTGCTGGCACTCGACCGTGACGCCGGTGACTGATGCCGCCACCTCACTCGTCGTCGTCGCGGTCGTTGGTCTGTGCTCGTGGGTCGACCTCGAAGCGGAGCGCGTCGTCCGCGAGGCCGATCCGCACGGTGCCGCCATGTTCCAGGCGGCCGAAGAGGATCTCGTCGGTCAACGGGTCGCGCACCTCGGTCTGGATCAGCCGCGCCAGCGGGCGGGCGCCGAATTTGGGGTCGTATCCCTTCGTCGCCAGCCAGGCGCACGCGTCCGGCTCCAGCGTGATCGCCACCTGACGCTCTGCGAGCTGGGTCTCGAGCTGCAGGACGAACTTCTCGACGATCGTCTCCACCACCTCTGGCGCCAGACTGTCGAAGGAAACGATGGCGTCCAGCCGGTTACGGAACTCCGGGCTGAAGACGCGCTCGATGGCCGCCTTCGTGCGGCCCTTGCCGCCGGCCGCCTGGTCCTCGCTGAACCCGATCGGCGCGGCGCTCATCTCGCGCGACCCGGCGTTCGAGGTCATGATCAAGACGACCTGCCGGAAATCGGCCTTCCGGCCGTTGTTGTCCGTCAGGGTCGCATGATCCATCACCTGGAGCAGGATGTTGAAGACGTCCTGGTGCGCCTTCTCGATCTCGTCGAGTAGCAGCACGGCGTAGGGGTGCGCCCGGACGGCGTCGACGAGCAGGCCCCCCTGCTCGAACCCCACATAGCCGGGTGGAGCGCCGATCAGTCGCGCCACGGCATGCTTCTCCATGTACTCGCTCATGTCGTAGCGGATGAACTCGTTTCCCAGATGGATGGCTAGCTGCTTGGCCAGCTCCGTCTTCCCGACCCCGGTCGGTCCGGTGAACAGGAAGCAGCCGGCCGGATGGTCCGGTTGACCGAGCCCGGCCCGCGCTCGCTTGATCGCGGTTACCACGGCGGCGACGGCGTTGTTCTGCCCGAACACCACACGGCGCAACGCGTCGTCGAGGGTGCGCAGTCGCTCCTTGTCCGAGCCCGACGCCTGCTTCTCCGGGATGCGGGCCATCCGGGCGATCACGCGCTCGATGTCGGTCGCCGTCACACGCTGTTGGGTCGGACCAGCGGGGCCGTTGCCGGTCTCGGAGACCACGTCCGCCACAGCAGCGTCCACGTCCGCCGTCGCGGTCACAGTCGCCGGCACCCGCGCCTCGGCGTCCGTCCGTCCGGCGGCTACCTTGGCGCCCGCCTCGTCAATCACGTCGATGGCGCTATCCGGCAACCGCGAGTCACGTAGATGCCGGCCGGCGAGCTTGGCTGCGATCTTCAGCGCCCCTTCGGTGTAGGACACCCGATGATGCTCCTCGTAACGCGACCGCAGCCCCCTGAGAATCTCAACCGTCTCGTCGACACTCGCCTCTTCGATGATCACTTTCTGGAGCCGGCGCGCGAGCCCCCGGTCCCGCTCGATGTGCTTGAACTCGTCGAACGTCGTCGAGCCGATGATCCGGAGCTCGCCTGCCGCGAGCACCGGCTTGATCAGCGTGGCCAGGTCCATCGTGCCGCCGGTGGTCGCGCCGGCGCCGACTGTCGTGTGCACCTCGTCGATGAACAGGATCGGTGTCGGGCGAGAGGCGAGCGCGTCGATCACCGCCTTGAACCGTTCCTCGAAATCGCCGCGGAACCGGGTGCCGGCGAGCAACGCCGCCGTGTCGAGCGAGAACACCTCCGCGCCGCGCAGCTGCATCGGCACGTCGTCCTGGAGCAGCCGGCACGCCAGCCCCTCGGCCATGGCGGTCTTGCCGACGCCGGAGTCGCCGACGAACACCGGGTTGTTCTTGCGACGCCGGCAGAGAATCTCGATCGTGCGCTGCAGCTCGTCGGTGCGTCCGATCAGCGGGTCGAGCTGGCCGCGCTTGGCCCGGTCGGTCAGGTTGACGGCGAACGCCGTGAGCGGGTCGCGCGACGGGGCGGGACCATCACCGCCGGCGCCCGCCTCGGCCGGCTCGGTCGCGTGGCCCTCGCCCGTCACGGTCGGTATCTTCGAGATGCCGTGTGAGATGTAGTTCAGGACATCGAGCCGTGTGACGTCCTGCGATTGCAGCAGCTCTGCGGCGTAGGAGTTCGGCTGCTGCAGGATGGCCGCGAGCACGTCCCCGAATCGAACCTCGTCCTTGCCGGCACTCTGCACGTGTAGGACCGCCGTCTGCAGCACCCGCTGGAACGCGAGGGTCTGGTCCGGTTCCCGACCTCGCCGGCCGTGGGGAAACTGTTCGAGCGTGCCGAGAAACTCGTCGAGCGAGTGTCGGAGGGCCGGCAGGTCGCTGCCGCAGGCGGCCAGAATCTTCTCACCTTCGGGGTCGTGCGCCAGGGCGTAGAGCAGGTGCTCGAGGGTCAGATGCGTGTGCCGCCGTGCCGCCGCCTCCCGATAGGCGACGTTCAGAATGAGTTCGAGCGCGGCGCTGAACATGGGTTCGCTGTTATTCTTCTTCGAGCGTCGCCTGCAACGGAAAGCCGTCGTGCCTGGCCCGATCCTGGACCGTCGCGACTTTGGTCTCGGCCACCTCGTGGGTGTAGGCCCCGCACACCCCGTGTCCCTCCGTGTGCACCTGCATCATGATCCGGTGGGCCGCTGCCGGTGACTTGTGGAACACGGTCTCCAGAATCTGCAGGACGAACTCCATCGTAGTGTAGTCGTCGTTCAGCAGAATGACCTTGTAGAGCGTCGGCTTCCGGGTCTTCGGCCGGGTGTCCTCGAGGACGCCGCGGTCGGTGAGCGGGTCAGGTGCCATGCGAATGTCCTGTCTCAGAGGTTCGCCACATGATGCCCGGACAGGGCATCCCGCCTGGTGGCGTTGCTGCGTGGTCGAATACTACCGGGATGCTCCCTGATCGCGCCTTGCCACCGGGGCACCGCGCACCTGGACTCATGCACCGAACCTTTGAGACAGAACACTAGTCGATCAGACTATGGAGCGCGCGATCAGGTCAAGCGCTAGCGCTTGACCTGCATGTAGCACAGCCCCGCGACGCGGGGGGCGACCTTCAGCCTGCGTAGCGAAGGTCGCCTCGGCTACCGCGTCTTCACCCCAGGAGACGTCTCACAGCGCTCCGCGCATAGTAAGATCTCGCGTCAGTGCAGACCATTGCGCGCGGCATCACGTATGGCGATCTCATGTTCCTCGGACATCCGCGGGTCATCGCCACTGCCGTGCTTCAGGGCCCGGCCGGTGTGGCGCTGGTCGACCCGGGACCCTCGACCTGTCTCGGCCGGTTGCGCGGGCTGCTGACGGAGCAGGGCATCGGCATCGGCGACGTCCGCACCGTGCTGTTGACCCACATCCATCTCGACCACGCCGGCGCCACCGGCACACTCGTGCGGGACAACCCCGCCATCCAGGTGTATGTGCACGAACGGGGGGCACCGCACATGGCGGACCCGGCCAAGCTGCTGAGCAGCGCACGCCGGCTCTATGGCGATGACATGGACCGGTTGTGGGGCGAGTTTTGGCCGGTGCCGCATGACAACCTACGGGTCCTCAGTGGGGGTGAGCGGATCTCGGTGGCTGACCGGGAGTTCGAGGTGGCCTACACACCTGGTCATGCCTCCCATCACATCAGCTTTTTCGACCGGTCCAGCGGGGTGGCCTTCGTCGGGGACGCTGCCGGCATCCGCACCGGGAGCGATCTGTTCGTCTTGCCGCCCACGCCGCCTCCGGACATCGACATCGACGCGTGGAAGGCGAGCGTGGCACTGATCGACCGGTGGCAGGCCGAGACGCTCTTTATCACCCATTTCGGCCCCCACGGCGAGCCGGGGACACACCTGGCCAGCCTGGTCGAGCATCTCGACGGCATCGCGGCGCTGGCGAAGACGATCGTCGAGCGGGACGTGGCAGACGAGGAACGGGTCCGCCTGTTCACCGACGAGGCCCGCCGGTATCTGCAGCGGCACATGCCCGACAGCGCCGCCGCCGTGTACGACCAGGCGGCCCCGCTCTGGCAGTGCTGGCTCGGTCTGGCGCGCTACTGGAAGAAACGTGGGGTGGGAGCATGACCGACCCGCAGATGTCCGACGGCGAACGCGTGCACGTGGTGCGGCTCCTGCAGCAGACCCGCGACGACTTCCTCGCGACGGTGACACCGGTGACCGACGCCCAGTGGGACTTCCGGCCAGGACTGGACCGGTGGTCGATCGGGCTGATCGCCGAGCATCTAGGACTGGTCGAGCGTGGGCTGTTCGGCCGCATCGAGCGGGCACTCGAGGGGGATGCGAACCCGGACTGGCAGGCGGCCACCGCTGGGAAGGACGAGCTGATCGAGAAGATGCTGCGCGACCGCGGCACGCCGCGGCGCGCCCCCGAGAGGGTGGTGCCGATCGGCACCGTGGGACGCGAGGAGGCGCTCCGGATCTACCGCGAGCGGCGGGCCCGGTCCCTCGCCTTCGCCGAGACGACCGCCGACCCGCTCAGGACGCACACGGTCGACCACCACCGACCGGTATTCGGGACCCTCAACGGCTACCAGTGGCTGCTCTACATCCCGTTGCACAACCAGCGACACATCCAGCAGATCGAGGAGATCAAGGCGGCGCCCGGTTACCCGAGCGGCGACTAGCGAGAGGGTCCCCGGAACCGGCGTGCGCAGAGGTAGGACCGTTCGATCCGGCCCACGGAGATGAACACGACCGCCGCTACAGCTGCGATGCGATCCGAGCCGCGCCGCGCAGGGGCGTCTGCGGGTCGAGCGCCACGCTCACCTCCAGGCCCTCGAGCATGCCGGAGAAACGGCCTTTGTCGGTGAACGCCTCCATGAACCGTCCGCTCTGCAGGGCGGGCAGGATCTTCGGCGCGATACCGCCGCCGATGAAGACCCCGCCCACGGCCACGCACTGAAGGGCCAGGTTGCCCGCCTCGGCGCCGTAGATCGCGGCGAAGAGCTGCAGCGCCTGGGCACAGGCCGGGTCGTGTCCCTCGAGGCCGGCGCGACCCACCGCCGCGCCCGGGTCACCGCGCATGAACTGGGCGGCGAGCCAGTCCGGCTCCCGCGCGGAGCCCCTCTCGCGCACGAACCGGTAGATGTTGTACAGACCCGGTCCGGAGAGGACGCGCTCCGTGCTCACGTGCTGGCCGAGCTCCGCCTGTAGGAACCGCAGTAGCGCGATCTCCTCATCGGTTCGTGCCGCGAACGAGGCGTGACCGCCTTCGGAGGCGACGGCATGGTGGCGCTCGCCATCCCAGAACAGCACGGCCTCGCCGAGTCCCGTGCCCGCGGCGATCACGGCGGCGTTCCCGCGTGCGCCGCCGTCGGCACCCGCGTTCAGCCGTGCGCGTTCGTCGTTCCGGAGCTCCAGCATGCCATAGGCCGCGGCTTCGAGGTCGTTGAGGAGCTTCACACGGCGGGCCCCGACCGCGCGGGCGAGCGCGGCTTCGTCGAGCGTCCAGGGCAGGTTGGTCGTCCGGGCCTGTCCGCCGACCACGGCGCCCGCCACGCCGAAGCAGGCCGCATCGATCGTGGCCGGACCTGCGTCCAGGAAGCGGGTGAGGATCTCTTCGAGTGAAGCGTGGTCGCGGCTGGGGAAGGTCGCGTCGCGCCGGCGCTCGAGCCGGTCGTCGCCGCACTCGAAGAGCGCGATCACGGTCTTGGTCCCCCCGATGTCGCCGGCCAGGATCATCCGAGTTGCTCCTTCAGCGCCTCCGAGAGCTTAGTGGCCCCGGTCATAATTACGGTCGCATTCGGCTGGCGATGCATCCCGCCTGGACGGCGTTGCTCCTCGGTCACACATCCCCCAATTTGCTCCCTCGTCGCGCCTTGTCAGCCGGGCGCCTCGCCACCCTCGGTGCGTGACCGTAATG
>JADFPE010000049.1 GCA_022562495.1 Acidobacteriota bacterium
GAAAAACAAGTTGAAAATAGATCCTTTTCAGGAGAATTTGGTGGGATCTGTAAGTGTCGACCTCCGTCTTGGGCCTCAGGCTCTAGATCCAGACAAGGGTAAGCAAATAAACCTGCGAGACTACCACCTTTCACTTGATGAATTTTTGCTGGTAAATACTTATAAAGAGGCTTACCTTACCAGATAATCTTGTAGCTCGGATAATACCGCGCTCAAGTTTGATCCGACTTGGGGTTTTGGTGACCTTTGATGAAGATCTTTTACCGCCAAATTATTCTGGTAAACCAATACTGACGATGAAAAATTTATCAAAAAAACCGATTCTTTTAGGAATTGGATTGGCAGTTTGCCAAGTACTATTTGAAGAAGTAGATAAACCAGTACAAGGGTACAAATCCAAATATACTCATACCAAACCAGAACCAAGTAAATTGGGGCGGGAGATGAGCTAAAAATTAAAAAATTATGGGTGCATTAGGGGTAGATAAAATTAAACAATTAATTAAGACTGCTAAATTAGTGGAAAGTCTGGGTAAAAGGGATTTAGAAAATCCAGAGGGTGCAGGGCTAGATTTGCGGCTTGGTGAAATATTCAAAATAAAAGGCGAAACGGTGCTGGGGATTGATAAAAGAAAAACAGTTGATAGTACATCAGTTGCAAAATTCGATCCAAAAAAGAAGACTACTTTTACTATAAAACCAGGAGAGTTTTTCCTTGTCCAAACAATGGAAAAAGTGAATCTCGGGACCTAGCAGTCTGTCGGACCTTGGGTTTCGCAACGAACCGCTGGGGTTCGTACGCGGGAACTCTTGTACGACGTTGAGGATGATAATGGCCATGACCCGTCGAGAGCGCATCGGCCTATCCGTGCTGATCCTGTTTATGTGTCTGCTCGGCCTTCTCTTCCAGCGTTCGAACCAGACCCTGGGTGCGGGCGTAGGCGCGATACGCCTTTGCCATCCCCACGTGGTCCATATCCCTCGCGAACTGGACCAGCATCCTTCGACGGTAGGCGAGCCGCCCGAGGCTGGGCCACCAGTTGAACTCCAGCGCCGAGAACCGCCCCGGCCGGTGCTCGACCGGCATCTCGTCGGAGGTGACCGCGCGGAGTGTGAGATACCCCAGGATCGGACCGGTCAGGAACGACACGATCGTGGCGAAGTCGACCATCGTGGTCAGGTTGCCGATGAAAAGCGCCATCACGACCAGCGTCAGGGTCACGAGCACCAGCAAGCTCCACCAGTAGACCGGCCCGCACGAGGGAGGTGTCGCGGTGGTGGTCGTCCCCGACCGTAGGACGAAGATGGACCGTTCGATGACGCGTGGGGCACCGTCCATCACGGTCAGCGTCGTCGAGAGCATGGTGGTCACGACCGCCACCAGGACCACCGGTCGGGTCCAGGCGCCGAGTGTGGCGCTGTACAGGTCGACCAGTTGGGTCGCGAACAGCGTCCCCTCCGGCGCGAACTCCGCGTCGGACCCGAACATGACGCCGGTGCCAAGAATGACGAACGCGAACGCCAGCGCCGCGGTGCCGAAGTAGCCGACGAGAAAGTCCCGGCGGGCGGTCTCCACCGAGCAGCGCTCGCCGGACGCCTCGTTCTTGGCCAGGGTCCAGAGCGAGCTCCAGGCCGCGACGTCGATCGCCGTCGGCATCCAGCCGACCAGCGCCAGCAGAAACCCGAACGGCACGACCGTGCCGATGAGCCCGCCGGGCCAGAGAACGAAAGTTGAGAAATCGGCGCGTGGCACACTGACCGCCGCCGCCACGAGGGTCGACACCCCGAGCAGCACCAGGATGAGCTTGATGGAAAGATCCAGGCCGCGGAACCGGCCGCCCCACAGCAGACCCGCGCAGGCCGCCATGACCAGACCGGCCAGCACCGGTAGCGGCCAGTCGAGACCAAACGTGAACCCGACCAGATACGCCGTGAACATCACAACCGCCGACTGGATGATGCCGACAGTCAACAGCGTGATCGCCAGATAGAGCCACAGCGCCCATCGGCCGATTCGGCGGTAGCCCTCGACCAGACTGGCCCCGGTCGCCGCCGCGTACCGTGGCCCGTACTCGAAGAACGGGTACTTCACGATCAACGCCAGCACGATCACGCCGGCCAGACCGAAGCCGGCCACGGCGCCGGCGCGTGTCGACTGCACCAGGTGCGAGACACCGATCGCGGTCGCGGCCCACAGCAGCCCGGGACCGAAGGCGGTCCAGAACCGACCCCGGGTGGCTGCATCAGAGGCGTCGGTCATCAGTCGGAGGGAGCGAAAGTTGAGCGCGGTCGCGCGCTCCTCCTATCGGGCAAGGCAGCGCCTGATGCGCTGTGCCGCTAGCAGCCCGTGGTGAAAGTCCATCGGCCTTCGACCGGCGCTGCATCCCGCTTGGCTGCGTTACTCCTCGGTCGAATACTGCCGGTATGCTCCCTCGTCGCGCCTTGCCAATCGGGCGCGGCCTTGCCGGCGACCGGTCTCGGCGCGACGCAGGGCTGTCACCGCGGACTGCTAGGCGACGATCTGGGGAATCACTGTGCCGGCCACGTCGGTCAGACGCATGTCCCGGCCGTTGTAGCGATAGGTCAGCTTTTTGTGGTCCATCCCGAGCAAATGCAGCATGGTCGCATGCAGGTCGTGCGGCGACACCGGCTGCTCCTCGGCCTTGTAGCCGAACTCGTCGCTCGCGCCGATCACCTGACCGCCTTTGATCTTCGCACCCGCCATCCACCCGGTCATCACCCCCGGGTTGTGGTCGCGTCCCACGCCACGCTGTGAGATCGGCATCCGGCCGAACTCGGCGTGCCAGACGACGAGGGTCGAGTCGAGCATGCCGAGCGCCTTGAGATCGGTCAACAACCCGGCGATCGGGAGGTCCGTCTCCATCGCGTGCTGCGAGTGGTTCTCCTTCAGGTCGCTGTGGGCGTCCCAGGTGTCGGTGTTCTGCACACCCAGCCCGCCATGAAAGAGCTGCACGAAGCGGACACCACGCTCCACCAGCCGTCGCGCCATGAGGCACTGTCGGCCGAACGGTTCCGTCGTCTGGTTGTCGAGGCCATAGAGCTTCTTGGTGGCGTCCGACTCGGCCGACGTGTCGACCGCCTCGGGCGCGCACCCTTGCATCCGATAGGCGAGCTCGTACGAGGAAATGCGGGCGGCCAGCTCCGAGTTGCCCGGGTTCTTCGCCATGTCGATTTCGTTCAGCTTCGCCAGGGTGTCGAGCCGCGCGCGCTGCTGGGCTTCGGTCATCCCCTCGGGCGGCTGCAGGTCGACAATCGGGTCGCCGACAGCGCGGAACAGGGTGCCCTGATACGTCGCCGGCATGAACCCGGCGCTCCAATCGTTTGGTCCGCCGAGCGGCCCGCCGCGGTAGTCGTTCATGACGATGAATGCAGGAAGACTCGCGCTCTCCGAGCCGAGTCCGTAGGTCACCCACGATCCGACACTGGGAAAGCCCATCCGGATCTGACCGCTCTGCATCTCATAGGTCGCCTGGATGTGGTCATTCGACCGGCCGTAGAGCGACCGGATGAATGCCATCTCATCGACTTTCTTGGCCAGGTGCGGGAAGATCTCCGACACCTCGATCCCGCTTTGCCCGTACTTCTTGAACGAAAAGGGGCTCGGCATGAGCGGGCCGGGATGCCCCTGGCGCACGACGACAGACTCGGCCATCGGCTGGCCGGCGTACTTGGTCAGGGCCACCTTCGGGTCGAAGGTATCGACCTGGCTGACGCCACCGCTCATGAAGAGGGAGATGACCGCGGTTGCCCGCGGCTCGAAGTGCGGCGGCTTGGGCGCGAACGGGTTATCGGGGATTGGCGCTTCACACGTATCGGACTGCGCGGCCGCCCGCAGCCCCTGCTGATCGAGCATGTGAGCCAGCGCGAGCCCGGCGATCCCGCCACCCGACTGCATGAGGAAGTCCCGCCGATTCCAGAACGTCCGCTTCCGACAGTGGTGCTGATCGTACATGGTCGCTACCTCAGATACAGGAACTCGTTCAGGTTGAACATCACGTGGGTCAGGTCGACCAGCGACTGCTCGGTCACCAGTGCCTTCGCCAGCTCAGCTTCTTCAGCGGTCGGTGAGCGTGTCAGCGCGATCCGGTAGGCCAGATCGATCTGTCGATCGAGGTCATCAGGTGCGACCCGTTCCAACCGCTCGGCGAAGAGCGCCGCTTGACGCAGTACGAATTCGTTGTTCATGAGCGTCAGCGCCTGCGTGGCCACCGTCGAGACGTTTCGGGCCGCCGCCGTCTGGTTCTGGTCCGGAAGGTCGAACGTGTCGAAGAACGGGAAGCCGAGCGACCGGCGGCGATAGACGTAGACGCTGCGACGCCACACCTCCGGCCCGTCCGGCTGGTTGTCCCAGTGGCCCTTCCCTTGCGACGCCTCGAGAATCTCCTGCGGGATGAACGGAAAGATCGGTTTCCCGCCGACCGTCAAGTCGATGCCGCCGCTCACCACCATGATCGAATCGCGCACCGCCTCGGCCTCGAGCCGCTGCAGACGGTAGCGCCACACCAGCTGGTTGTCCGGGTCCTCCGCGGTGTTCGCGTCGCTCCCGTACGCTGCCGCCATCTGATACGCCTCCGACGTCATCAGCAGGCGGTGCATCTCCTTGATGCTCCAGCCGCGGTCCATGAACTCCACCGCCAGCCAGTCCAGCAGCTCGGGATGTGTCGGGGCGTCGCCCATCGTGCCCACGTTGTCCAGGGTGCGGAAGATGCCCCGCCCGAAGTGGTGATGCCAGATGCGATTCACCATCACCCGCGCTGTCAGTGGGTTGTCGCGCGACGTCAGCCACCGCGCCAGCGCGAGCCGCCGGCCTGACGTCCGCCGATCCTCACGCGGAATGACCGTCGGCGGGTCACCATAGGTCGCCACGGCCACGAAGCCAGGCGACGTCTCGGAACCGGGGCTGAACGGGTCGCCGCGAATCAGGAAGTAGCTGGGCGGCGCCCTGTAGGGATCCGAGCCCCCCTCGTACAGGAACGAGCCCGGATCGTCCGGCGGGATCCGGCACTCGGGGCACCCGATGATCTCGTCGCCGGGGCCATCAGGCGCAAACCGATAGTCGCCATCCGTCACGATCTCCGCCATCGGCGGCTCCGGCGGTCGCTGCGCCTCGAGCGCCGCGACCTGCTCCACGAGCCCGGTCCGCGTCGCGGCCTCCTGGGCCGACAGCGCCTCGGTCACCCGCCGCCGTGGCGGGTTGATCGAGAGCACCTGCGCCGCCAGCAGCTGCTCGCCCGGGGTGCGCTCCGCCTCCGGCTTCTCGGCCGCCCGCTGGACGTTCTCCGGGAACCGCTCCCGGATCAGCTCGAGGCGCAGCCGTGCGCGATGCGGCTCCTCGAGTGCGGCAATCTGGTCCTTCAAGGGCTGCTGCTGTCGATCGATCTCGCTGTTCCGGGCGCGATAGGCCGCCGCCTCGTCACGGTCGAGCAACGGCCAGTCGATCTCGACATAGCCGAAGATCGACGCCTGCATGCTGTAGTAGTCCTTTTGCAGGATCGGGTCGAACTTGTGGTCGTGACACCGGGCGCACTGCAGCGTCAGCCCGAGCACGCCACGTCCGATCGTGCCGATGACGTCGTCGAGATAGTCGTGGCGCCGCTCCGGGTTGTCCTTCTCGCGGAAATCTACCCGAGGCCCGGCGCGCAGGAAGCCGGTGGCAATCCGGGTCTCGTCGGTCGTGTGGTCGAGCTCGTCACCCGCGATCTGCTCACGGATGAACTGGGAGTAGGGTTTGTCCTGATTGAAGGCATTGATGACGTAGTCGCGATACCGCCACGCGTTCGGCCGGGTGTAGTCCTGCTCGAACCCGGTCGAGTCTGCATAACGCGCCACGTCCATCCAGTGTCGGCCCCAGCGCTCGCCGTAGTGCGGAGAGGCGAGCAGCCGATCGATCAGCCGTTCCCAGGCGCCACGTTCGGTGTCGGCCAGGAACTCGTCGATCTGCTCGGGTGTCGGTGGCAGACCGATCAGGTCGAGCGAGGCTCGTCGCAGTCGCGTGAGCCGATCGGCCCGTGGTGCCGCCGTGACACCGCGGGCCTTCCGCGTCCTCTCGAGGAACCGATCGATCGGGTGGTCGAACTCGTCGGAGACCGGTACCGGTGCCTGCACCGGGAGCGTGAACGCCCAGTAGTCCCGCGCACCGGCCGGCAGCGCCGAATTCTCGAGCGCCGTCAGCGCCTCGGCCGCGCTCGTCGCGCCGCCCGCGTCCCAGTGCGCCCCGCCGTCGATCCAGGTGCGCACTGCGGCGATCTCCGCCTCGCTGAGCGTGTCGCCACCCATCGGCATCGGTGGATCGTCGAGACCGGCCAGCACCCGGTACAGGCGGCTCTGGTCGGCCCGTCCCGGTACGAGCGCCGGCCCCCGCGCCCCGCCTTCGATGGCGGTCTCACGCGTGCGCAGGTCGAGGTCTGACAGCTGCGACGCCTCGCCATGGCAGTTCCAGCAACTGCGTTCGAAGATCGGTCGGATGTGGTCGGTGAAGGTGACCGGGGGCGCGGTCTGTGCGTCGACGACCGACTCGCCGGCAGCCGCGCTCAGGACGAGCGCCGCCAGCAGTCCACGAGCGGCCAGCACTGGCACGCGCGGCATGGTGGTTCCCAGCATCGCCTTCCTCCTGCGTAACGCCGGACAACGAGGATCATGGTCGGTCGATGTGCGACTACAGGATAGCATCTACGGACATGGCGTGGGACACGGCATCGCCTCGATCCAAACGTCTTGACGCGTGTTCCCGGAGAAGTCGTTGCCCGAACGCTGCAGCACGTCACTGGGCGGAAAGTCGGTCGACCCGAAGTTCCAGATGTAGATGCCGAAGTAGTTGCCGGTGCTGATGTTGTTCTCGAGCACGTAGCCACGGGGTCGCTGGATGTCTTCGTCACTGATCTCGATACCTGGACCGCGGTTGTTCCTGAACACGTTGTTCCGGATCGTGACGTCGCGGCCCCCATCGAGCCAGATCCCGCCGTCCCACCATTCGTCGGCGGTCACATCGAGGTCGTTGTCGAAGATGGTGTTGCCCTCGACGAGTACGTTGGTCGAATCCTCCACCAGAATGCCACCGCCGATGTTGTCGTAGGAACGGTTGTTCCGGATGACCGACTGACGGATCGCAAAGGTGTTGATCCCGGTCCCCACGCTCATCGGCGACCGTGGGTCCGGCCCGTTGTGATACACCTCGTTGTTCTCGATCGTCCGATTGCTCGACTCGTCGAGATCCAGACCATACCCCTCGACTTCGAAGATCGACGGGCTGAACCCGTTGTGGTGGACACGCAGCCGGTCCAGCGTCACCTGGTCACTCAGCACGACGCGCACGCCGATGTCGCGATAGTCGCGGATCTCCAGGTTCTCGATGCGCACATAGGCGCACTCCTCGCACCACAGACCGATGCGCAACTGCCGGTTCCCGGACAACACCGCCACGCCCCCCTCGCCGGTAATCGTGATCGGACGCCCCGGCAAACCACGCAGCGTCACTTCCATCGACTCGACGTAGACGCCGGGTAGCAAGCGAACCGTCTCTCCGGGCTGAACGATCTGGAGGGCTCGCGCGAGGGTCTCGAGCGCCGTCTGGCTGGTGCGCCCGTCGGCCGCGTCGCTGCCGGTCGGGGAGACGTAGAGCGAGTTGCCTTGCGCCGTCGTTGTCGGGGGCGTCGTCGGTGCGGGTGCCGGCCCCGGGGTGACCACGGGCACGTCGGAGGGCCCCACCGGCGACTCGTCACCGCCGCCGTCACAGGCGACCGCCGACGCCAGCGCCAACACCACGAGCCCGCCCGCCACCCGCCCGAACCGCGACAGGCACAGCCTCGAACGCATCGAGCGCGACTCTGGTCGGGCCCCCGGTGACGCGGGGACGGGACCTGCCCGGTGACCGAACGCTGCTGGACCCAAGACCCGTGCGCTCACCAACTGCTACGCCGACAACGCGGGCTCGATCGGGAGCGTCCGGATCCGACGTCCCGTCGCCGCCGCGAGCGCGTTGGCCACCGCGGGCGCGATCGGCGGCACCCCCGGCTCGCCCACCCCGGTGGGCTCCTCGGTGCTGGGCACGATCACCACCTCGACCTCCGGCATCTCGTTCATCCGCAGCATCTCGAAGTCGTGGAAGTTGCTCTGCTCGACGTGCCCGTCCACATAGGAGATGCGTTGCTTGAGCGCCGCTGCCAGACCGAAGACGATGCCGCTCTCCATCTGCGCGTGCACGATGTCCGGGTTGATCACACGACCACAGTCGACGGCGCAGACCACCCGATGCACCCGGATACGTCCCGCCTCGACCGACACCTCGGCCACCTCCGCAACATAGGTCTCGAAGGAGAAGTGCTGGGCAATGCCGCGGAACCGCCCGGGTGGCAGCGGACTCCCCCACCCGGCGTGCTCGGCGGCGGCCTCGAGCACCCCCCGATTCCGGGGGGCATCGCGCAGCAACTCGCGACGGAGCTCGAACGGGTCGCGCCCGGCCGCGGTGGCCAGCTCGTCGATGAAGCTTTCGACCGCGAACGCGGTGTGCGAGTGTCCGACCGAGCGCCAGAACCCGATCGGCACGCCCGGGTCGTGCCTCGCCAGCTCCACACGCAAGTTCTCGATGGCATAAGGCGTGTCGCTCGCCCCCTCGGTCGAGGTCGGGTCGGCCACCCAGTCACCTCGGAACACCCCGCCGGCTACCCGGCTCAACCCCCGAGTCATCACATCGGGCACCGCGTCCGGGGCCATCGCCGGGAGCCACTGCGGCACGATCGCCTCGAGCAACGACGGCGCCGCCACCCGATGGTGCCAGGCGACCGGGGTCCCGTCCTCGTCCAGCACCGCTCGTAAGAGATGCCGCACCTGGGGGCGATACATGCTGTGACACATGTCGTCCTCGCGAGACCAGATCACCTTGACGGGCCCGGCGATCCGCCGGGAGAGGTGAGCCGCTTCAACGACGAAGTCGGCGACCAACCGGCGCCCGAACCCGCCACCCAGAAAGGTGGTGTGGACTACGACGTTCTCGCGCGGAATGTCCAGGGCATCCGCGACCGCCGCCTGCGCAACACCGGGCACCTGCGTCGGCGCCCAGATCTCGCAGCGGTCGCCCTCGACGTGCGCCGTACAGTTCTGTGGCTCCATCGGCGCATGCGCCAGATGCGGCAGGTCGTAGGCGGCTTCCAGGTAGTCGCCCGCAGCCGCCGCGAGCACCGCTTCGGCATCGCCGTCGTCGCGCACGGTCTTTCCCGGCACTGCGGTCAGGCGCCGCAACTGCTCGGTCATCGCCTGGGTATCGAGGTCCGGACGTCCGCCGCTCCACTCGACCCGCACGTCGTCGAGCGCCGTCCGAGCCTGCCAATAGCGTTCCGCCACAACCGCCACGCCGGTCGGGATCTCGACGACGGCGGTGACGCCTGGACGACCCTCGGCCTCGCCGGCGTCGAACGACACCACCGCGGCCCCCTGCACCGGCGGGCGGATCACGGCCGCGTTGAGCAGCCCGGGAATCGTGACGTCAATCCCGAACACCGCTGACCCGTCGACCTTCATCGGCGCGTCCAGGCGGTCGAGTGCCGTGCCGATGAGGGTGTGCTCCTCGGCCGGCTTCAGCGGCGGGTCCGGGATCGGCTGCTCGGCCGCCAGCCGGGTCAGCGACCCATAGGTACGACTACGGCCGGTTGGCGCGTGCACCACCGTCCCGTCGGTGGCCGCACACTCCTCCACCGGCACCCCCCAGTCGTCCGCGGCGGCGCGACGGAGCATCTCGCGAGCCACCGCGCCGGCGTGTCTGAGCTGGTCCCAGGAGGTGCGCACACTCGAGCTACCACCGGTGATCTGCAGCCCGAACTCCGGATGGGTGTAGCGGCGGTCGGCGACCGCGAACTCCACCTCGATCGTCCTGGGGTCGACCTCGAGCTCCTCGGCAATCAGCATCGGGTGCGAGGTCATCGTGCCCTGGCCCATCTCGACCCGATCCAGCGTGAAGACGATCCGGCCGTCCGGATGCACCACGAGCCAGGCGTTCGGCTGGAACGCGCCGGTCGCTTCAGCAGTCGCCCGGATGGCACTCTGACGCCGATAGCGCCCAACCACCGGCCCGACCACGAACCCCAGGGCGAGCGCGCCGCCACCGGCGGCTGACACCGTGAGAAACCGTCGCCGCGTGATCCATCGCCGCCGCTTCTTGCCCTTCGGCGCCGTCTTCGTCATGACCGCGCCTCCCGCAATTCGGCCGCCGCGCGGTGGATCGCACGCCGAATCCGCTGGTAGGTGCCGCAGCGGCAGATGTTGCCGGTCATCGCCGTGTCGATGTCCGCATCGGTCGGGTCCGGGTTGCGTGCCAGGAGCGCCGCCGCCGACATCAACTGGCCCGACTGGCAATAACCGCACTGCGGCACGTTCTCCGCCATCCAGGCTTTCTGGAGGGGGTGTGAACGGTCAGGGCTGAGCGACTCGACCGTGTGGACCTCGCGGCCCGCGACCGAGCCGAGCGGCGTGACGCACGAGCGGATCGCCCGCCCGTCGAGATGCACGGTGCAGGCGCCACACAACGACCGACCGCACCCGAACTTCGTGCCGGTCAGCCCGGCCATCTCGCGAATCGCCCAGAGGAGCGGCGTCTTGCCGTCGTCATTGTCGTCCAGCGTGATCGGAGTGCCGTTCAGTCGAAACGTGACTGGCATGGAGGCCTCACTTGTCGGTCGCGGCGCTGGCCCGGTCTTCGGCGCGGGCGTTGCCAAGGATGTTCTCGAGACCGTAGTTTCCTTCATGGCAGGCGTACTCGAACATGGGTTGCTCGGTTTTCGCCATCGGAAACATCATCGCCCAGCTGCTGGTCCAGGTCGCCGGGTCGTCGGCCGTGATCTCGTAGTGGATGGTGTCTGGCCCAACCCGCGTGAAGCGCTCGACGAGCCGCAGGCGCGCCGTCGCTCCCCTGAAGGCGCCCTTGGGCACGTAGTTGATCGACTCGACGACCAGCGTGTCACCGTCCCACCGACCGCGCGCGTCACCATGCCACTGCGGAATGGGCGACGCGAGAGACGGGCGGCCGTCGAGGGGCACGACCCGCGTGTCGTGGATCATCTCGGAGTGGATGACCACGTAGCCCGGCGTCTGCAGGATCAGGTAGTTGTTGTTGTAGGCGCCGGGTAACCGCGGCGTGCCGAACGTGAGACAGCGCTCGGTCAGACTGCGGTACTCCGCCGCGTCGGCGGCATGCGCCCGCCGGCGTTCGGCAGTGGCGGCCGAGCGCCGCCGCGCCGCCGGGGTCAGCGAGGGAATCCGCCCGTCCGGCGGGTCAATGATCAACGAGGTGCGCTTGTCCGCCGTGAGCTCGGTGCCATAGTCCAGCCACCACTTCGCGTGGACGCTGGGTGCCCGGTCGTAGTCGGCCTGCTCGGCGAGGGTGCGGACCCGATAGGCGGCCGCCTCCTCATCGGTCAGAAACGTCTTCCCGGCGAACTCGCGCGGGCGCTGCAACGGCGTCATCGTGCGGTAGTCCCAGACCCCCTGCAGGTCCGGCACGCCCCACGCCGTGCGGGGCGGCGTCCAGCCCGGCTGGATGTCGGCGCCCTCAGGCAACGACTGTCCGCCGGCCGCAGAGGATACCAGCACGCTCGCGACCGTCATGGCGGCCACCGCAGCCACCGCGACCAGCCGAATCGAGCCGACGCGCTCGCGAACTGTCATGCGCCACCCCCTCACCTGAAAGACCAGGGAACCACCCACGCCGCTGGCGTGTGTCCAACCTTAGCATCGCGCGTCATCGCCGTCACCCGCCCTGAGCAGCCCGTGGTGACAGTCCCGCGGCTGGCGCGTGAATGGCGTCGGATCCTGGGCCCCGCTGTGAGGCCCGGGGGAGGCACTGTCAAGGTGAGGCATCAAGGCGGTTCTCATGCCCAATATGTCGGCCCACGGCGGGAATCGAGCACAATACCTTGCGGCTCGATCACTCTGATTTTCGTCAACTCGACAATACCCGCGGAAGAGCCGTGCACGAAGGCCAGAAAGATCAAAAGCGCTAAGGAGGGATGAATAATAATATGGAAAGCACAGGCAGCTTGCGAGAAGGCCCGGACCACGGCCTGGCCAGCGCGGTCCATGTCTGACCATCCTGCGGCGAGAGCCTGGCTTCAGCCGGCTTTCTGCACCATACGGGGTCTGTCGTGCCGGGCGGTCTCAGTCTCAGGAGTAACTACCGAACGCGTCGTCGAACGCGCGCCGCTGCCGCACGTTGCCGAGCATGATGAGCTGGGCGCCGGCCTCCAACTGCATCGAGGCCCGGAGGTTCGTGACCAGCTGACCATCCTGTCGCACCGCGACGACACTCAGCCCGGTACGTGACCCGATCCCGGTCTCGGCCAGCGTCTTGTTCTCCAACGACGGTGGCAGCCGCACCGAGAACAGGTCGACGCCTTCTCCCAGAATCACGACCTCGTGCCCTTCGAGAAGAGACATCACGGCTTCCGCGCCGAGGGACGAGTAGCTGAGCACGAAGTCCGCCCCCGCCCGATGAATGGCTTCGAGGTTCCGGTCGTGCGTAATCCGGCTCACGATGCGGAGATCCGGCTTGAGCCGTCGGCAGTAGACGGCAAGATACACGTTCACGGCGTCATCGTTCGTGGTCAGGAGCACCGACGGAGCGTCCTCCAGTCCAGCCTCCCTCAGAGCCTCGCGGTCGTTGGCGTCGCCGACGAAGACGCGATCCGCGACGCCCATCAAACGCTCCTGCGCGCGCGGGTCGCGCTCGAGCACATGGACCGGGACGCCCTTGCGTTTGAGTGCGCGGGTGGCGGCGCTTCCGACGGTGCCAGCCCCGACGACCATGACGGGCGCCTCGGAGTGAGGCGTGGTCTCGAGAAGACTGTCGAGCGCGGTCAGCTGCGCCGGGGTGCCGGCGACCACCACGATGCTCTCGCTGGCGATCGGGCTTTGCGGGAACGCGGGCATCAGCCGTCCGCGCTGCCAGATGCCGACGATGTTCAGCCCGGTGTGTTCCCGTAGCCGTGTTTCGCGAACGGTCAGGCCGGCAAGCGGCGTGTTCCGTGCCGAGAACTCGGCGATCTGCAGCCCTTCGAACGTGCCGATGACGTCCGCCGTGCCGAGACCAGCACTGACGCGGTTCGCCAGGTACTCTCCCAAACGTACTTTCAGCGGCAAGACGTGATTACACCCGCTCAGCTCCAGGATGTCGATTGAGTCGTCGTGCTCGACGACGCCGACGATCGGCACATCTCGGGACACTTCACGGACGGTCAACGTGATGTTGGTGTTCGTCGTGTCCTCTCGGTTCGCGAGCAGCAGGCGGGCCTGTTCCACCTGCAACCCCTCGTAGGTCGTCCGACTGTCGAGCTCGCCCGTGACCACAGCAATCCCTTGGTTCAAGAGGTGCGCTGCCGCGGCCGGGTCGGGCTCGACGACGTAGTACGGGATCCCCTCGGGCCGGAGCCTCTCGATGAGCGCGGATGCGATCGCATCATAGCGACTGATGATGACGTGACCTCGTACGCTGGAGGACACCCGCCGTGGCGCCCTGAGCCGCACCTGGGCTTCGAGCCAGGGCGCGTAGAAAAAGCGGATAAAGGTAAACGGCAGCACGACCAGCAGCAACACCACCCCTGACCCCAGCACGACGATCGTGAACAGCCGACCGAGGTCGCTGGTAAAGACCACGTCGCCGAAGCCGAGCGTGGTCATCGTGACCAGCGTCCAGTAGACAGCGGTGATCCACGAGTGAGACTGCCCTTCCACCTGAACCATGATCACCTGGAAGAGCACCGCGTAGAGCGCGATGACCACAACGAGAAAGGCGGCATAGCGAAAAAGCGCCTGGAGGTCTCGGCGCACTTCGCCTTCGCGGAAGACGGATAGTAGCTCACTTGCGGGGAACTTCATGGTCGCGCGGTGACCTACGGCCGAGAGCCGACCGCCGTTGTCGGGCCCCTCCTCGATTCGGCGAAGCCAGCCAAACATACTTTACGCTGGACCGAGTCTGTGTCATTCAACGTGGGTTGAGACGATCACGTGAGACCGGGCTCGCGGCGGGAGTCGGTGCTTGCGCCGTCCACTGTTGGTGGTGTGAACGTATCCCCTTGCAAGAAATGCGGTTACGCCACATTCGGGACACAGCACAGGTCACAAGCGCTATATTGGCTGTAATTTAGTGCACCGTAACGTCTTCGCGTCACACTACCAACACGTAGTGGCGCATGCACCCGCCCCCGACAGCGTGTTGGACGACGAGAGCATGGAAGTTCGTCGATCACATGCTCGACCTACTCGTAGTGCAACGCGAGCACGGGGTCGAGTCTCGCCGCCCGGACTGCCGGGTACATGCCGAACACGAGCCCGATGCCCACCGACACGACGAACGCCAGCGCGACGGACCCCACGGTGACGATCGTGGACCAGCCGGCGAAGTAGCCGACCAGCCGTGACAGCACCACCCCCAAGAGCGTGCCGAGCACACCGCCGGTCAGGGTGATCATCGTCGTCTCGACGAGGAACTGGCGCACGATGTCCCGTCGTCGGGCGCCGATGGCCCGGCGCACACCAATCTCCCGTGTGCGCTCGAGCACGCTCGCCAGCATGATGTTCATGATGCCGATACCGCCGACCAGGAGCGAGATCGACGCAATTGCCACCATCACGACCTCGAAAATCTGTCGCGTTCGCTGCTGCTCGGCCAGGAGCTCAGCCGGGAGGATGACGCTGAAGTCGTTGGCGCCTCGATGGGCGGTGTCCAGGAGACCGCGTACGAGCGCTCCGGCGGCGGTGATGTCGGCGCCGGGGCTCAACTGGAGATAGAGCGCGTCGATCTCGTCCCGCTGCCTGCTCCGGGTTTCCTCCAGACGCAGGATCGCCGCCATCAAAGGAACGTAGATCACCTGGTTGCCGTCCTGCTGCGTGAGGCCAGCGATGCCGCTTTGGACCGTGATCTGCGGGCCGACGACGCCGATCACGCCGAACCACTGCTGGTTCACCTTGACGTACTGCCCGATCGGATCCTCGGTTCCGAACAGCGACAAGGCGGCGGCCTGGCCGACGACCGCCACCGGGGCGGCGGTCCGCGCCTCCGACTCGTCGAAGAATCGCCCGTCGGCGATCTGGAGGCCGGCGATCGCGGCATACACCGGAGCCACCCCGAAGACGACCGGCGGATCGCCTTGTGGCCGGGGGAGGAGACGTGTCGGCACCAGCCGTTTCCTCGCGCTGGCGGCTTCCAGGTCGACCAGTGTCGCCTCGATGGTCCGTGCGTCCCGAAAGGACAGGCCGGCCGACAGCCGGCGGACACGTTGGAGCGTTTGCGGGTCGCCGGCCTCGCGGGCTTCGACGATGACGTTGCGGACGCCGAGCTGTTCGATGAACGCGATCACTTCCTGCTGGGCGCCCGCACCGATGGACAGCATGGCCACGACCGCGGCGACGCCGAAGATCATGCCGAACATGGTCAACACCGCCCGCAGCTTGTAGGCTCGCAGACTGTCGAGGCCGAGACGCAGCTCTTCCGCAAGCTCGACCGCGCGGCTTCTGGGCCCGCCGGTACTGGCCCGGGCGCTCATTGGGCGGCTCCCGCTGGTGTCGGCTGGTTCGGCGGGTCGGCGCGGTCCCTGGCCGTCGGATCCAGAAGCGCCACCTCGGTTCCCTCGGCGACCCCCTCGATCGCCACGAAGTCCTCGCTTCTGCCGACCACAGTCACCGGCTGCGCCGCAAACACGCCGTCCTCGCTGACATAGACGACCGGTTCTCCCTCCGTCTCGAAGATCGCGTGCCGGGGCAGCAGGAGCGCGTCTGACAACGAACGGCCCGCCACGGTGACCTGCACGCTCATCCCCGGTCTCAGTCGTGGATCGAGCGTGTCGAGCTGCAGAAACACGTCGAACTCGCGCACGGGGCCCGACGCGTTGAAGAACCCGTCGCGCGAGACCATCCCCGCCACCGCCTCCACCGTCGCCGCCAGCGTGTGGTCAGGCAGCCCGTCGACACGCACGACAGCCGTCTGCCCCGCTTTTAAATTGGGACTCTCCAGCTCATCCACCTTGGCGACGATCTGCAGCTGGCCCACCTCCACGATTTCGGCGACGACACGACCCGGACGCACCATGTCGCCGACTCTATACTCCGGAAGCGTCATCCCGGAGAAAAAGAGCGTCACCCCGTCCCGGTTCTCGCGGACCACGACCACGCCGTCGAACGGCGCTCGCACGACGAGGTTGTCGATGATCTGTTGCGCCTGTCGGCTCGCCAGCCGGGCTTGGGTCCGTCGCTCCTCGAGCACCGCCAGCGACGCGCGGTTAATCGCATCGCGCGAGGAGAGCGCGCCTTCCAGCTCTTCCAGCCGACGTTGCGCCTCCTCGAGCGTGAGCGCACGGCGCTTCGCCTCGTTGACGCCGATGAGATTGAGGTCGGCCACAGCCTGCAGCTCGGCGCGCCGCACGTCGAAGCGCGCGGTCAGCAGTTCCACGTCGTCCTCCGCCTGCCGCACGTCGGCGTCCGCCTGCAGCTTGACGATTTCCTGCTCGGCCTCCTCCAACTCCGACCGGCTCTGCTCGAGCGCGTGCGCCTGTTCAGCCGGGTCGAACTCCATGACGATGTCGCCCTGCTTGACGGTGGCGCCGGTCCCGGCCAGCACGACGAGGGGGAGCGACACGCCGGCGCGCGGCGTGGTCATCGGCACCGAGCGCTTCGCACGCAGCACTCCAGAGATCTGCACGTCGAGCGCCAGGGTGCCGCGAGTCACGCGGGCCGTCGGCATGTCCGCGTCGAGGGACGCCGGCCAGCGGTCGGCCGCGACGATGCCCAACGTCGTGAGGACGACGACGGTTCCGGCCGCGGAGACGGCGTACCGGGTTGTCATGGTCGCGCAATCATGGCCACTGGGGGCTCGACGGTCGCGACGCGGTCTCCAGCCACGACGCCGTTCGACACCGCCACCTCGTCCCCCATCCGTTTGGCGATGTCGATCGGAACCGGCTCGAACCGGGACCCGACCAACCGATACGCGACCGGCCTGCCGCCAACGGTGAACACCGCTTGAGCCGGTATTTTCAGCACATCGTCCAGCCGGTCGACCACCAGCCGGGCGGTTGCGCTCATGCCTGGTCGCAGCGCCGCCCCGCCGTCGTCGAGCCGCAGTCTGAGATCGAAGTTGCGCGCCGGTGGAAAACCCGAGGAGAAATCGACCCGCGCCAGGACCGAAATATGGTCGACCGTCGCGTGGAACTCACGGCCAGGCACGGCGTCGACCCGCACCGTCGCCGTCTGGCCCGTTCGAAGGCGTCCACGGTCTTCCTCCTCCAGTTTCGACGTCAGCAGAATCTCAGACAGATCGGGCAACTCGGCGATCGGCGCGCCCGGCCAGGCGCGGTCTCCCTCCCGAAACACCTGCCGGCTGCCGAACGGGCCACCTCCCCGACCGTTGACCAAGATGTGAATGGTGCCGGCGGCCGGTGCCCGGATGGCAAGGCCCGCGAGTGACTGCCGGGCCCGGGCCAGATCATCGGCAACCTTGTCTCGAGCGCGTTCCCGGCTCTGGACGTCCGCCTCCGTCGCCGCACGGTCCGCCCTGGCCTTGCTCTCTTCCTCCGCGAGCCGTTGGGTGGCATCGGCAAGGGCCAGCTTCGCGCGCTCCAGGTCGAGACGTGCCACGAGCCGCGTGGGGACGGCCATGTCGAGTCGAGCGCGTTCCACATCGTACTGGGCCGTCAAGAGTGCGGTGCGATGCTCTTCGTCCCGGATGCGGCCCTCCGCGCGCGCCTGCTCAATCTCCGCCTCCGCCTGCTCGAGCTCCGATTCCCCTTCCTGGACCGATTGCCGCACACTCGTGTCATCGAACCGCACGATGACGTCGTCGACGTCGACGGTCGTGCCGCTCGCAATCAGGTGGACGATCTGGAGCTCTCCCGACCGCATCGGCGCGTTCACAACGAGCGATCGTATCGGGCGTATTTCTCCCCGGAGCTCCAGGGTCTCCACCATCGCCCCCCGTATCACCTCGGTCGTGGGCACGTCAGTGGCCGCCTGGGGCGACATGGCGAGGAATCCGATCACGGCCAACGCGACCGTGGCCACACCGAGCACCCACAGCACGGACGTCGCGACGCGCCCGCTATTGCGCCACACGGTGCGCTCCGTTCGGCGCGTCCCGTTCGACCGGCGGGAGCGCCGTCGACGAGTCCGGCGTACGCGGGGACCGAGGGATGTCGACGGACGCTGAGAGATCGGGCATCAACCGCTCGTGAGAGCCGGCGATGGAGACGATGGCCACGAAGGTGCGCACCTTCGGCGTCAGCTGGCTCGGGACCGCCAGCGGGGCCACTTGCTCCACCTGCCCCTCGAACGCCAGATCGGGATAGGCATCGAGTCGGATTCGCACCGCTTGTCCCACTGCGACATGGGTGATGTCCACCTGGTTGACGGATGCGCGGACCTGCATCGACGAGGGGTCGACGACATCGAGAATCGGCACGCCGGACCGCACTTCGTCGCCTTCCTGCACCTCCGTCATCTGGCCCGAGCCCCGGAAGATCGTGTCGATCACGACGAGTCCGTCGAATGGCGCCGTGACGGTCATGAGGTCTGCGTTACGCTCGGCGTGGTCCGCGTCGCGCCGCGCCCGGTCCCGCCGGATCTCGAGTATGCGGAGCGCCGCGGCGGCGGCGGTGCGCTTCAGGCCGAACGTCCGTTCCAGCTGGTCCAGTTTGGCAATCGCCTGCTCGACGGCCAGGTCGTTCGTCTCCGCCTCGATGCGCGGCAGAAACGGATTTGCTCGCACGTCGAGGCGGGCGCGCTCCACGTCGTTCGCCGCCTGCGTCAGCTCGGCCTCGTCCGTGGCCCGCGCGGCCTCCTGTTCCGCTGCCAGCTTGCGGATCTGCCCCTCCAGATCGAGAAACGCGCTGCGCTGATCGCGCGCGGCGCGCTGCTGCTCCTGTGGATCGAACTCCACGAGGACGTCGCCGGCTTTGACGCGAGTGCCCCCGGCGACAAGTCGGGTAATCACGAGCAGCGCGGTGGATGTCCGTCCAGTGAGACGAGGGGCGTTGACGGAGAACGCTCGCACCGCCTCGACCGTGCCCGCGAGGCGCACCATCTGGGCCACGTTCTGGCGGGTGACACCAAGGGGTTCCGCCAGAGACTCAGGCGTCGTGGGGGTAGTGGAACAGGCGGAGAACCACGCGACCGCTGCGAGAGTCGACAGAACGCAGGCGCTCAGGCTACCACGAGTCGCCGTGCCCTTCCGACCGGGGTCCGCAGTGGCCTGTGCCATCTGACACTTCTTTACGACGTCCGACCGAACACGGCGGTCTGCCGAATCCAGTTTAACCATGGGCCTCATGGACCGAGTTTGTCAAACCCCCAGACCGGTATTTCGGCTCGAAAGACGGATCCGGTTCAAAGGGTGCTGAAAAGGCGCGGTCAAGGCCCTGAAAACAGGCCTGCTGCCGGAGTCGAACTGTAACTGCGTCCGGGCACGGGACGATAGGCAACATTAGTGGGGTCGCGCCGCCTCGGACAGCTTCGAAGAACCCCCGGTCGAGCAGACTGTAGCAGATGTCGCGGCAGACGAGCGGGGAGGTGTTATAGTTGCCGGCCTTGGGCTGATACCAGGCGACGTAGTCGTTCGACACCTCGCCGTCGGCGAGCGTGATGTCGCCGCTGGCGCCCGGGCGTATCGCGTAGGCGGGCCGGTGCTCGTCGCGGAAGTAGCCGGAGTTCACATACACGAGGCCGTGGCTCGAGAACGGGGTGGCGATGGAGGCCCAGGACATCCGCCCATCCATCTCCCACAGCAAGGTGCCGTCGAGGTCGTAGGAGCGGATGCGATTGACCGCCGAGGTGACAATTTCGGTGCGCTGCGCGTGCTGCCAGATGTAGGGCGTGGCCCAGCTCGACACCTCGTCGCGGGCAGTGCGCCAAATCTCGCTGCCGGTGCGCTTGTCGAGCGCGGCGATCCACGACTCTTCTTCGTTGTCGTAGACGATGATCAGCTTGTCGTCGTGCAGCACCGGCGACGACGCCGACCCCCAGTCGGACCGCGTCTGCCTGTCGGGGATCTCGAGGCTCCAGACCTCGTTGCCGTCCATGTCGAAGGTGTAGAGGCCGAGCTCGCCGAAGCGCACGTAGACCCGCTCGCCGTCGGTGGTCGGCGTTTCCGACGCGTAGGTGTTCTTCATGTGGCGCGCGAACGACGGCCGGCCCGCATTGACCGACCGGCGCCAGAGGACGTCGCCCGTCTCGAGGTCGAGGCAATAGACCAGCCAGTCGTGCTCGAGCGGCGGCGGCTCGGGACGCCCCTGCGGCGCGTAGAGCCCCGGTTTCGGCAGTTCGAACTCGCCGATGGCGGTGACCGTGGTCAGGAAGACGCGGTTGCCCCAGACCACCGGGCTCGACCAGCCGAGGTACACGCCCGGCCGCCACACTACGAAATACCACTGATCGCAGTTCTATAGCCACTTTCTGTGTCGGATGGACGAATGCAACCCTTAACCCTCAACGCACGCGATCCGACCGGATGGATCTCGCCGCTGCCTGACCCTGACAGAACTCTCGAGCGCCCAACGATTCTGCCGACGGATCGTGCGCCATTGGGGGGGTTGTCAAGACAGAGTGTCTCATATACATTGATGAGACAGTGCGCCTCAACAATAGGTGCCACCAGCGAAAGTCAGAGGCCAAGACACACAATGAAGACCGAAACCAATTCCCCACCATCAACCGACGCCGGGCTGAACGACCCGAGGCCACGGTTCGCGATCTGTCATCTGGGGCTCGCCGCCGCCGATGTCGGACTACTCGGACGATTCTACGAATCGATAGGTATGCGCAGCATCGTGCAGATGGATCGAATGGCCATCCTCGAGCTTCGAGGCGGCACCCATCTCGTGATCTCCAACGGCGACCCAGGGACAACGACCCTCGATCTGATGGTCGATGATCTGGAGGACACGCGCCAACTGCTAGAGCAAGTCGGCGCCGAGCCCGGCTCCATCACCCGTGGCAACCCGCACAACTCGTTCACCGCTAGCGATCCCGAAGGCAACCGGCTGCTGGTCGAGTCGAGCCACACATCCGGCCCGGTGTGACTCGATCGGTCGACGAACGCGAGCGAGCATCACATCGAGTGGGCCGCCCGGCCGGCGCACATCCGGAGACCACGACGAAGGTCCTCGAGGCGGCCCTCGAGTTGTTCCTCACAGAGGGCGCCGACGCCCTCACGCCGTCGAGGCTCAGTGATCGGTCCGGGGTGAGCCGAGCCACGATGTACAGACACTGGCCCGACAAGGAGCGCCTGATCGCCGATCTGTTGAAGATGGCGACCCAAAGGCCAACGGAACCGGCGCGGCTCACCGATCTCCAAACCGACCTCGACGCGGCGATGAACCATCTCGTCGCCCGCTTCAACCATCGGCCTGTCCGCGCCTTCTTCGCCGCTTGTCTTGATTTCGGGCGCCGATCCGAAGAGGTATCCCGATTGGCAGAAGAGTTCATCTCCGCGATGCTCCAACCGTTTCATATCATCCTCGAGCCCGCGATTACCCGGGGCGAGCTCAGCGGCGACGTCGACCGACTCGTCGACGAGTTGACCGGCCCGCTCATGCTGCGACACGTCCTGCGCGGCGTATCGGTCGGACCGGCCGACGCAGCCCTAGCGGTCGAGACATTCATGGCTCGACAAGGACGACCATGACCGCTCGACGCTGCTTACTCACGCTTCTTAAGGTAGTCCTCGCCGTTCCCGTGGCGTTGATCGTGGCCGGCTGTGCCGACGACGCGGCTCCGCTCGATGAGAGTGCGCCAGAAGATACCGGTGCTTCGGAACAGTCGTTGCTGCTGTCGACCCGACCAGGCGAGAAGCCAGATGTCACCGTCGGAATCCCCCACGTCCAGCTTGACCAAACCTCCAGCGACGAACTTCTCGCGCAGCTCTCGATGCGCTCGTTCGCGCTGGAAGGGGTCGTCGAGCAACCCAGCCGGGCGTCGGGGCCTGGCGCCCGAGCGCTCACGGTCGCGCCCGCCCTGCCGACTCGCGGCGAGGCCATGATAGTCGAGCGCGAATTCGCTCACATCCATCCCCGGCCCAACGGTGCCGGCAGCCTGCATCTCGTACTCCCGCCCGACCACGCGGCGATGGTCGTTGACCAGGGCTGGGGCGAATATCACCCATTCGCCCTCGACGGCAGCATCCCGAACCTGGTGATGGTCTACGCCCCGCGAGACGACGAAGACCTCGACGTGGTCATGACCATCGTCGAGGCCTCAGCCGCCTACGCGATGGGCACCGACGAAGCTGGGTAACGCCTGATTCCCGGTAAGTAGCGGAACCGTGAGCTCGATGATGTACGCGTCGTTGACGGAACCGGTGGTCAACACGGTTATGCACGTTGACCCAACGAGTGTCGCCTCTAAGATCACCTCGGGCGGGAACCGGTACCTGGCAAACGATGCGGGCTCAGCAGCGCTTGAACCATTCATCCGAGCACGCTCGCTGTTGGGTCCCAAATCCGTCAACGCAACAGTGCCACAGAACCCCTGAACCGCTTGCGGCGCAGCGACGTGGCACGATTTTTGAGAGGATCGCGACATGTTCGCAATAGCCACATTCTTGATCGTCGGGGTGATCAGCATGGTTCTGGTCCAATTATTGACCGGCGCGCTGATCGCCACCGGTCTCCCTCCTGACATCGCCGGATTCCAAGCCCGCTCGGCGTTCAGCGGGGCCGGATTCACCACTACGGAGTCCGAGAACGTGGTCAACCATGGGGCTCGGCGAAAGATCATCTCAGTCGCGATGCTCGTCGGCAGTTTGGGCACTCCGACTCTCGTCGTCACGGTGGTGGTCGGCCTGATAGCACCGGGCCCGGGCTCCACCACCGAGCGCACCCTCGTCGCCATCTCGGGAATCATGCTGATCTTTTTGGTCCTCGGGGCCCGACCCATGAAGAACCTCATGCTGCGGGTGGGAAACC
>JADFPE010000050.1 GCA_022562495.1 Acidobacteriota bacterium
TCGCAGCCTCGCTAGCAGAAGCTGTTCTCAGAGCCCCGCGACGCGGGGACTAGCAGTCCGTGGTGAAAGTCGCGCGTCGCACCGAGGGTCGTCGAGATCGACGCCGCGCCGGGCCCCTGCAAGGCGAGACGAGGGAGCATACCGGCAGTATTCGACCGAGAAACAACGCAGGCAGGGCGGATGCAGCGCCGGCCGAATGCAGCGGGACTTTCACCACGGGCTGCTAGACATCTCCGCGTGTCATGCAAACGCGCGTCGAACGTTACTATGTCACCGGTGGGAGATGTCTAGAGGGGGACGAAGGTGAAATGTCCGTTCTGTGGTCACCTCAGTGACAAGGTCGTCGACTCGCGGGAGAGCAGGGAGGGCGAGGTCATCCGGCGCCGGCGCGAGTGCCAGGACTGCGGGCGACGGTTCACCAGTTATGAGCGGATCGACGAGATTCCGTACATGGTGGTGAAGAAGGACGGGAGCCGGGAGCGATTCGAGCGGCAGAAGGTGACGGCGGGCATGCGCAAGGCATGCGAGAAGCGGCCGGTGACGGTTGCCGCCGTCGAGGCGATCGCGGACCGCGTCGAGGCGATGCTGCACGAGCGTCCCGAGAAGGAGATCCCGACCGACGAGGTCGGTGCGTTTGTGATGCAGGAGCTCAAGCAACTCGACAAAGTGGCGTACGTCCGGTTTGCGTCGGTCTATCGCCATTTCCGCGACATCGGGGAGTTCATGACCGAACTGCGGGACCTCCTCGATACCAAGGAATGACACGGCGAGCGTGTCTCACCGCCCCGCTACGCGGGGGTCAGACAGCTCCGGGGTCGCGAAAACGTGCGTCACATGTCACGATGTCACCCGTAGGACCGGATGCAGTCGAACGTTCCCCACGGGCTGCTAGGCGGCATGCGGCGGGTGCTGGTCGGCGTGGTGGTGTGCGTGGTGTCGGTCGCGAGCCCCCCGGTGGCGCGGGCGCAGGACGCCGTGCGTGTCACGACCCTCGCTCGCGAGGACCACGTGTTGGTGTCACTCGAGCTGCCCGGCGCCTACTCGGAGGAGATCCGGGACGCCGTGGCCAGCGGGCTCGAGACGACGTTCAGCTTTGAGATAGAGCTGCGGCAGCCGGTCGCGTTCTGGCTCGATCGGACTGTCGACCGCGTGTCGGTGTCGGCGAGCGTGCGGTATGACGGACTGACCGGTCGGTATCGGGTCAGACGCATCGTGGATGGGCGGGTCGAACCGGTGTGGGTCGTCGAGGAGGAAGCCGCGGTGCGTCAGCTGTTGACCACATTCGAGCGGTTGCCGCTGTTCAGCACACGTGACCTCGAGACCAACGGAGAGTACCGCGTGCGCGTGCGGATGGACCGGCGCCCGCGCACAGGGTGGTTTCGGTGGCCCTGGGCGCGACCGGCGGCCCGTGGACGGGCCAGCTTCACCTTTCTTCCGTAGCGGTCGGTGGTGCCGGTCCTGCGTCGCACCGAGACCCGTCCTGATCGATGCCGCGCTCGGACAGGGCACGGCGCGGCGAGGGAACATACCGGCAGGGTTCGACCGAGCAGTCTCGCAGATAACCGGGATGAAGCCGGTCGAAGGCAGCGGAACTTTCACCACGGGCTACTAGCAGCCGCGGTTGCGGGAGACCGGGGGCGGGGACCCGCGACCCGAGACGCGCGCACGCACTTTGACAGCCACGCGTCGCGACGTGGCGGAGCACGCGGGAATGGCCGAGCAGTCGCCACCGGAAGGGCGGACCCCAGCGCAACCGGGTCGCCGCCGCCCTGCGGCCGCCCGCGCGGCGCCGCGGAACAGTTCGCTGGTCATCTTCGTGGCCAGTGGGCTCGTGGTGGGTGCGCTCGTCGGTCTGATCTGGCTCGCGCAGCGGTTCAGCGGGCTCGCGCCTGACTATCTGTCCGAGGTCGTACTGTATGCGTTGTCGGCGGCGTGCCTGATCATGCTGCTGGCCCTCGGGTTCCTCGTTGCTCGCAACGTCATCACGCTGATCGCTGAGCGCCGTCGCAGGGTGCCCTTCGCGCGGTTCCGCGCCAAGCTCGTCGCGGCGCTGGTCGGGATGACGCTGATCCCATCGGTGCTGGTGCTCATCGTCGGGAGTGAGGTGATCCGCAACAGCGCGGAGCGCTGGTTCAGCGCGCCGATCGACGACGTCCTGACGTCGGCCATCGCGATCGCCAGAAGTGTCTACCAGGACCAGCAGCTGGCGGTGGAGGCGCGAGCGAGTCGGGTCGCAGCGCAGTTGGCCGAGGTCGATCTCGATGTGATGGACGAGGCAACTCTCCGGAGGTTCGTCGAGGCCGGGGAGGGCCCGGGTGGCGCGGCCGTCATCGATGTGTATCGAGTCACGGTCGACGCCACGGGGAGCACCACCACCAGCCGGCTCGTCGAGGTGGCCGCCCCGTCGCTGCCGCCCGGCTACGCGCGGGCGTCGGCCGACGCGCTGGCCGCCGGCACCGCGGCGGGTCGCGCGGCGACGGGCGTCGTCGAGTTGCTGGGCGAGAGCGCGGAGTGGTTGCGCGGCGCCGCCGTCATCCGCCGGACCGCCGACGGGCCGGTCGTCGGGGTGGTGGTCGCCAGCAGCGCCCTGTCCGGCGAGTTGACTCAGCGTGCCCGGCGGATCTACGGGGCCTACGAGGCCTACAACCAGCTGCGCGTGCTGAAAAACCCGGTGGCCGGCGCGTATCTGTCGTTCTTCCTGATGACGACGTTGATGATCTTGATCGCGGCAACCTGGATCGGCATCTACATCGCGATGCGGCTCGGCCGTCCGGTGCAGTTGCTGGCCGACGGGGCACAGCGCATCGGCGCTGGAGAGTTCGATCATCGGATCGAGCCGGAGTCATCTGACGAATTCGGCGCGATGGTCGAGGCGTTCAACACGATGGCGGAGGATCTGTCGGCAAGCCAGCGTACGTTGGTGCGCTCGCGGGGCGACCTGGAGCACAAGACCCGCGAGGCAGAGCGCCGGAGACGCTACATCGAGACGATCCTGGAGCGGATCGCCACCGGGGTGGTGTCGATCGACGCGGCAGGTCGTCTCAGCACCGTCAACGCCGCGGCCGCCCGGCTGCTGGACATCGACGCGACGGTGGTCGGGCAGCCGGCCGCCACGGTGTTCGAACGGCCGGACCTCGCGCCGCTCGGGTCGATGCTGCGTGAGGCCCGGCGCGGGGCGCTGGCTCGCACCCCGAGGGAGGTGGCGCTGGTGCGGGACGGTCGGGAGTGTCATCTCGCCGTCGCGGCCACGAGCCTGCCGGGCGAGCACGAGCTGGATGGCGTCGTGATGGTGTTCGACGACGTGACACCGCTGTTTCGGGCCCAGCGGGTCGCCGCGTGGCGCGACGTCGCGCGCCGCTTGGCGCACGAGATCAAGAACCCGCTCACCCCGATACAGCTGTGTGCCGAGCGGCTGCGTCGCAACCTGTCGGGCGCGCCAGCACAGGCCAGGGCCCTGGTCGACGAGTGCACGACAACCATCATCGGAGAGGTGGAGGCACTCAAGGGGTTGGTGGACGAGTTCTCACACTTCGCGCGGCTGCCATCGCCCAAGGCGGTGCCGGTCGATCTCAACGCGCTGCTGTCCGACACGCTGGCGCTCTACGACGGACTGTTCGAGGACATCACCCTCCAGCGCGCGTTCCAGGCCGGACTGCCGTCCGTGCGGGTCGACCCGGACCAGATCCAGCGCGTCGTGGTGAACCTGGTCGACAACGCGGTGGCCGCGCTCGAGGGTCGGACCGGGGGCACCGGCGCCGCCACCGCGGCGGGCATCATCCGCATCGAGACCCAGCTCGATGCGACCAACGGTGTTGCGCGGGTGATCGTCAGCGACAACGGACCCGGGATCTCGGATGTGGATCGGGAGAAGCTGTTTTTGCCGTACTTCTCCACCAAGGGACGGGGGAGCGGGCTGGGGCTGGCGATCGTGCGTCGGATTGTCGTCGAGCACGGCGGGAGCATCGACGTGACCGACAACGTCCCATCGGGGACCAGGTTCACGGTCGAGCTACCGTGCGCGCATGAATCTCCCGGCGAAGCTGCCGGGGCGGCCCCGGTCGCGAAAGGACAGGCGTGAGGCCCACGGTCTTGATCGTTGACGACGAGGCCGGTGTGCGGTCGGCGTTGAGCGGCGTGCTCGGCGACGAGGGCTATGGTGTCGCGGCTGTCGACTCCGGTGAGGCATGTCTCGAACGTGTGGCTGGTCAGGTGTTCGACGTGATCATCTTGGACATCTGGTTGCCTGGAATCGACGGTCTCGAGACGTTGACGACGCTACGTGAGCGGGCGGTCGAGGCGCAGGTCGTGATGATCTCGGGGCACGGGAGCATCGAGGCGGCCGTGCGGGCGATCAAACTGGGGGCGTTCGACTTTCTCGAGAAACCGCTGTCACTCGAGAAGACGGTCCTGCTCGTCCGGAACGCGGTGCGGCAGCGCCGGCTGGAGATGGAGAACCGGGCGCTGCGGGCCGACGTCGACCGCCACGAGGTCATGGTCGGCGACAGCCGGGTGATGGTGCAATTGCGCGAACAGATCGCGCTGGCGGCGCCGACAAACGGTCGGGTGCTCATCCACGGCGAGAACGGTACCGGCAAAGAGTTGGTGGCGCGCAGCGTGCATGCGCTGAGCCGCCGATCGGCCGGGCCGTTCGTCGAGGTCAACTGCGCCGCCATCCCGGACGAGCTCATCGAGAGCGAACTGTTCGGTCATGTGCGCGGCGCGTTCACCGGCGCGATCAGCGACCGGCGGGGCAAGTTCGAGATCGCCGATGGCGGCACGATCTTCCTCGACGAGGTCGGCGACATGAGCCTCAAGACCCAGGCCAAAGTGCTGCGCGTGCTTCAGGAGCAGGTGGTCGAGTCGGTCGGTGGACGGATGGGTGTCGAGGTGGATGTCCGGGTCGTTGCGGCGACCAACAAGAACCTGCAGGAGGAGATCCAGGCCGGGCGGTTCCGGGACGATCTGTTCTACCGGCTGAACGTCGTCCCGATCTTCGTGCCCCCGCTGCGCGACCGGCGGGAGGATATCGATCGCCTCACCGAACACTTCCTCGCGCGCTACACCAGCGAGTACGGGAATCGGGTGCAGACCGTCGACCCGGCGGCGCGGGCGATGCTCCGCAGCTACCGGTGGCCCGGCAATGTGCGTGAGCTGCGCAACGTGATCGAACGGGTCGTCATCATGGTGCCGGGCCCGATCGTGACGGCGCAGGACCTCGGGTTTCTCGAGACGACGCCGGTGCGTCCAGACACGTCACCAGTCCAGGCACAACCGTCGGTTCGGCTCCAGGACGCACGGGACCGGTTCGAGCGCGACTACATCCTGCAGGCGCTCGCCCAGCAGCGGGGCAACGTGACCCGCACCGCCGACGCGTTGGGGCTGGAGCGGAGTCATCTCTACCGCAAGATGCGGTCGTTCGGGATCCGGCCGCCGCGCGCCGCGCTAGACGTCTCCTAGGGGCAACATGGTTACGTTCGGATCAAGGTGTCGTCACGCCGACGAGATGTCTAGCCCCCGCGTGGCGGGGCTGTGAGACAAGCTCGGCTTGCGCGAGCCGGGGCGGCGGGCGAACTGGTCATCGGGCGAGTCGACATTCCAGTATCTGATCCGTCGTGAAGCCCGTGAGCTGGAGCTGGCGAGTCGTGGCCGACATCAAGGCGGCTGCCGGTACGAGACCGACGATCTCGCTGTCGCGGATACTGACCCCGAGCCGGTCCGCCTCACGCTGCACCGATTCGAACACCCGGTGGAGCGACGTCCGCTCGAAGTCGACCAGGTTGATCGACACCTGGACCACGTCTGGCTGACTCGTCCGCACCCCGATCGCCTTGACGGCCGCGAGGCCCCCGTCCGAGGCGCGCACCGACCGGGCAATGCGTCGGGCGATGTCGAGGTCGTCGGTCTGCAGATTCACGTTGTAGGCGACCAGCATGCGTCGCGCCCCGATGGCCGAGGCGCCCGCCGACGGATGCGGACGGAGCGGACCGAAATCGGGGTGCCACGACTCCGCTCGCATCTTCGTGGTCAGTCCCTCGAAGCCCCCGCGACGGATCGTTTCGAGCCGCCGGCGGTCCGGCACCCGGGCGGCGTCCTCGTAGAGGTAGACCGGGATGTCGAATCGTTCGGCGACCGCCGCGCCCAGCTCCGTGGCGACCGAGATGCAGACCGGCATGTCCGCTGGGTCCAGCGGTACCAGGGGCACGACATCCACCGCCCCGATGCGGGGATGCTCGCCAGCATGGATCCGGAGGTCGATCCGATCGACCGCGACCGCGTAGAGTGCGAGCAACGCCGTCCGCAGCGCGGCGCCTGCTCCGACCAGCGTGAAGACGGTACGGTTGTGCGCGGCGTCAGAGGAGGTGTCGAGCAGGTCGACGCCAGGACTGCCCGCGAGGGCGGCCGCCAGTGTCTCGATGACTTCGGGGCGCCGCCCTTCGCTGACGTTCGGCACCGCTTCTATCAAGCCCACACCGCACATATAACATAGGGGGGCTTCGGGGAGCGTGTCAGGTGGCCCAGACGGGCCGATGCGTTCCCGTGTTGACGCTCACCCGGGTGTGGCTCATAATCGCTCACCTAGACATCTAGCGAGGCTCCGCCTCAGACCGTCCCGACCCGGATGGCTCCGCCTCGCTCGCCGAGCTGTCTCACGTTCGCGCGCAGCGCTTCCCGCCCATGGCCTATTCCGCACAGCGTGACGAGCCCGCAGCGGCTGACATCGGGGGCACTGATCACGCGGCTAAGATTGACCAGTTGCTCTTATCGGGTCTCGATCACTACTTTCGGGGACGGTTCGAGCGCGCCATCGACGTCTGGACTCGGGTGTTGTTCCTGGATAGCAGCCACGCGCGGGCCAGGACCTACATCGACCGGGCGCGGGCGGCGGTCGCCGAACGAGTCCGGGAATCCGAGGCGTTGCTGCATGCCGGTGTCGAAGCCTGTGACCGCGGTGACGTCACCGAAGCGCGGGCGTTGCTCACGACTGCGATCGAGCGTGGCGGAGCGGACGACGAGGCGAGGGCGGTGCTGGACCTGGTCGAGCGTCTCGAGGTGGCCGGCGTCGACGACCCGGCGGCAGCGGCCGCGCGCCGGCGCGCCGGCGCACGGCGGGCGCGTCGCGGCGCGGTGACGTCAAGCGACACCGGACGGCGATTCCGCCTGGTCCCCTGGGTGCTGTTGATTGCACTGTTTGCAGGCGCGACCGTGGCGTTGTATCTGGCCGGTGCCTGGGCTCAGCTCGTGCCGATCCGGCTGGTGGATCAGGCAGACCTCGCGCCGGTCCCGCTGCGCGTGCCACCGGCGCCGCTGCCGGTGCCCTCGGTGCCGCAGCTCGCGCTGGAGCGGGCGAAGGCGCTGGTTGCCGACGACCGGCACGCGGAGGCTCTGGGCGTGCTGGCCACGGTCGGTCTTGGCGACGGGTTGCGGGGGGACGTGGACACGCTACGTGCCACGATCCAGCAAGAGATATTGAGCCGGTTGCCGGAGATGGCGGCCGGCGCGGCCGTCGAGTACGCTGACCGGCCAGGTGGGAGTGGTGTCACGCGCTAGCCGTGCTGGCACGACTCGTAACGAAGCGCATTTCTCCAGAGGACTCGCTGGTTGGAGGCAGAGCTTCGTTACGTGATCAACGACGATGGCAGACGCGGGGTCCGGTTGTGACGCGCCCAGACACGGGCGCCGCTGGTCGTCGCGGCACGACATCCAGCCGTGCCGAACCGCGGGCGGCCCGGCCGCTGGCCACGAGCTCCGCGTTACCGCTGTTTCCATCAGACGCAGGTGAGCGCGGTCAGGATCCGTCACCGCCGCGTGCGCCGCTCGCGGTGCGGCGGCCGACACCGGCGGTGCCGCGTGTGCGGTCGCGGGCGTCACGTCGGCGGTCGGACCCGACGCTGTCGTTCGAGAGTGCCCAGCCGGTCACGGCGCGAGCGGACCCGAGACCGCGGGTTGCGACACCTCAGGTGCGTCTGGCAGCCGGGCTGTTCGACGCGGCGCTGCTGGCTTGCCTCGATGCCGTCGTAATCGCGCTGACGCTCAGGCTCGCGGAGCTCGATCTGCAGTCGCTCGGTCTGCTGCCGGTGGCGCCGCTGGCCGGCTTCCTGATCCTGCTCAATGGGGGGTATGTCGTGGTCCTCATCCGTGCCGGGGGCCAGACGTTCGGCAAGATGGCGTTCGGGGTGCGTGTGGTGGACAGGGCCGGTCACCCCGTGACCACGTCGGTCGCCGTGGTCCGGGCGCTCGGGTATTTGGTGTCGGTGCTGCCGCTCGGTCTGGGCGTCGTCTTGATGTTCCTCGATACTGAGCGTCGCGCGTTGCACGACCGCTTGGCCGGTACGCGCGTCTTGATGGTCCCGAAATGACGGGTCTGGTCCAGCGCGCGGTGGTTGGCTTCGCGACGGTCGGACCGATCGGGTTTGCGCCGATTGCTCCGGGAACCGCCGGCTCGGTGGTGGGTCTGGCGCTGTTCTGGGCGGTCCGCTCGACGCGGTCGACGTGGCTCGAAGTGGCGATGCTCCTGGTCGTGACGGGGGCCGGGGTGGCGGCAGCGTCCGCCGCCGAGGCGAGGTATCGCCGCCGGGATCCGGGACTGGTGGTCATCGACGAGGTGGCCGGCATGTTGGTGACGCTCGTGGCTGTGCCGGTTGGGGTCACCGGCGCCCTGATCGGGTTCTTCGCGTTTCGCCTGTTCGACATCGTCAAGCCGTTTCCCGCGCGACAGGCCGAACGGCTCCCGGGCGGATGGGGCGTGATGGTCGACGACCTCGTGGCCGGACTCTATGCTCAGGCGCTGCTGCGTCTCGTCCTGTGGCTGGGAGCCGCGGCGTGACCCCGTCCGCGTCGTCCGTCGGAGCCCGGCTGTCGACGGCGGAGATCATCGCGGTCGGCACCGAGTTGCTGACGCCCTTCCGGACCGATACGAACTCGTTGTTCCTGACTGCCCGGTTGAACGAGCTGGGTATCGTGGTGCGCCGCAAGTCGATTGTCGGCGATGAGGCGGCCGACCTCGGGCCAGCTGTGCGGGATGCCCTCGGTCGGGCGGACCTGCTCGTTGTCTGCGGTGGCCTGGGGCCGACCGACGACGATCTCACACGCGAGACGGTGGCCGACGTGCTCGGTCGGACCCTGACAGAGGACCCCGCGATCGTCGAGCATCTGAGGGCTCGGTTCGCCGCCCGGGGGTGGACGATGCCGGAGAACAATCGGCGTCAGGCATCGGTTCCCGACGGAGCCGTCGTGCTCGACAACCCGCGTGGCACGGCGCCGGGGCTGTGGCTGGAAACGGGCGACCGGGTCGTCGTGCTGTTGCCCGGGCCGCCGCGCGAGCTCGAGCCGATGTTCACGGCGCTGATCCACACTCGACTCTCGAGCCGCGCGGCACCGGAGCGTCTGTACCGGCGTGTGTTGCGGGTGACGGGTCGCGGCGAGTCGCACGTCGACGAGATGACGCAACCTGTGTACGCCCGGTGGCGACAGGCGGAGCCACCGGTGGCAACCACCGTGCTGGCGTCGCCGGGTCTCGTCGAGCTGCATCTGTCGACCCGTGCCGCCAGTGAGGAGGCGGCACAGGCCGTGCTCGACGCCGCTACCGGTGAGCTGGCGGCCGTCTTGGGGCATCACCTCGTCAGTACCGATGGCCGGTCACTCTCGGAGGTCGTGGGTGCGCTGCTCCGGAGAGACGGCTTCCGGGTGGCGATCGGGGAGTCGTGCACGGGTGGGCTCGTCACCGCTCGCCTCGTGGACATTCCGGGGAGCTCGAGCTACGTCGAGACCGGTGTGATCGCCTACTCGAACGAGGTCAAGCGGACCGTGCTCGGCGTCGATCCGGTGCTGCTGGAGACCGATGGCGCGGTCAGCGAAGCGGTTGCGGTGGCGATGGCGGAGGGGGCGCGGCGTCTGGGCGCCACCGACATCGGGGTCGGGGTGACCGGGGTCGCCGGACCCGGGGGCGGAAGCGAGCAGAAGCCGGTCGGCACCGTGTGCGTCGGGGTCGTCGGGCCGGGGAGCGAACAGGAGGCCAGAACGGCGCAGTGTCCCGGTGACCGCGCCATGATCCGGCGGCTGGCCACGCAGACCGCGCTGGATCTCTTGCGACGCGTGTTGCTGAGTCGAACGAGGGAGCGTGCGACTGTTCGCGGCGATTGATCTGGATGAGACGGCCCGGTCGGCGGCAGCCGGCAGTACCGACGCCTTTGCCAGGCGGCTCACCAGGGCCGGCGCGCGCTCGCCGGTGCGCTGGGTCCCACCAGAGCAGCTGCACGTCACGCTCCGGTTTCTGGGAGAGGTCGCGGCGGGGCAGGTCGAATCGGTGCGTCGTGCGTTCAGCGTCCCCTGGAACACCTGTGTCTTCAACGCCGGTCTCGCCGGCGTTGATGTCTTTCCCTTCTCCGGCGCGCCGCGGGTCATCTGGTTGGGTCTAGACGAGGGGCGCGAGCAGCTGGTCGCACTGAAGTCCGAGCTGGATCATCGGCTGGTTCCCGTCGGATTCGAGCCGGAGACGAGGCCGTTTCGGGCGCACCTCACGCTCGGGCGGGTCAACCGGCAGGTCGCGGTTTCGGGTGCGGAGCTACGGGTCATGCTCTCTGCGCATCGGCCCGAGACGGCGCGCTGGGTGGTGGACCGTGTGACGCTGTATGAGAGTCGGTTGTCGTCACGCGGGGCAACCCACCACGTCGTCGAGTCCACGCGGCTGGCGCCATCACGCGAGACGTCGTAACCCGGTGCAGACGCCGGTGCAGAAGGACGGCGATGCATCGCCTCTCGACAGGCTCGAGACGTCCCGAACGTGTCGAGGAACGAGGGCCGTCGAGGTCGACGCCGCGCACGGCCCACCCACGGCGCGAGGAAAGGAGCACGCCGGCAGTCGTCGATCCCGCTGAACAGCAGCTCGGTCCTGGCCCTGGCGGGACGTATCGGCGGCCGAATGCCGGCGTATGTATGACACGGGTTGCGCGGGGGCGGGTGCCGGCATGACGATGACGCTCGTCCTGGTCGGGTATCTGCTCGGCTCCATCCCGTTCGCGCTGCTGCTGGGCGGTGAAGAGGTGCGTCGGGTCGGGAGCGGGAATCTTGGCGCCGCCAACGTGCTGCGCGTGCGGCGGACCTCGATCGCGCTGGCAGTGTTGGCGCTCGACGTCGCCAAGGGCTGCGCGGCCGTGTTGTTCGCCAGCGGCGTCGACGCGGGTGTGACCACCACCGCCGCGGTGGGTGGGGGCGCCATCCTCGGGCACGTCTATCCGATCTGGCTCCGGTTCAAGGGGGGGAAGGGTGTCGCCACGACGTTCGGGGTCTTCACGCTGCTGTCCCCCCTTGCCGCCGCGTTCGCGGCCGGGGTGTTTGGTGTGGCGGTCTGCACGACCCGGTACATCTCGGTGGGTTCGATGCTGGCGGTCGTGTCGTTACCGGGGCTCGTGTACGTGACACACGGTGATGTTCCAGCGTTCGTCAGCGCGGTTGGTGCGGCCCTGCTGGTGGTGTTTCGACATCGCGCGAACCTCGTCAGGCTGCACGCGGGCTCCGAGCATCGATTGGGACACGGGTCTAGCGAGGCTTCGCCTCGCTAGCCGAGCTGTTCTCAGAGCCCCGCTACGCGGGGGCTAGATTCCTTGAACGGAGGCTGTCGGTGAGAGCGAAACAACACGATCAACACGTGACTCAATTGTCACGCTAAACGTGGTTCAAGGAATCTAGCGTGTGTTCCAAGGAGACAAAAGGCAGGTGGCAGGAGGCAGGAGCAGCTGGAGTGCTTCGAACCGTGCTTCTGCATCGTGGGGGACGGTGACTCCATGAGGACCGTCGCGGTGCTCGGTGCCGGTGGATGGGGATCCGCCCTGGCGATTCATCTGGGTCGTCTGGGTAAGTCGGTGCGTCTCTGGGGGCGGGACCCGGCGCGTGTGGCCCGGCTGTGCGAGGAGCGCAGCAACCAGACGTATCTTCCTGGCGCCCAGCTACCACGGTCGGTCGCACCGACCGCGTCGCTGGAGGAGGCGCTCGGCGCGACCGACTGCGTCGTCTTGGCGGTACCGTCCCACGGCACTCGAGAGCTGTTGCGTCGCGTTGCCCCGCTGATAGGGCCGGATGTGACGATTGTCAGCGGGACGAAAGGGTTCGAGCTCGGCACCTTGAATCGCATGTCCGAGATCATCGAGCAGGAGCTCGGTGCGTCCCGACCCGTGGCCGTGCTGTCGGGCCCGAGCTTCGGGGCCGAGGTCGCGCGGGGGGCGCCCACCGCAGTGCTGGTGGCCAGCCGCCGTGCGGACGTGGCGGCGACGGTCCAGGAGGAGTTCAGGGCACCATACTTCAGACTCTATGCGAGTGACGACATGATCGGTGTCGAAGTCGGCGGCGCCATGAAGAACGTCATCGCGATCGCGGCCGGTGTGGTCGAGGGGCTGGGCCTGGGCCCGAACGCCTTGGCGGCACTCATCACGCGTGGGCTGGTGGAGATCTCTCGGCTGGCGTGCGCAATGGGTGGGCGCCGCGAGACGCTGGCGGGGCTGAGCGGGCTCGGCGATCTGATCCTGACGTGTACGAGTGGCCTCAGCCGGAACCGGCACGTCGGTGTCGAGCTGGGCCGCGGCCGGCAGCTGCGCGAGATCCTCGGGAGCATGCAGACGGTGGCCGAGGGGGTCAAGACCACCGAAGCCGCGCTGGAGCTGGGCCGGCGGCATCAGGTGGATCTTCCGATCTCGACGCAGATGGGAGCGGTCCTGGCCGGCCGGACCGGGGCGAGGACCGCCGTCGAGGAGCTGATGCTGCGCCGCCAGCGGCCGGAAGCCGACGGACACTAAGGGTCCGGTCCGCATTCTTGTGGGCGTCGAGGCGCCCGGCTGGCCAGGCGCGAGGAGGGAGCATACGGGCAGTATTCGACTGACGAGCAACGCCGCCAGACGGGATGGATCGGCGGCCAGAAATGTGAAGTGATTCTTGACCGGGCCCTGACGCTGCGACGCCGACCGTCTGGGCGCCTCGAGGCATGGCGTCGCGAGGCGATCTCGCGTCCTGTGAGATAGTGGGGCGGTGAGCTTCCTCGAACGGCTCCGTGCCGGTCTCAGGCGCACGACGGACCAGCTGGTCGGACGCTTCGACAGGCTCGACGCCGGCGGAGCGACGCGAGTGACCGTCGGACAGGCGACGGCGACCGTGTCGATCGACACCCTGGACAGCCTCGAGGAGATCCTGATCGAGGCCGACATCGGCGTGTCCGCCGCGATGCGTCTGATCGAGGCGGTGCGGGACCAGACCGATGACGCGGACCTGCGGTCGGTCGTCAAACGCGAGCTGCGCCGTCTGCTCGAGGCGGCGACCCCGGCGCCGGTGAGGGGAGGGCGCCCGCGCGTCGTGTTGGTCGTCGGCGTGAACGGCACCGGCAAGACCACCACCGTGGGCCGCCTGGCCCGGCTGCTCACCCTGTCGGGGGAACGGCCGGTGATCTGCGCCGCGGACACGTTCCGCGCGGCCGCCGTCGAGCAGCTCGAAGTCTGGGCGACGCGCGTCGGGGCGGACTTCGTTCGGGCACGTCCTGGCACCGACCCGGCCGCCGTTGTGTTCGACGCGATCTCGGCCGGCAAGGCGCGCGGGCGCGACGTGGTCCTCGTCGACACCGCTGGACGTCTGCATACTCGCACCAACCTCATGAGCGAGCTCGACAAGATTCGCCGCGTCGCGGCACGCGCGGTCGACGGCGCGCCGCACGAGACCCTGCTCGTGCTCGATGCCACCGTCGGTCAGAACGGGCTGGCGCAGGCGCGGGCGTTTCTCGAGTCAGTGGGGGTGACAGGGATCGTGCTGACGAAGCTGGATGGCACCGCGAAAGGCGGCATCGCGGTCGCGATCACCGCCGAGCTGGGTGTGCCGATTCGCTATGTCGGTGTCGGCGAGCAACTGGACGACCTGGTGCCGTTCTCGGCGGCGGAGTATGTGGAGGCCTTGTTCGAGCCGGCATGGTGACAGGAACTCGCCCCCGGCTTTCCCGGGGGAGCGTGACGAGGAGATGTCGAGGTGATCGACGACGCGATGATGGACGAGGCGTTGGCGCTGGCGGCCAGAGGGCGCGGCGCGACCAGTCCCAACCCGATGGTCGGCGCCATCCTGACGCGGGGTGACCGGGTCGTCGGTCGCGGCTTCCACGCGCGGGCGGGCGGTCCGCATGCCGAGGTCGTCGCGCTCGATGAGGCCGGCGGTGCGGCCTACGGTGCCACGCTGTATTGCACCCTGGAGCCGTGTTGTCACACCGGTCGCACGGGGCCGTGTGTCGAGCGGATCGTGCGTGCCGGGGTGCGGGACGTGGTGGTGGGTGTCGAGGATCCAGACCCACGCGTGAGCGGAGCGGGTATCCGGTATCTCCATGACCAGGGGATCACGGTGACGGTCGGCGTGCGCCGACGGGCGGCGACGCGTCTCAACGAGGCGTTCTTCACCGTGAAACGCCGCGCGCGGCCGTTCGTGACGATGAAGGCGGCGGTCAGCCTCGATGGGCGGATTGCCGCGGCCCCAGGTCGGCGAACCTCGATGAGCGGCGCGGCGGCGCTCGGCCACGCGCACGCGGTTCGGGCCGAGGTCGACGCGATCGCGGTCGGGTCGGAAACCGTGCTGGTGGACGATCCGCTCTTGACGGCGCGCGGCGTGGCCCGGCGCCGCCCGCTCGTCCGCGTACTGTTCGATACCCGGATGCGGACACCGCCCTCGGCACGCGTCCTGACGACGTGTGAAGAGGGTCCGGTCGTCGTCATCACGACCGAGGCCGCAGTCGATGCCTGGCCGATGCGCGCGGCGGCCCTCGAGCGGGCGGGTGCCGTGATCGAGGCACTGCCGGCGCGTGATCCGGCCGCGGCGATGTCTCGTCTCGTAGCCTACGAGGTCAGCGACGTGCTTCTCGAGGGCGGCGCCGTGCTTCAGCAGGCAGCATGGACCGCGGGAGTCATCGACCGGGTGCGTCTGTATGTGGTGCCGGTCGTACTTGGCAGGACGGGGGTCCCGTGGATGCGGCACGGGCGGTTTTCCTTCGCCGCGCTCGCCGACTGCCGGACGCAGTGTCTGGGCCAAGATGTGTTGCTGGAGGCCGATGTTCAACGGTTTGATTGAGACGCTGGGTGAGGTGGCCGAGCTGAAAGCGATGCCGTCCGGCTTCCGGATTCGTGTCGCGACGCCGCTGGCGGCCGAGCTCGACCTAGGCGAGAGCATCGCCGTCAACGGCGTCTGTCTGACCGTCAGTCACATCGATGGGGACACGTTTCATGCCGAGATCTCGCCAGAGACGGTACGGGTCACCGGTCTCGGGGCGCTCGAGCGAGGCTGGGTGGTCAACCTGGAGCGGTCGATGCGGGCGGATGCGCGCGTGGGTGGCCACTTCGTCCAGGGACACGTCGACGCCACCGGTCGTATCGAGGAGATTTGGCACGCGGCGGAGTTCCATCGGGTCACGGTGACCTTCCCGTCGTCCCTGGCGCCGTTCTTGGTGCGCAAGGGGGCGGTCGCGGTCGATGGGATCAGCCTGACGGTGGCCGGGCTGAGCGACACGCGGTTCGAGGTGCAGATTGTGCCGTTCACGTGGGAGCACACGAACCTGAGCAGGGCGGCCACCGGTTCGGTCGTCAACCTCGAGTGCGATATCATCGGGAAATACGTCGTCCGCGCGATGGAGGTCGGGGCATATGGGTCGGCCCGACCGCGTAGCGGTCGCACCGAGGACCACGATGGCTGAGAAGACCACGGGCAAGCGGTCTCGCAGGAAGCAGCCGGGGTTGGCGCTCGCCTCGCCGTCCCGTCGCCGGAACGTATTTGCGCCGGTCGAGGACGCGGTGGATGCGATCCGTCATGGGCAGATGGTCATCGTGGTCGACGACGAGGACCGGGAGAACGAAGGCGACCTGACTGTCGCGGCCGAGAAGGCGACACCCGAGATCATCAACTTCATGGCGAAGTACGGCCGCGGGCTGATCTGTCTACCGATGACCGGCGATTGCCTCGACCGGCTGGATATCCCGCTCATGGTGGAGAGGAACACCTCGCAGTTCGACACGGCGTTCTGTGTGTCGATCGAGGCCAAGGACGCGACGAGCACAGGGATCTCCGCCGCCGACCGGGCAGCGACGGCCCGTGTGGCGGCCGACCCGACGACCAAGCCACATGACCTGGCGCGTCCCGGCCACATGTTTCCGCTGCGTGCGCGCGACGGGGGTGTCATGGTGCGGGCCGGCCAGACAGAAGCAGGGGTCGACCTTGCGCGGATCGCCGGGCTGCACCCGGCCGGTGTGATCTGCGAGATCATGAACGAGGACGGCACGATGGCGCGCGTGCCGGAGCTGCGGCGCTTCGCGCGCAAGCACAAGCTGGTCATGATCACGATCGCCGATCTGATCAAGTACCGCATGCGCAATGAGCGGCTCGTACGGCGGGCGGCGGCTGCCAAGCTCCCGACCCAGTATGGCGACTTCGATCTCGTGGCGTTCGAGAGCCTCATCAACGGCGAGACCCACCTGGCGCTGGTGCGGGGCGATATTGGCGACGGCGAGGACGTGTTGGTGCGGGTCCATTCGTGCTGTCTGACCGGCGAGGTGTTCCATTCGCTCCGGTGCGACTGTGGTGCCCAGCTGGCGACGGCCATGGAGCGGATCGCGGCGGAGGGTCGGGGTATCCTGCTGTATCTGAACCAGGAAGGCCGTGGCATCGGCCTGACGAACAAGATCCGGGCCTACGAGCTCCAGGACCAGGGCTATGACACCGTTGAGGCCAACGAGCGGCTCGGGTTCAAGCCGGACCAGCGGGACTACGGGATCGGGGCCCAGATCCTGAACGAGCTCGGTGTGCGGAGCATGCGATTGCTGACCAACAACCCGCGCAAGTTCGTGGGGCTCGAAGGCTACGGCCTTTCGGTGACGGCGTCATTGGCGCTCGAGGTGGCGATCACCGGGCCGGCACGCTCGTATCTCCGCACCAAGAAGGCCAAGCTCGGGCACACGCTGAAATCCGTGTAGCGCGTGCGAGGCGTTGCCTCGCGCACGCTGGCCGAGTGTTTCTCAGAGGTCCGCTAGCGGGGGCTACACTCGTGGCCGGGCCCGCAGCACGGCTAGCCACAGACACCCGCCGCGTTGACAGTGGCGTTACCGACGCGTTACGATAAACGGTTTTGTTTGAACCGCTTAGCGGTTCGATCAATAACCGGCCCGCATTTGTCGGGCGTCGTACTCATGCCGCGATCGGCCAGTGCGAAGAGGGAGCATCCCGACAGTATTCGATCGACCAGGAACGCCGCCAGACCGGGGGCCTCGGCGGCCAGAGAAGAGATGTGAAGTTATGCTTGACCGGGTCCTAGGAGCACCCATCTATGTTCGCCTCGCTCAGTGAACGGTTGCAGACGGCGTTCGCCGTGGTGCGTCGCGAGACGCGGCTGACGCCGGAGGCGGTCGAAACCGCGTTGCGTGAGATCCGGCTGGCGCTGCTCGAGGCGGACGTCAACTTCAAAGTTGTCAAGGCGTTCATCGATCGGGTCCGCGATCGCGCCGTGAACCGCGCGGTGCTCGAGAGCCTGACGCCAGCCCAGCAGGTCGTCGCCATCGTCCGGGACGAGCTGCGCACGTTGCTCGGTGATGGTCCCGCCGGGTTGACGGCAAGTCGTCAGCGCCCACAGGTGGTGCTGCTGTTGGGGTTGCAGGGCGCTGGAAAGACCACGACCACCGTCAAACTGGCACGCTGGCTCACTGGCCAGGGCCGTCACCCGCTCGTCGTGTCCACCGACATGCGGCGACCCGCGGCGATCGAGCAACTGAATGCGCTGGCGCATGAGGCGGGCATCCGCGTGCATGACCCAGCGCGTGACACCGCGGTCGTCGCACGGGCCGAGGGCGCGGTCGAACTGGCGCGGTCCATGGGGTTCGACGTCGTGCTCATCGACACGGCGGGTCGGCTGCACATCGATGACGATCTGATGGGCGAGCTCGAGGCGCTGAAGACCGCCGTCCAGCCGTCGGACCTGCTCTACGTTGCCGACGCGATGACCGGGCAGGACGCGATCAAGAGTGCGGGGGAGTTCAACCGTCGGCTCGGCATTAGCGGTGTCGTGCTGACCAAGATGGACGGCGACGCGCGCGGCGGCGCGGCGTTGTCGGTCGCGTCGGTCGTCGGGGTGCCGATTTCGTTTGTGGGCGACGGGGAACGGCTCGACGATCTGCAGCCCTTTCACCCGGACCGGTTGGTCTCGCGCATGCTCGGCATGGGCGACGTGCTCTCGCTCGTCGAGAAGGCGGAGCAGGTGGTCAGCCGCGAGGACGCGACACGGCTCGAGCGGAAGATCCGTGGCAACGACTTCACGCTGCAGGACATGCGCGACCAGTTGGAGACAGTGAAGCGGATGGGCCCACTCGATCGGCTGGCCGAGCTGATCCCGGGGATGGGCCAGATGGCATCGCGGATGTCCGGCGAGGTGGACCCCCACGCGTTGGTGCGGACGATGGCGATCATCGACTCGATGACCAGACGCGAGCGCGTGCGCTACCAGGTCATCGACGGCAGCCGTCGTCGCCGCATCGCCCGCGGGAGCGGTACGACGGTGCAGGACGTCAATCGGCTGGTGAAGCAGTTCGTGGAGATGCGCCGCATGCTGAAGACGGTCGGGGCGGCGTCCCGGTCACGGAAGAAGAAAGGTCGTCGGCGCCGGGGCATCCCAACGCGTCCTGGCATGCCCGTGGCGTAGGGCGCCGTGTCCTCACGGTCCAGTCGAGCATACGTTCGCGTTGTTGTGGGCGTCGTACGCATGGCACGCTCGGCCAGTGTCCGGCGCGATGAGGGAGCATAGCGGCAGTCTTGGACCGAGGAGCAACGCCATCCAGGCGGGACGGTCCGTCCGGTGACCGGGACTGATACACCGTACAGAGGCCGCAAGCAGCGAGCCGGCCACCGGAGCGGCCGTGCGAGAGAACGAGGAGAAGACACACGTATGTTGGCCATTCGCTTGAGTCGGGTCGGAACAAAGAAACGGCCATGCTATCGGGTCGTGGTGATTGACTCACGCGCCCCGCGTGACGGTCGGTTCGTGGAGCTGCTGGGGTACTACCACCCACGCGTGGACCCGGAGGTCCTGAAGGTCGACTACGACCGTGTGAGCTACTGGACGAGCAAGGGGGCGCGTCTGTCCGACACCGTGCGCTCGCTGCTCGCGCGGCACCCGGCGTCGCCACCGGAGGCAGCGGCCTCGGAGACGGTGAGTCCAGTCGTGACGCCGCCGGTGGCGGCGGCCGACACGCTGGCGGACACGGCCGGCAACGAGACACAGGGGACCACGTGAGTCACGCGCGGGACGTCGTCGAGGTGGTCGCGCGGAGCCTGGCGGATCGGGCCGACGATGTGTCGGTCACCGAGCGGACGGGGCGCGAGGTCACCCACATCGAGCTCTCGACCACCGGTCACGATCTGGGTCGGATGATCGGGCGTCAGGGACGCACGGCGTCAGCCATCCGGACGCTGGCCGAGTTGGTTGCCGAGCCGGAGGGCCGGCGGGTGATGGTCGATTTCGTCGACACCCCCTCGTAAGGCATGGCCCAGCGCCGGCGCCTGTGCGGGATGCAGCGCCAGTCGATGGCGCAGCGGCACTGTCACAACGAGCTGCTGGGGGACGCGGTGTGACCCTGGAGTGGGACGCGATGGTCTCGGTCGGGCGCGTCGCGCGGGCCCACGGCAACCGCGGGCGGGTCATCGTCAACCCGGATAGCGATTTCGTGGAGGACCGCTTTCGCCCCGGGAACGTGGTCTACGTTCGCCACGGCGATCGGATCGATCGATTGTCGATCCGGGACGTGCGGTTTCATCAGCATCGTCCGATCGTGGCGTTCGACGAGGTCGTGACGATGACCGAGGCGGAGCAGTTGGCGTCCGCCGAGTTGCGTGTGCCGATGGAGACGCTCGAGCGTCTGCCGGCCGGGGTGTTCTATCACCACGAGCTGATCGGGTGCCGGGTGGAGACGGTCGAGGGCGCGATGGTCGGTACGGTGAGCGGGGTCGAGGGTGACGGGGGCGTCTATCGGCTGGTCGTCGAGGGCGGTTCGGCCGAGATCCTCGTGCCGCTGGTCGATGCGATCTGCGTGCGGATCGATCTGGCCGCGGCGACGATCACGATTGAGCCACCCGAGGGGTTGCTGGAGCTCAATCCGCCCCCGCGGCGTCGGGGAGGGGCCGGCCGACGCGCGCGATTTGGGCGGGCTGCTGGGTCCGCGGGACCGGGAGGCGAGGCTGAGGTTTGATATCGTCACGATTTTCCCGGCCATGCTCGAGGCGGTGCTGCGGGAGGGTGTGCTCGGTCGCGCGGTCGCGCGAGAGGTAATACGGGTCGGCCTGCACGACCTGCGTGACTACAGCGCTGACCGGCGTCGCACCATCGATGACGTCCCGTATGGGGGCGGCCCGGGGATGGTGCTGAAACCGGAGCCGTTCTTCAGAGTGGTCGCCGCGATCCGTCGCCGGCACGGGGATCCGGACGCGGTCGTGCTGCTGTCTCCCCAGGGCCGGGTGTTTCGTCACGCGGAGGCGGCACGGCTAAGTCGGTTGCGTCACGTGGTGCTGCTCTGCGGGCGCTACGAGGGTGTCGATGAGCGGGTGCGGGAGCAGGTGGCGACCGACGAGCTGTCGATCGGCGATTATGTGTTGAGCGGCGGCGAGATACCGGCTGCCGTCGTGATTGACGCCGTGGCCCGACTTGTGCCGGGGGTCGTGAGGGACGCGCAGTCGGTCGACGAAGACTCGTTCGTGCGCGGCATGCTGGATCATCCGCACTACACCCGGCCGGCTGAGGTCGATGCCCATGCCGTGCCGGACGTGTTGTTGTCCGGGCATCATGCCGAGATACGTCGCTGGCGGAAGCGTGAGGCGGTCAGACGCACGCTGGAACGCCGGCCGGATCTGCTGGAACGTGCGGTGCTGGACGACGAGGAGCGTGCGATTGTGCAGGAGTTGAAGGACGAAGGGAAGTGCCAGTGATGTGGGAGCCGTTGCATGAATACGATTGATGCGATAGAACAGACACAGTTGCAGGAGCGGCCGGATCTTCGGCCGGGACTGACGGTGCGTGTCCACGTCAAGATCCGCGAAGGGGAGAAGGAGCGGATCCAGGTCTTCGAAGGCGTCGTCATCGCTATCCGACGCGGAGGATCGCGGAGCACGTTCACGGTGCGAAAGATCTCGTTCGGGCAGGGCGTGGAGCGCGTGTTCCCGTTGCACTCACCTAACATCGACAAGATCGAGATTGGACGCGCGGCGCGGGTGCGGCGAGCCAAGCTCTACTTCCTGCGGAATCTGCGCGGGCGCGCGGCGCGTCTCCGCGAGAAGCGCCGTCCCATCGCAAAGTAGCCTGTGCGACAGGGCGTCGCAGCGCCCCGACCCACGGAGGCCGGACGCCAGGGACGACGACAGTGTGTCCGCCATGAGACGCACCCGGTCACGCGGTCGAGCGAGGCCGGGGGCGCGGCGAACCGTCGAGAACGAGCTGCGGCGGTTCGGTTTCGCCCGGATCGCCGGCGTCGACGAGGTAGGTCGCGGGTGTCTGGCCGGGCCGGTGGTGGCGGCGGCGGTCGTGCTCGGTCCGGGAGACGGGCTGACCGGGCTGCGGGACTCGAAGCTGCTGACCAGCGTCGAGCGCGAGCGGCTGTACGACGAGATCGTTGCCTGCTGTGTCGCGTGGGCGATCGGGATGCGCGAGCCGGAGGAGATCGACCGGCTCAATATCCATCACGCCTCGCTCGAGGCGATGCGGGACGCGGTCGGCAAGCTGACGCCGTTGCCAGACTTCGTCCTCGTCGATGCGTTCCGCATCCCCAGGCTGTTCATTCCGCAGCGCGGTGTCGTCGGCGGCGACCGGCGGTGCGCCGGCATCGCGGCCGCGTCGATCATCGCCAAGGTGACCCGAGACCGTCGGATGATCCGCCTGCACGAGACCGACCCTCGCTACGGCTTCGACCGGCACAAGGGCTACGCGACGGCGGACCATGTGGCCGCCATGGTGCAGCACGGGTATTCCCCTGCGCACCGGCGTTCGTTTCGGCCCTCATCCTTGTTTGATACCATCGAGTAAGGGTCCGGTCGAGAAGACGTTCGCATTCTCATGGGCGTCGAGGCGCCCGATTGGCAAGGCGCGAGGAGGGACCATCTAGGCAGTCGTCGACCGACGAGTCCCGCCGCCAGTCGGGATGGATCGGCGGCCAGCCATGTGAAGTTATTTGGGTATCACGCTCGAGGGGCTGCAGGTGCGGAGCCGCACGGCGGCCGTGACTCTCGAAATCGAGGCCTCGGCGGGGGATTCCCGGGATGTTGGGAACCGGACGCCCGTCAATTCGGAACGCTGTTGGGAGGATGAGATTCAGCGTCTAGGCCGTGTCCTGCTGATCGTGTACCTTCTCGAGACCGGATTGGTGCTGCTGGTGGCGCCGTGGTCGACGTTCTGGGAGCGGAACTGGCTGGTCGAGACCTCGCCGCTGTTGGGCGGGGTCATACGGCTTGCGGCCGTGCGTGGGGCGGTCTCCGGCGTCGGTGTGGTCAATCTGTGCGCGGGGTTGTGGGAGTTGGCGGTCTCGCTGCTCGCACTGGTGCGACCAGTGGGAGCGAGCGTCCCGCGGCCGCCGGAGCCCGACCGGGGGACGGCATCTGTCGAGACGACCGGCGCCGGGATGCGCCGGGAGGACACCAGCCCGTGGCTCGATGGCCCCTGACCGGCCGTCCTGTACTGTCGCTGGTGACCGCCCGGGGACGGCTGGACGCCACCCGACAGGATGTTGTCGCGACGCTCTTCGAGCAAGTGAGGGCGGCCGTGGCCGCTGGCGTGGACCTCATCCAGGTCCGCGAACCGGACCTGTCGGACCAGGTGCTCCTGGCGAGTGTCATGTCCCTTTTCGACGCAGACCTCGTCCGCAAGCGAGCAGATTGGCTTCAAGGTCGCGAGACGGGCGTTATGCT
>JADFPE010000051.1 GCA_022562495.1 Acidobacteriota bacterium
GTGTACTCGTCCGGCTTGCTGTTACGGGTGGTCAGCGCAACCGGCGACCGGGAGTCGCAGCGACTCCAGATCGACCTGGGCGGCTTCAGTACCAGGGGTCAGGGAGGGGTGTCAGTGCTGTTGATGCCGAAGTGGTCGCCAGACGGTTCCGGCATCGCCTTCATGGCCGGAACCATGGTGGACCAGCTCTGGATCATGGAAAACTTTCTTCCGAATGAGGAGAGGATATCGAGATGATCGGGACGTCCTTGCAGGCAGTCGCATTGCTCGTGTCTGCCGCGGTCGTCTCGATCGGGCCGCATCCAACCGCCTCATGTAATCAGGTGCCGCTGGGTTTGGATCAGGTGATCCCCGGTTCGCCTGATGATCCGATGACGACCACGAAGATCGGGCTGGGCCGGTCGCTTTTTTTTTGACAAGCGCCTGTCACGGAATCGGACGATTTCGTGCGCGTCGTGCCACGATCCGGATCGGGCCTTCACTGACGGCCAACCGGTGGCTGTCGGCATTCACGGCCGTCGCGGAACGCGAAATTCTCCGACGGTCTTGAACCGCGCCTATTCCGCATTTCAGTTCTGGGACGGCCGGCGAACGTCTCTCGAGGAACAGACGCTCGATTCCATTCAGAATCCGTTGGAGATGGACTTGCCCATTGGTGAACTTGAACGGCGGCTGCGCGCCGACGCTTTTTACAACACACAGTTTGAAAGTGTGTTCGGCGACAGGCCAGACGCGGCGAGCGCCGCTAACGCGATCACCACGTTCGTGCGCACGTTGTTGTCCGGTAATTCCGCCTTCGACCGCTTCACACACGGTGACCGACGTGCGCTGTCGGCACCGGCACGGCGTGGCCTCAGTGTGTTTCGCGGGAAAGGAAACTGCGTCGCGTGCCATAGCGGCCCGCTGTTTGCGGACCAAGATTTTCACAACACTGGCGTTGCGTGGCAGGATGGTGAACTGCGCGACCAGGGACGGTATCAGGTCACCGGCAAGGAGGAAGATCGTGGCGCGTTCAAGACACCCACGCTGCGCGAGGTCGCCCGGACCGCGCCCTACATGCACGACGGGAGTCTCGCGACGCTCGAAGAGGTCGTCGAGTTCTACAACCGGGGTGGCAACGCAAATCCCTTTCGAGACCGCGAGCTGCGCCCGCTGATGCTGACTGAGGACGAGAAAGAGGCCATACTGGCCTTCCTGCAGAGTCTCAGTGGCCAGATTGTCGAAGGCCTGGAGTAACCTGCTGGCTCTTGGTCCGGCGGCGTCCACCTCGGTCCGCACGCCGTAGAGACGAGCCGCTACTTCTTGCCGGTTTGCTCGCCTTCGTCCGTCGCTCCGAGCTCGCGGAGGAGCGCTACGGTGCTCGGCCTGCCCCCGCCGGGGTTGTAGAGCGCAGCCTGCCCTTGCGGTCCGGCGATCGCCACACCGAGCGGTGTCTGTCCCCGGTCGTTCCGCACATCCAGGGTGGCGCCCCGCGCGGCCAGGAGCGCGATGACGTCGTCGAGCCCTCTGGACGCTGCGATGTGCACGGCCGTGTCGCCGCGGTCGTTTGTGGCATCGACGTCGGCGCCGGCCTCGAGCGCTTGCTCCACCGCTTCGATCGTGAGGCGAGTTTCCTCGGTCCGGTCACCACGAGGAACGCCGAAGCGTCCGCGCCCGGTCCCGCCCTGTAGGGCCGCAATGACCGCGGTCGCGCCGCCTTTCGAGGCCAGCGGGTCGGCGCCGCCTGCGGCCAGCACACGCATGATCGCCGGTTCACGGAACCGGGCGGCCAGCCAGAACGGCGTGGCGCCGATCAGGTTGTGACTCAACGTCCAGTCGGCGCTGACACGCCTGGCCGGCGTGCCCCGCATCAGCTGGGGGTTGGGGTCGGCCCCGTGCGCCAGCAGCGCCGTGACCAGCTCCAGATCGCCACGCAGCACCGCGGCGTGCAGGGCGGTGTAGCCCGCGTCCGCCGCGTCCGGGTCCGCACCCTGCTCCAGCAGGAACACGCCGACCGCGCTCTGGCCGCTGAGGGCCGCCACGACCAGCGTGCTCGTGCCCATCGGCGCGGCGTCGTTCACGTCGGCACCGGCAGCGACGAGCAGTCTCGCCGACTCGAGACCGCCCTGGCGCGCCGCAAACAGCAGCGGTGTGTACCCGCCCTGTTCGATGTCGTACACGCCGCTGGGGTCGGCGTTCCCGGACGAGCTGATCACCTGCGGATAGACGGTCGAGCGGTCAGCGATGCCGGCGCCATGCTCGAGGAGCACTCGCACAACCGCGGGGTGCCGCTGGGCCACGGCCCACATCAGGGCGGTCTGCCCGTGCGAGGCCTCCTTCGCGTTCACGTCCGCGCCGTGGGTGAGCAGCACGCGGACGGCGTCGGCATTGCCGGTGCGCGACGCGGTCATCAGCGGCGTTTCACCCGATGGCAAGACTGCGTTGGCGTCGGCCCCGGCGTCCAGGAGGGCCCCGACCATTGCGGCGCTGCCGTTGTTGCACGCCAGCCAGAGCGGGGTGACACCGAGCGCATTCGTCGTGGCGACGGTTGCGCCAGCCGCCATGAGGAGCCGGGCCGTCGTCAGCTCATCCCAGTACGCCGCCCAGTGGAGCGCGGTCGCGCCATCCCCCTGCGGCGCGTTGACGTCTGCACCGTCATCCAACAGGGTCTGAACGGCTATCGGATCCTGGCGCTTGACCGCGTCGGCCACGGGACTCGGCCCCCGTTGCGCGAGGCCCTGGCTCGTGGCGAGACACAGCACCAGGAAGAGCGTGATTGTCCCCTGACGGCGACGGTGTCTTGCATGCATTCGGACCCTATAGTAATGGAGCCGTCACACCGTTGACAACGCCTCGGCCATCGGGGACCATCAGCAGAGTCGAGGAGTGTGCATCGGCTACGGGCATGATAAAAGGAGGCCTTTCGGTCTTTCTCGTGGCGTGCGTCGGCCTCGTCGGTGTCGGCCTCCGTGCCGGTGGCCCAGAACAGGAACCGGCGGCGTCATCCGCGTCATCTTCAGCGCACCGCGCCCTTCTCGATCGCTATTGCGTCACCTGCCACAACACGCGGTTGCGGACCGCAGGGCTCAACCTCGATACGACGGACCTGGCGAGCGTGGATACCGGCGCCGCCGTGTGGGAACAGGTGATCCGGAAGCTTCGGGCGGGCTCCATGCCGCCGCCCGGACGGCCGCGGCCGGATGGCGCCGGGTCTACGGCGTTCGTCTCGTATCTCGAGACGGAGCTCGATCGCGCCGCCACCGCCAGACCGCAGCCGGGCCGCACCGAGACGTTCCATCGTCTCAACCGGGCGGAGTATCAGAACGCGGTTCGCGATCTGCTCGCTCTCGACATCGACGTCTCGGCGCTGCTGCCGGCCGACGATGCGGACGCGCACGGGTTCGACAACATGGCCGACGTCCTGTCGGTCTCGCCGGCGCTGCTGGAGCGGTACATGTCGACGGCGCGGAAAATCAGCCGTCTCGCGGTCGGGATCGCCCCCACCGTTCCAGCCGTCGAGACCTACCGCATCCCGCTCCTGCTGTATCAGGACGACCGCCTCAGCGAAGACCTGCCGTTCGGGTCGCGTGGCGGGATCGCAATCCGGCATCGGTTCCCGGTGGACGGCGAGTACTCGATCAAGCTGCGTCTCCAGCGCACCTACACCGACTACATCCGTGGTCTCGGTACGCCGCAGCAGCTCGACGTCCGCGTGGATGGCACGCTCATCAGGCGGTTCACCGTTGGGGGTGGGGCGCCCCCCCACGCCAAGGCGGTCCCGGCAAGCTTTGCCGGGAACACGCCGTTGTTCGGGCATCCCGACTGGGAAGTCTACGTGCTCGAGGCGGACAACAACCTCGAGGTGACCTTCCGCGCCATAGCTGGCCAACGTGTGGTTGGGGTCTCGTTCGAGCGGAAGCTCTCGGAACCGGAGGGCGTGCTGCAACCGCGACAGACCGGCTTTCCGCTCGCGATCAACGAGCGCTGGGACGGCAATGCGGCTGTGGCCACCGTGGAGATCGGCGGGCCGTATGCGGTCGACGGTCCGGGTGACACAGCCAGTCGTCGCCGTATCTTCGTCTGTCATCCGGACCGCGGGGCCGACGCCACGCCCTGTGCGCGGGAGATTCTCTCCGGGCTGGCGCAACGGGCCTATCGACGTCCAGTCACTGCGGGTGACGTCGAGACGCTGCTCGGTTTCTACGAGGATCGCCAGCGTACCGACGGCTTCGAAGCCGGTATTCAGCTTGCGCTGCAGCGGATGCTGGCCGACCCGGAGTTCATCTTCCGGGTCGAGCGCGACCCGGCGGGTGTGACGCCGGGCGCCAGCTATCACGTGAGCGACCTCACGCTCGCGTCTCGACTGTCCTTTTTTCTGTGGAGCAGCATCCCCGACGACGAGCTGCTCGACCTCGCGGTCCGGGGCGAGCTCAGCGACCCGGCGGTCCTCGAGCAACAGGTGCGTCGGATGCTGGCCGACCGCCGGTCGACGGCGCTGGTCGACAACTTCGTTGGGCAGTGGCTGCTGCTCCGCAACATCCCGAACGTGACACCCGACCCGATCGCGTTCCCGACGTTCGACGAGAATCTCAGGGCGGCCTTCAGACGGGAGTCGGAGCTGTTCGTCGAGAGCATCATGCGCGACGATCGGAGTGTCGTCGACCTCCTCAGCGCCGACTACACATTCGTCAACGAACGACTCGCCGCCCACTACGGCATTCCGGGCATCTATGGCAACCGTTTCCGGAGGGTGACGCTGGGCGGTGAGCAACGCGGAGGCCTGTTGGGACACGGCAGCCTCCTCACGGTCACGTCGTATCCCAACCGGACATCGCCGGTGCTGAGAGGCAAGTGGGTGCTCGAGAACGTGCTCGGCACCCCGCCACCGGCGCCGCCGGCCGACGTCCCGCCGTTGCCCGACCGCGGCGAGGGCGGTACGCCGGCCACGGTGCGTGCGCTGATGGAGCAGCACCGGGCGAACCCGGTCTGCGCCGGGTGCCATGCGCCGATGGACCCGCTCGGCTTCGCCCTGGAGAACTTCGATGCGATCGGGCGCTGGCGGACGACCGACGCGCGCCTCCCGATCGACGCGACCGGCGTCCTGCCGAACGGTGCCGAGTTCGAGGGGCTGGCAGGGTTGCGCACGTTGCTGGTGAACAACCCCGACCAGTTTGTGCGGACCCTGACCGAGAAGCTGCTTGCGTATGCGCTCGGACGCGGGGTGGAGTACTACGATTATCCGACGGTTCGGAAAATCACACGGGACGCCGCGGCGACCGACTACCGCTGGTCGTCGATCGTCCTCGGCATTGTCGAGAGTACGCCGTTTCAAATGCGGAGTGCAGGGTCATGATCATTACGAAGAAAGCGATTCCCCGGCGCGCGGTCTTGCGTGGCATCGGCGCGACGTTGGCACTGCCGCTGCTGGACGGCATGGTGCCCGCGCTCTCGGCCATCCGCACCACGGCCGCGCGCGGCATGCGCCGCTTTGGCGTCGTCTACGTGCCGAACGGCATGGCGATGGAGCACTGGACGCCGACGGGTGACGGGACCGCGTTCGAGTTCTCGCCGATCCTCCGGCCGATGGCACCGTTCCGGGATCGGACGCTCGTGCTGACCGGTCTGAACCCCGGCCCCGGCGGGGGCGCCCATGCGGGCGCCTCGACCAAGTTTCTCACGGGTGTCGCGGGGAGGATGACCGACGGCGCCGAGATCCATTCCGGGACCTCGATTGACCAGCTGCTCGGCAAGGAACTGGGTCAGTATACACAGCTCTCCTCACTCGAGCTGGCGCTCGATGGGCGGGACTTTGCCGGCTCGTGCGACGCCGGCTTCAGCTGTGCGTACACCAACACCATCTCGTGGCGGACACCGACGACGCCGCTGCCGATGGAGAACAACCCGCGGGTGGTCTTCGAGCGGCTCTTCGGCGACAGCGGCAGCACGGACCCGGCTGTCAGGCTGGCGCGGATCAGGGAAGACCGCAGCATCCTCGACTCGGTGACCGAGAAGGTCGCCGACCTCCAGCGGGGAATCGGACCCGACGACCGTCGCAAGATCGGCCAGTATCTCGACGCCGTGCGTGATGTCGAGCGGCGGATCCAGAAAGCCGAGGAGCAGAGCGCACGAGAGCTGCCGGTGGTGCAGCAGCCCGCCGGCATCCCACCCACGTTCGAAGCGCATATGCGGCTGATGTTCGACCTGCAGCTCTTGGCGTATCAGACCGACTTGACCCGCGTCGTCAGCTTCATGGTGGGGCGGGAGATCAGCGGCCGGACCTACAACGAGATCGGGATCCCCGACGCGCATCACCCGCTGTCGCACCACCTCGACGACCCGGTGAAGATCGGGATCATGTCGAAGATCAACACCTATCACGTCGTGCTGTTCGCGGAGTTCGTCGAGAAGATGCGGTCGACGCCGGACGGTGACGGCTCGTTGCTCGACCACTCCCTGCTCCTCTACGGCGCCGGGATGTCGAACTCCAACGCCCATGCGCCGAACAACCTCCCGATCATGCTGGTCGGTGGGGCGGGTGGCGGACTCGAGGGCGGTCGCCACATCACGTATCCGGAGGATACGCCGATGGCCAATCTGCTGATGGCCATCATGGACGCGCTTGGCGTGCCCATGGAGCAGGTCGGTGACAGCAACGGCATGCTCGACGTGCTGTCGATCGCGTAGCACCCGCCGTCACAGGCTGCTCAGAAACGGCAACCTGCTCCTGGGCTGCGGGCTTCAGGCGCGTGCGCACCGAAGGGGTTGTAGCAAGGGCCTTGAGGCCGGCGAGACACGGCAGAAGCCTTGCCCCACCGATGTCTGCATAAAGCGGGTTCGGGTCTGTTGCCCTGCGTACGCCCCAGGGCGACCCGCCTCATTCCGCGAGCGCTTCGTAGGCTAGGACACGAAACCTGTCGCCGTGTCCGGTGTCGAACGGCGAGAGCTGCGTCAGATAAATCCCGATGATCTGCTTCTCTGGATCGATCCAGAACGTGGTCGAGCGAATCCCGGCCCAGCTCAGCTCTCCGACCGACCCGTGTGGCGGTTCGCCCAGGTCGCGGCGCACGGCGAAGCCGAGACCGAAGCCCTCGACCAGTCCCTGGATGCCTCCCGGGCGATCGCCGAGATGATCGGAGGTCATCAGTGCGACGGTCTGGGTGCTCGCCAGGCGGACCCCGTCGAGCTCGCCACCATTCAGCACCATCTGGCAAAAGCGCACGTAGTCCGCAGCAGTGGAATACAGCCCGCCGCCACCCGACAAGAACGACGGCGTCTCTGAGACACTCCCGACGGGCTGCGGGACGAGGCCATCGTCGCCACGTGCGTAGGTCAGCGCCAGCCGTCCACGTTGCTCCATCGGCACCAGAAACCTCGTATCGACCATGCCGAGCGGGTCGAATATCCGCTGCTGCAGAAACTCGTCGAAGCGCATGCCGGACACCACCTCGACCAACCGGCCCAGCACGTCGGTCGAGACGCTGTACTCGAATCGGGCACCCGGGTGGTGCTTGAGCGGAAGCTCGGCCAGCGAGGTCACGAGGCCGGCCAGCGTGTTACCGCTGCCGCCGAGCATCTGCGCCTCCAGATACATGCGGTCGACCCGCGAGTTGCCGAAGAGCCCGTAGGTCAGGCCGGACGTGTGGCGCAGCAGATCACGGATCGTCATATCGTGCTCGGCCGGTACCGTGTGGAGTGCGGACTCGCCACCCTCGGTGCCATCCTCGACCCCGACGTCGAGACCGCCGAGCTCGGGCAGGAAGGTCGAGACCGGGTCGTCGAGATCGAAATGACCCGCTTCGTGCAGCATCATCACGGCGAAGCTGGTAATCGGCTTGGTCATCGAGGCCATCGCGAAGATCGCGTCGTTGGTCATCGCGTGACCTGCCTCGCGGTCGAGGGACCCGAAGCTTTCGAAGAACTGGATCTCGCCGGCCGACGCCAGGAGTGCGACGGCACCCGCGATCCGCTCGCCTTCGATGTCCGCGCGAATCTCCTCGCCAATTCGCTCGAGGCCGCTCTCGGTAAATGCCGCCGCCGCGACGGTCCCCGTATCGGCGCCGGCGGTGTCCGGAACAGCCGCATCCGAGGAGCAACCGGGAGCGCCAAGCAGGGCTACCACCCACACGGTGGGTAGCCACGCGAGCGACCGGAACCGCGTGCACAGGGTCGGGAACCTCGCACTGTGTCTCATGTCTCTGTCTCGTATCTCCGTGAGGACGTGAAAGGGATTGTCCGGCTCAATCATACCGGTTTCCGTCGTCGGGTCGGTCGGGTCGCGCAGGGGGTGCGAGCTTCAGCTGAGGAGCGCAAGCACAGGTATACTCCGTTGGTTCTCAGCAACTTGTGCCTGTGACCCCAGTATCTCGCCTCGGTTCCTCCCCCCGTCTCATCGCGCGGTGCGTGTGCTACGTGCACTGTGTCCTGGTCACCCTGACGGTCTCTGTCGCCCAGTCGCAGACGCCAGCCGCGCGCGTCGACACGTCAGCCGAGCCCGCGTTGGTCGCCATCATGCCGTTCGCCAACCTCAGTCGACACGCGGCGGATGACTGGATCGGCGAAGGCATCGCCGAGACGGTCTCGGCCGACCTGACCGCGGTCGGGCTCACACTGGTGGAGCAGACGGCGGTGCTCGGTGCGCTCGGGACGCGTGACGCGGTCGACCGGGAGCGCATCGACGACACGCGTGCCCTCGAGATCGGCCGCCAGCTGGGCGCGACCTTGCTCGTGCGGGGCACATACCAGCGGGTAGGCGATCGGCTCCGGATCACGGCTCACGTCGTCGACGTCCGGTCCGGGGACGTCGTGCACAGTGCCAAGATCGACGGGTCGCTGAGCGACCTCTTTGCCGCGCAGGACCAGATCGTCGCGGCACTTGCCGAGCGGCTCGCTCCCTCGCCCGACCGCGCGCCTGGAGCGGCCGTGCGTCGGGCGCCAGTCCCACCCGCGCGCGACAGACGCGCGGCGCCAGAGGGAACGCTCGTGCCGGCCGATGTCACTGGACGGCTTGTCTTGCCGACGGATACAGCGGGCGGCGCCCCGATGGCTGCTGCGCCGGGTCGGAGTGGCGGTGGGGGCTTCGCGGTCACGGGCCGTCCGAGGGCAATCGCGGTCCGGACGTTGCAGCCTCCCGTGATCGATGGCCGGTTGGATGATCCGGTCTGGCGGGACGTGACGCCGATCACGGCGTTCGTCCAGACGAGCCCGGTCGAGGGCGCCCCCGCGACCGAGGCGACCGAGGTCTGGCTCGCGTATGACAGCGACAACCTCTATCTCGCGTTCTACGCCCATTACGCCGACCCGGGGATCATCCGTGCGAACCGGGCAGAGCGCGACTCGGGAGGCGGCGACGACCAGATGGCAGTGCTGTTGGACCCGTTCCTCGACCAGCAGCGGGCCTACATGTTTTCGGTGAACGGCTACGGCGTGGCGAGTGACGCGATCGTGAACGCCGGGGGTGGCGGCTCGAGCCGGAGCCGCAGCAGCGTGGGGCGGTCGAGCAGCGGCTCGAACCGGGGCAGCTCCAGTTCCGGCGGCGGCGGGGGCGGCGGGGGGCCCGGCTCGAGTGGTTTCGGCATTCGCGGTGACCGGTCCTGGGATGCGCTGTTCGACGTGCGCGGCGGACTCGTCGACGACGGGTGGACCGCGGAAATGGCGATTCCGTTCAAGAGCCTGCGGTATCCGTCGCGGGCCGCCGGCCAGCCCCATCGATGGGGACTGCAGCTCACGCGTAATATCCGCGACAAGTCGGAGTCGCTCGTCTGGTCACCGGTCTCCCGCGACATCGCCGGTCAGCTGACGCAGATGGGGGTGCTGGAGGGCTTGACCGACCTGTCGACGAGTCGGAATCTCGAGATCCTGCCGACCTTCACGGGGGTGCAGACCGGTGCGCTCAACACGACGGACGGCCGCTTCAGGGAGGGCGATCCGATCGGTCAGACTGGGGTCGGCATCAAGTACGGCATCACGTCGAATCTCACGTTGGACTTCACCTACAACCCCGATTTCTCACAGATCGAGTCTGACCGTCCGCAGATCGAGGTGAACCAGCGGTTTGCGCTGTTCTTCTCTGAACAGCGTCCGTTCTTTCTCGAGGGGCAGGAGATCTTTTCGGCGGCCACACCGCTCACCCTGGTCCACACGCGGACGGTCGTCGACCCGCGCTTTGGCGCCAAGCTCACCGGGAAGGCGGGCAAAACGACGCTCGGGGTGTTCCTGGCCGACGACGAAGCGCCGGGCCGTCTCGACGATTCGAGTGCCCCTGGCTTCGGCCGCACCGCCCAGTCGCTCATCGGACGGGTGCGCTACGACCTGTATGCCGAATCGTACGTAGGCGCCATCGCGACCGCTCGGGAGTTCGGGGAGGACTACAGCCGAGTGGGCGGTGTGGATGGTCGGTTCCGCCTCGGGCGCACCCACCAGGTCAGCTTTCTGGCTGTCGCCTCGGAGCACCAGGACGAGCTGCACGGTCGTCTGAGCGGTCCGGTCTTCGAGCTCGACTTCACGCGCCAGGCACGCAACCTGAGCTACTCGGTGTCCCACAGCAGCATCGACCCGGACTTTCGAACCGAGACCGGGTTCGTCCCGCGCGTGGACATCCGGCGGACGGACGCGAACGTGGCGTACAGATGGTGGCCCGAGGGCACGCTCCTCAGCTGGGGCCCCAGCGTCAGCTATCTGCGCAACTACAACCATGCGGGCGAGCTGGAAGACGAGCAGTTCCGCGGGAACGTGAACTTCGAGTTCGTCCGGAACCTGCGGTTCTCCGGGGGGGTCAGCCGAGAACTGGAGCGGTTTGGCGGGATCAATTTTCGCAAGACGGGGTATTCCTTCTTCGGTCTCCTCAGCGGCCGGCTCGTGTCGGTGATCGTCAGCGCGAACGGGGGCGACGGAGTCTTCTTCGGCGACAGCCCGTTTCTCGGCCGCTCGACCAACGGGAACGTCTCCCTGTATCTGAGGCCGACGTCACGTTTTAGCGCGGAGCTGCGGGGCATCTTCAGCCGCTTTGTCGATCCCGCCAACGACACGGAAGTCTTCGACGTGCAGATCTACCGCTGGCGGGCGACCTACCAGTTCACCGACCGTCTGTTGTTCCGTCATATCCTGGAGCACAACACGCTCAGCGGTACGCTGGGGAACAACCTGCTGCTGACCTATCGCATCAACGCGGGCACGGTTGCGTTTCTCGGGTACGATGACCGCTATCAGCAGGGGAGCCAGATCGACGAGGGGTTCTTCCCGACTACGCGGCTCGAGCGCACGAACCGGGCGTTTTTCACCAAGATCTCGTATTTGTTCCGGTATTAGCTAACCCGACGGCGATGGGAGGGGAAGGATGCATCGAATGGGTGTTCTGCGGGGTGCAGTAGCCCTCGCATTTCTGGCGCAGGGGGCGATTGGAGGTGCGCAGGTGCGAGATGCCGACGCGAGAGACGCGGCGGCCGAGGCTGCCGCCAAGCAGGCGCTGGACGCGTTCATCACGGAGTGGAACACCGCGGACGACGCTAATCTGCGCCAGGCGCTGCACTTTCCCTTCGTCTCGGTGCCGGGCGGCGGAGCGCTGGTCATCGACAGTCGACCTGAAGATTTTTCGCAGGGGTTCGACCAGATGCAGGCAGGTGAGGGGTGGCACCGCAGCTCCTTCGATTTCGACTCGTACACCGTGGTCAAGTCATCGCCTGACAAAGTACACGCGGAGATCGGTTTTAGCCGGTACCGGGCTGACGGGACACGGTACCTGAGCTCCCGAGTGTTCTACATCTTGACGAAGCGAGACGACCGCTGGGGCGTGCAGCTGCGCACCGGCGCAGCGTCCCCGGCGGACCTCGATACGGACGAGCGCGCCGAGATCGTGAGCAGGGCCCGCCAGGCGGTCCTCGATTTCTTCACCGCCTTCAATGCCGGCGACGCGGACGGCACGCTCGAGACGTTGAACTACCCGCACATCTTCATGACGGCGGGCCGGTTCGCGGTGGCCGAGGACGCCGGCGATGGACCGCGGCCGAATTTCGACCAGATGCGGCAGCGCGAGAACTGGCACATGAGCACCATCGATGCGCTGAACGCGAGCATCGTCACGCGGAACAAAGTCCACATGGAGCTGACGTTCACACGCTGGCACCCGAACGGCACCCGCTACTGGACGGTCCCGGCGCTCTGGATCGTGACCCGTGCGGGAGAGCATTGGGGAATCCAGGTGCGCTCGCTCATGCCGGCGACCTTCGATGCGAGGCAGTAGCGCTCACGAGACGAGCTCCAGCTTTGGCATACTGGTCCAGTTTCCGGTCACGGTCTCGGCTCGGATCCAGACACGCCGGCGACGAAGAGCTGGTAGCATGGCGTGCCATGACACGCACATTCGACACGGGACGCTCTAGAACCCAGCCGCCCGTCTACGGGCCCCTCAAGGGAGGTTCCTCCATGCGCCTGTCCATTGCGACGACGGTACTTCTGCTGAGCTGCGTCTCGCTGTCGGCGCAGTCGTCAGACCGGATCAGCGCCGAGGGCGGCGATATCGTCTTCACGCCGATCGTCCACGCGAGCGTGCAGGTGGAGCACGCCGGCACGGTGATTCAGGTCGATCCGTGGAGCGCAGGCGATCTGTCTCAGGCCAAACCGGCCGATCTCATCCTCGTGACCGATGACCCTGGGCACCATCTGGATCCGACAGCGATCGAGCAGCTGCGCAAGCCTGGCGCGCCGGTCGTGCTGACGGCGACGGCTCAGGCAAAGTTTGCTGACGGCCGCGTGCTGTCGAACGGCCAGACGGGCGTCTTCGCCGGTATTTCGGTGGAAGCGATCCCGGCGTACGACCTGACTCCCGGACGGCCCGTGCATCCGAAGGGCGAGGCGAACGGCTATGTCATCACACTGGGAGGCAAGCGGATTTTTTTTGCGGGAGTGGGGGAGTGCGTCCCCGAGATCCAGGCGCTCCGCGATATCGACGTGGCCTTCATGCCGATGAATCTGCCGGTCGACCGCATGCGTCCGATACCCGCCGCCGAGTGTGTCAAGACGTTCAAGCCGAAGATCGTCTATCTCAATCACTACGACAACGGCTATGCGAGGTGGCTGACCAATCCGCGGGGGCCCCGGCCAGGCGGCGCGCAGGATACCGCAGCCACCCTTCAGGCTTTCCAGGACGCGATACAGGGCGAGCCGATCGAATTTCGGGACGGCGACTGGTATCCACCCGTGCCGGCGCAGTAGTTGGCGGTAGAGAGGCGGAGCAGCGTGTCGGGCGCGGTCACCATATTCACATGCACGAGGGAACCGTGCAGCCAGGGAGGTAGGAGGCGATGACAAAGAGGATGCTGCGGACAGCGGGGTTCGTCTTCCTGTGCGCGGTCGTCGCGGTGGCGGCCATGGCTCAGAGCCTGGAGCTGAGGACCGTCGAGTTCGAGAGCCCGGCCGTCGGGCGAACGATGAAGTACAACATCCTGCTGCCGCGCGACTACGAGTCGTCCAGCCAGCGGTACCCCGTGTTGTATCTGCTGCACGGCCTGACCCAGAACTACACCGCTTGGGGATTGTCGAACGGCTCGCCGTATTACGCCGGCCTATACGACGATCTCATCGTCGTCATGCCCGACGCGGGGAATTCCTGGTATGTGAATTGGGCCCCGAACCAAGACGGGCAGCCCAACAACTGGGAGGATCACATCGTGCAAGATGTGGTCAACCACGTCGACTGGAACTTCCGGACGATCGCCCGGCGCGAGGGCCGCGCGATTGCCGGGCTGTCAATGGGCGGGTTCGGGGCGATCAGCCTTGGCCTGCGGAATCCCGAGATGTTCATCTCGATCGGCAGCACGAGCGGGGCGCTCGAGCATGCGCGACAAGCGGCGGCTCGACTGCGCGGCGAGGCCCAGCCAGGACGACAGCGACGGCAGCTGTCAGACGAAGAGCGCGCCGCGGCAGAGGCACGACGCCGCCGGCCGAATCCACTCATCGGCATCCGAGGGTTCAGCAGCCAGGTGGAGCGCTCACCGGAGGGCCAGGAGTACGCCACCGCGGAGGACGCTGACGCGTACGACCCGTTCGTCCTGATACACCAGGTGCCCAAAGCAGCGCTCCCGCACATCTACATCGATTGCGGGACCGAGGATCGGCTCATTGCCGGGGCCAAGGAGCTGGCGGGTATCCTCCTCGAGAAGGAGATCCCGTTCGACTACATGCAGTTGGCGGGAGCCCACAACGCCGCCTACTGGATCCAGTCGATCGGGCACATCATGTCGGTCCAGTACGAGGTGATGCAGCGGGCGCTCGGACAACGGCCGTTCGGACGGCAACGCCCGAGGAGCTGACGGGTGCCCAGGTAGACGGATTCCCGGTCGGGCACGAGGGGGCTCGATGGCCGCGTGTCAGCGACGCAGCCCGCGCCACTCGGCCGTCAGCAGGAGCGCTCGACCCGGGATCATCTCCAACGCGCGGCGAAAGGTCTCGGGACCCGCCCGCGGGTCCTCGACAATCTCGGTGCCTGAGCCGAGCAGGTTGAACACGTCGAGCATCACCGACAGCGTATTCCGGTCGTTGGCGCGCCAGAGATACGACACACGGAGGTCCGTCGTCATGTGGGCCGTATGTCGGGGTCCGGGGGTCCCGCGCTGCGTCGCCATGATCGCCGTCGGTCCTTGTGGCAGCGTCTCGACCATGTCGATGCGCGCAAACGGCTGACCGTCGAGATATCGCGTCGCCGTGGACACCCACAAATCAGACACCAGCTCTCGGCCGACGAGGAGTGTCGCTCCATACGCGCGATCGTTGTCGGTGCGGCCACGCATGTTCACACGTGCGTTCGGGTCTGCGGTGATCTCATCGATTGCACCCGGATCGTTCCGGTCGGCAAAGCTCCCGAACGGCGCGTTGCTCACGACCCAGTAGCCCGACGCGGACAGGTTGAGAAACCAGCGCCGCGTGGACTCGGTGTGCAGCTGGATCTCCGTGCCCAGGTACCGCGACCGGTCCGGATCGTTGACGAGCACGTAGGTCTCCTCGCCGGCTCTCGACAGGTCCTTGGCGTACGCGGTCACACGCTGGCCCGCGGCGGTCTGCACGTCGATGGGCGAGTACACCGAGGGATCGGACAGGCGCACCGTGTAGCGCCGGGTCAACCACCGGCCGATCCCGGTGACGACCGCGCGGAAGGCACCGAGCTGCGGGGTGCGCATGCCGAACGCGAAATGACGGTCGCTGGGCCTGGCGAGATCGGCGCTCATCGTGTGAAATGCGCCGCCGTGTCTGGCCAGGAGCCTCCCGGCCTCGCCCGGCTCGGGCACCAGGTCGCCGTCATCGTTCCAGACGTGGGTCGTCGACGCGCCCTCCGGACTCAGGAACTCGCTCACCTCCCGCGTCAGCGACAGCGGCTCGCGCCGGATCAAGGCGAAGCACTCGGCACGGCCGCATGGCGCCCTGACTGCTACCCCGAGGGCGGGAGACCAGTAGCCGAGCTGGGAGCCACGTCGTGCCCCCACCGCCGAGTAGTCCAGGGCCGTGACCACCTGGAACGTCACACCGCCGAGTCGAAGGTCGCGCTCCACGTCCACTCTGGCCTCGCGCCCCCACAGCGCATGATGGAGGCCAGGGGCCACAAGCTCCAGTGACTGGGCCGCCGATTGTCCGCGCGTGGGTCCGCGGAGATACGAGACGCCCCGCATCGACTCGGTCTGAGCGTCGATATCGATGCGGGTGTGTGCCCCACGCATCCGTAGCCGCCAGCCGTGCCACACCCAGTCCGCGCCCGCGTCAAACCGTCTGCGCTCGAGATCTTCGGCGGTTCGGGGCCTCGCCAGATACATCCATGCGGACTCGAGATCCCGCACGAACGGTGTCTCGTGACGGTTACGTTCGTCATCGACGCGCGCGGTCACCCCGGCGAAGAAGGAGACATGCGCTGTCGGACGTGCCCATCGGAGATGCGCGCCCCACGCTCGACTCGATGTCTGCAGGGTCAAGGGCCGCTCCCAGCGGTACTGGGCGCCCTCGTGCGAACGGTTGTTGGTCTGGCCAAACACGGTCGTGCTGATCTGTGTCCGGCCGTCATCGAGACGGTAGCGCAAGGCGAACGTGCCACGTCGGGCGCGGTCGACGATGTTCCGCCCGTCGCTCGAGCGCAACGTCGGGTAGCGGTGCTCGTGCTCGACGACAGATCCGATGAGACGGAGCCGCCCGGTCTGTCCGAGCTGCCACGTGCGCCCCAAGGACAGCTCCGCGACCGCCCGCAGCCGGCGACGCTCGGGGGTTGCGCCGTGCTCGGTCGCCGGCTCCCGGTCCAGGAGCCCCCTGGGGATCCAGGTGCCGCCCCCGATGTTCATGCCGGTCGCTCCCCTCAGCAACCACCGGGTCGGAGTCTCGGCACGGAAGTCCAGATCGATCCCGGGGCGAGCGGTCCAGAGCGATCGATACTCCAGACCGTCCCACGCCGCATACGGCAGCTCGAACAGCGGCTCGCCCGGACGAGCCGGATCGGTGATCTCGACCCCGTTGAGATGGAAGCGGGTCTGCCGCCAGGAACGTCCATGAGAGCTGAGCCGCAGCGGGTCGAAGAACGCCATGCCGCCGCCGCCGATCTGCTGGTTGACGACGTGGTTGAACCAGACATCGAACACGGCGCCGAGGTGTCGGGCCGACGGGAGGCACGATAGCTCGACGCGGCCGATACGCTCGCCACCGATGGGGTCGAGCGTTGGCCCCAGCGTACGTTGTGCGCATCCGCCGGCTGGCGGCGGCGGCTGTTGCGTCCGGGGGGCTTCCTGCGCGACCGCATTCGGCGCAGAGAGCAGCACCCCCAGCAACAGGGTGCCGGTTCGCAGCACCACACGGGCTTCACGCGCGCTCATACCGTCATCGTCCACCTAGGGGCCCACGCAAGAATAACTTCCCATTTTCGGTCGCCGATGCATCCCGTCTGGCGGCGTTGCTCGTCGGTCGAATACTGCCCGCATGCTCTCTCCTCGCGCCTTACCAGCCGGGCGCCTCGACGCCCCAGAATAGGAACCTATTCTTGCGCGGACCCCAGGGGTATAATCGTTTCATTTTCGTCCCCGCGATGTCTTTGACGCACGGCACGACCCGCGTCCCTTCCCCTCGCTGGGCTATTGCGGGCGTGTGCGTCCTGGGCTGTTCGGGCCTGCTGTGGGGGAGCACATGGGTGCAGCCGGGTCGCCCGGCGTCCGACCCGCCTCGCACGCCGGTGCTCGTCGAGCTGTTCACATCCGAGGGCTGCTCGAGCTGTCCGCCTGCGGATGCGCTGCTGATGCTGCTCGACGAGCAGCAGTTCGTCGCCGAGGCGTTGGTGATTCCGCTGAGCGAGCACGTGGAGTACTGGAACGGGCTGGGCTGGCGCGACCCGTTCTCCGCGCCGATGTTTACCGAGCGGCAGCAGGAGTACGCAGAGGTGCTGGGCACCGGACTCTACACGCCTCAGATGGTCGTCGATGGACAGACGGAGTTCGTCGGGAGTCAGCGCGACATCGCGCGACAGGCCATCGCTCGCGCCGCGGTCGCGCCGAAAGCGGAGATCGCGCTGGCCATGACCCGGGGCGGCAGTCGGAACGTGGTGCGCGTGGAGGTGACAATCTCCGGCGTCGCGCGCCTCGGTACGCGTGGCGAGGCAGACCTCTGGCTTGCCGTCACTGAAGACGGGCTCGCGACCGATGTGCGCCGCGGCGAGAACGCCAACCGACGGCTCCGGCACACCGCCGTTGTTCGACGACTGGAGAAGATCGATACGCTGCCCATGCCCGCCCCGGATCGCTTTACTGCGGCAGCACAGCTTGCGCTGGACCCTGACTGGCAAGATGGGAGCCTACGATTGGTGGCGTTTCTCCAGGAGCGGGAGAGTCGCCGTGTGCTCGGTGTCACCCAGATACGGCTCGAGTGACCGGCTCCACCTTCGCGGCGCCGAGCACCTCGCCCTCGCACGTGACGATAGGCAGGTTGTGACGGGTCGCTTCGCCTGGACAGTCACTGACACAGAGTGCCGTGCGGAAGTACCCGAACTGCTGTGTCACTGTCGACCGGGACAGCGTAGCCGACCCGGGACCCAGTTACCAAACGCGTTGCACGAGCACTGGGTCGAGGAGCTGAAATGCCTCGTGACAATCGACTGATGCCCTTGCAGCCCGGCACCGCCCTCGGCCCCGAGGGAAGGCCGCTCGAGGAGAAGCGGCGGTACCCGCGGGTCAGCCTCGACACCGAGGTGTGGCTTGGTCAGGACGGCATATTTGCCAGGCTAGATAAACCGTTTGGGAATCTGAGTGCCACCGGAGCGTGTCTTCACATACGTGGCCTGTACTCGGTCGGCTCCGTGATGAATGTGAAGTTTTGCCTTCCGGACGACCCGGAGTCCATCATGTCCACCGTCGTCGTACGGAACAGCCTCGCCGGTCAGGGCGTTGGCGTGGAATTCCTTGACCTGTCGTCTCGGACCAAGGACCGCATCCGGTTCTTCGTGGCAGGCGTCCGGACCTAACAGTCCGTGGTGAAACCCCGCGTCGCACCGAGAACCGTCGTGGCAATGCCGCGCACGGCCGGTACAAGGCGCGCCGAGGGAGAATACCGGCCTGTATTCGACCGAGAAGCAACGCCGGCAACCGGGATGCAGCGCCGTTCGAATGCAGCGGGGCTTTCACCACGGGCCGCTAACGCCCCTCACCCCAGACACGACCCTCGGCGCTTCCATGCCCAATAGCGTCTGAACCCGGAGCGGTGCCACCGAACCACACACAGGTGGAGACCTGCGGTAATACCGTCAGCAGATGGAGGAGGTTGTAGGTCGTTCCGGGTGTCGATGGCATCTCCGCGACCTACTGCCGTGCACGCGCCGCGATGCGCAACCGCGCACCCTCGTCTGGCGAGAAACGCCAGGCGGTCGTCGGCCCGCGCTGCAGGTCCCGCACCGACCACCCGGCCTGCATCACGCCGTGGTCTCCGTGACCGGCCGTGCCGAGCAGCAGGTGCCCCAACTCGTGCGCCGCGACCAGACCGGTCAGCCACCCCGGCTCAACCGACGACGCCCGTCCGAGACGTTCGACCCGATCGAGATAGACGCTCGCCATCACCCCGGCGCCGGCCTCGTCCAGCACGGCGAAGCCGAGCGTGGGTGCCGCGGCCGGGTCGGACATGGGGGGGGGCCGCCGCCAGCATTTGCAGCGCCAGGCCATCAGGCTCGAGCGGCGCGGTGCAGACCGGCGGTGCCGACGTTGCACCGGGAAGACAGTGCGCCCATCGCACCGTCAGCCCGACGTCGCCGAGCAATCGATCGACGGTCGCTAGTATCAGCTTCAGGTCGGCAGCGGGCAGCGCCGCGTAGTCGAAGACGGTGACTCGCAAGGTGGCAACAGGCGCTGCGCCGGCATCGGCACATGTGGTGAGACAGGCGAGACCTGCGAGCCCGCCAACGAGCAGGTGTCGCAGCCGTGACAAACGATACAGGTGTGCTGGCATAGCGGTCTCGTCCTGTGGGCAGGATCGGGATCCACGGAATGGCGGCGGCCGCCGTCCACGAGCGGCCTCGCTGAACCCAGTCTCTGCCTACGCGCCAGGTACCTCAATGACGCTGAGGTCACGGGGAGGTGAGCGATGTGTGACTGGCTATCTTGTTGTGGGAGTGTTAGTTACGTGAACAAGCGACCGACGAACTGGCCCCGCATGACTGTTGGCAGCGCGTGACTACGGGTAGGCTCGTTCAACGGATCAGATCCGCTCGGCCCGACCCGTCCAGGCGGGCCAACGCTGTCGCGTGCGGATGTGTGTGTGCCGACCGGGGGGGACGGTCCGAGGCAGGGGCGGCTCGCGCAGCTGGCGCGCGAACAGCTCGGCAGGCGAATGCTGCTCCTGGGCCCGTGCGCCCTCGAGCACGGGCCCGCCGACATGCTCACGATCGGCCTGGGCCGTCAGCGGGCCCGGGTGACCGCTCTTGTGCGGGAGCTCCTCCAGCGGTCCGCGGTGACGTCACGCATAGCACCGAGGGTGGCGCGGCGCCGCCCTCGGTGCGTTACCGTAATTATGACCGGGACCACTTAGACGGAAGTTCCCCAACAGAAAGAGCGAATTTCCCCGTAATATCGAGAAGATCTAAGCCATCGAGGGTACAGGCTGCTGTCTACACGCTGATCGCTTCGAGCAGTTCGTAGGCTCGGCGCTGTGTGGCATCGGGCGCGGTCTCCATGTCGAACGTCGACTCCTGCTCCGTGGCACCGGTGCGACGGCACCGGTTGCGGACGATCCCGCCGAGGCACTCGAGCAGGGTGCGCACGCTGTGGACCTCGCTGCCATCGGCCAGACGCTTGGTGTGCGCCTTGGCCAGCGCCGCAGGCGAGCGCGTGGCCGGGGCCACCGGATCACGCCGGGCCTTGGCCGCGGTGTCCTCGTCGCAGAACAGCAACGGCCGCCACGCCTCGATCAGGTGCCACTGGACGTAGTAGGCCAGCATGCACAAGAAGATATGGGCCCGCACTCGGTGCTCGCGCCGGTGACGAATCGGCCTGACGTTCAGATCGACGGTCTTCATCGAGCGGAACGCGCGTTCGTTCTGGCTGAGCAGCTTGTAGCTGAGCACCACCTGCTCGGCCGTCATACGCTGGTCGGGCAGGCTCGTACGGATCACGTAGATCCCGTCGAGCGCCGCTTCGCTTGCCACCTTGCTCTGGTCGATCTCGTAGTCGAAGCCATTCTCACCGATGACCAGCGTGAAGTGCTTGGCGACCTTGTACTTGTTGATCACCCTTCCCACACGCATCCCGATGGCGTCCTTGCCGTGCAGTCGCCCGTGGGCAACGGCCTCGCGAACCCTGTCGAGCTTGGCCGCGATAGCGTCCATGTGCGTGCGGCACCGGGCGACGCGCTTGGCGGCACGCTCCGACGTGGCCTCGAGATCACCGATGGCGTCGGCCAGCACCTCATGCTCGTCGACAGTGACCGCGAAGGCATCGTCGTTCAGCTCGACCGTGTAGTGCCGGCCGATCGTGTACCCGTCGAGCACTTTGCCAACCCGAGCTCCGATGGCCTCTGTGCCCGTGAGCCGACCGCGGCCGACCATGGCCGTGACCGTGTCGAGCTCGCCGGCCGTGGCCTCGATGAGCGCGTGGCGCGTGTGGGCTCGGCTCTTGGCCAGCTCGGGATTGCGACAGGCGACCAGCCGCTCGCCGGGAAACTCGCTGTGGGTTATCTCGAACAGGTTCCGCTCGTCGAACAAGCCCATCTGCACGGCACCGGTCTCGACCAGCTTGCGAATGGCCTCGGGCCGCAGGGCACCGATCCAGTCGATGCCCTCGAGGTCGCGCAACATCTCGATCTGCGTCTGCGTGATCATCCCACGGTCACCGACCATGACGAAGCGCTCGATCCCGAACACGTCTCGGACCTTTTCCACCTGTGGCAACAAGGTCTTGGGATCACCGGTGTTGCCTTTAAACACCGAGACCGACACCGGAATCCCGTGGCGGTTGGTCAGGAGGCCGTAGTTGACTTGCAGCTTGCCCTTCTTGCCATCGCGATTGTGTCCCAGCGCAGCCAGCGGGCACGTCACTCCCTCGAAATAGCTCGAGCTCAGGTCGTACAGCGCCATGGCGTCGCCTGCGAGATGGCGATCGGCCAGCTTCTTCTCGATGCCACCTTGTCGCGCGAGCAGCCAATCCATCGCGTCGTAGAGCTCGTCCTCGTCAGCATCGGTGACCCCGAGCATCTCGGGCAAGGTCGTGGTGTGCCACCAGCGCGTGGTCGCCAGCTTCGACTGAGAGCGCAGGATGTAGGAGGCGACCATCGCCACGACAAGATTGCGCTGTCGCGAGGGACGCGAGCCGATGAGGCTCGCGAAGCCCAGCCGCTTCATGGCGGTGAGCACGGCGTGGACGTGGCCGTGCAGGCGCGAGCCGCCGGGCACGATCTCGAAGATGTCGTCGAGGCCGGCGAGCGTCTCGCCCTTGAGGACGCGACGGATCAGCTCGATCTGGCTGGCCGGCAGACTGGAGAGATTGGCCAGGGTGCGCTTCCGGACGTACGTGCCGTCACGGTAGGATTCGCGCAGCAGCACCGTGGGGCTCGCGCGGCGGTTGGGCACGATGTGGATGTGCATGCCCACATCATACCATATTTATACATTAAATAAAGTCTATAACAAATAATTGCATGCCTACATATTGCAGGCAGAAACTGCAGAGATCTCCTCCTGTGAATCTAGAATCTCTGGCTTCCGTCGTGATAGAGCTTAATCGGGCCCGGGGAACTTCCGCTTAGACTGCGAGGCCACAAGGCTCGGGGGGGGAGACCAACATGTCCGCGAGCATCGACAGGCCACGCTCTAGGCTGGCGCGGGTGGGCATGCCGAGACAGATCCGGACAGCGTGCGGCGCCTCGGCCCGGCCGACTACGAACTCCTCGGCGGCGGTGATGCCGACCCCACGGGCCCGGGCCTGTGCGACGAAGTCGGGTGCGCGCCACGGGGCTGGCAACGAGAGGAAGAGGTGCGGACTGGTCCGGTCGCCCGCCAGCAGTTCCGCCGGCAGCAGTCGTCTGGCGAGGGTCTGTCGCGCGGCAATTTCCCGGCGTTTCCACTCGACCACGCGGTCGGCCAGCCCGTCATCGATCCACGCCCCGACGAGCTCGGCGGTGAGCGGCGACGCCATCACGGTACTGGCGAAGATCGCGGCGTTGATCCGCTCGCCCATCCCCTCGGGCACCCGCAGATACCCGATACGCACGCCCGGCACGATGCTCTTCGACACGCTGCTGATGAAGTAGCTCGGTCCCGCGGCCATACTGGCGAGCGGCGGCGCGTCATCGGCATAGAACCCGTAGCTGTCATCCTCGACGACCGCCACGTCGTGACGCGCCGCTATCGCCGCGATGTCGTGACGCCGGCCCACGGACATGATCGTGCC